>JANOTB010000248.1:0-22576 GCA_031416115.1 Gemmatimonadota bacterium
TGAGCAGCGCCCAGTACCGCCCCTTGGCCGCGAGAAGCTCCTCGTGCCGACCCTGCTCGACCACCTTGCCGTCATCGAGCACGATGATCCACTGCGCCTCGCGGATCGCGGTGATCCGGTGCGACGCGATCACCGCGGTGCGGCCGGCGAGCGCCTCGCGAAGCCCGCGCAGGATCGCCGCCTCGGTGTGCGTGTCGACGGCCGAGAGGGCGTCGTCGAGAATGACGACCGACGGGCGACGTGCGAGCGCGCGTGCCATCGCCGCGCGCTGCTTCTGTCCGCCGGAGAGATTCACGCCGCGCTCGCCGAGCATCGTGGCGAATCCGTCGGGGAAGCCGTCGACCGCCTGAGTGAGTTGCGCGACGCCGGCCGCCCAGCGTGCATCGGCCTCGCTCGACGACCCGTACGTGAGGTTGTCGATGATCGTCTCGCCGAAGAGCAAGCTCTCCTGCGGAACGAAGCCGATCTCGCGGCGCAGGACGTCGAGCGGCAGGTCGCGCACGTCGACGCCGTCGAGCAGCACGCGGCCGCTCGTGGGGTCGGCGAGGCGGGGGATGAGTTCGAGCAGCGTCGTCTTTCCCGAACCGGTCGCGCCGACGATCCCGAGCGTGGAGCCTGCCGGCACGTGGACCGAGATGTGCTCGAGCACACTGCGACCGAGGGTCCCGTCAGCACCGGCATGGGCGAACCCCACGCGTTCGAAGGTGAGCGTGCGGCCGCCCGTGGTCGCGGGCAACCTCGCGGGCAACGTCGCGACGACTCGCGGCGGCTCGGGGTCGCGGATCGTTGGCTCGGCGTCGAGGATCACGAGGAGACGCGTCATGGAGGCGGCACCGCGCTGGAACAGACTCGTCACCCACCCGAGCGCGATCAGGGGCCAGGTGAGGTTGGCGAGGTAGAGTCCGAACGCGACGAACGCGCCGATCGTGAGCGTGCCGTCGAGCACCTTGGCACCGCCCAGCCCGAGGACCGCCGCCGACCCGAGCCCGGCGAGCAGGGCGAAGCTCGGGTTCATGAGTCCGTTGAGGCGCACGAGCCGCAGGTTCTTCTCGAGGTATCCGGCGCTCAGTTCCGTGAAGCGCGCGAGCTCGGCACTCTCCTGCTGATACGCCCGCACGATGCGTACGCCCGAGAGGTGTTCCTGCACCTGTGTCGTGAGATCGCCGAACTGAGCCTGCACACGTTCGAAGCGGCGGTGGATCGCGCGACCGAGTCCCAGCGTCACGATGGGCAGGGGGACCATCGGGAGGAGCGCGAGCAGGGTGAGCCGCGGACTGATCGCGAACATGAAACTGAGCGCGAAGAGGCCGCCGAAGATCGTGTTCGTGAGGTACATCACCGCCGGTCCGGCGGCCATCCGGACGGCACCGAGGTCGTTGGTCAGTCGCGCCATGACGTCTCCGGTACGGTTGCGCGCGAACCAGGCGGGGTCGAGTCGCGTGAGGCGGCTGAAGAGCGCGTCGCGCAGGTCGTTCTCGATCACGCGTGAGACCCCGTTGAGGATGTTCCGCATCTGGAAACGGAACCAGCCCATCACGAGCGTGAGGCCGATCATCGCGCCGGCGATGCGCAGGATGTCCCCCAGGGGCGCACCGGCCGCCATCGCGTCGATCGCGCGGCGGATGAGAGTCGGCATGAGGCTGGCCAGGGCTGTCGACACGACCACGCTGGCGAGTCCCGCGGCGAACTGGCCACGGTATGGCCGGGCCCACTCGATCAGGCGTGTCAGGGACGTCACAGGGCGCAGCTCGTTGCGGGAACACGGTCCTGTGGCAAGATTTCATACCTCGCCAAGAACCCCTTCTCTGGAGACACCGATGCTCGCGAATATTATCCGGCGTTCGATCGCCCCGCTCATGATCGTCTCGTTCGTCGTCGCTTGCGGCGGCAAGGAAGCGACCGACGAGGCCGCGCGCGATATCCAGCTCGCGCCGCAGGATTCGGGCGCTCCGATGAACGACGCGCCGCCCGCAGTCGCCGAGCCCGCGCCGGCCCCGACACCGGCGCCGCCGGTGACCAAGGCCCCGGCTCCGCGCCCGGCGGCCGCCGCGCCGACCAAGGTCGCCCCGCGTTCGGGCATGATCGCTGCCGGCACCTCGTTCGCCGTCACGACCGGCACGCGCATGTGCACCAACACGCACAAGGTCGGTGCTACCTTCACCGCCACGCTCGCTGCCGATGTCATGGGCACCAATGGCGCGAAGCTCCCCGCGGGCTCGGTCGTCACGCTCACGGTGACGGAGTCAGCGATCTCGAAGAACTCCAGGGATCAGTGGAAGTTCGCGTTCGACGTGGTCTCGGTCGCCGTCGGTTCGCAGACGTACACGGTCGAGGGTGACGTGACGAACGTCGCGACGATCGAAGCGGTGCGGTCGCAGAGCACTGGCCAGCAGGTGGGCAAGGTCGCGACGGGCGCCGCGGTGGGTGCGATCGCCGGCCAACTGCTCGGCAAGAACACCAAGAGCACGGTGATCGGCGCGGCGGTCGGTGCAGCGGCTGGCGGTGCGGTCGCGGCCGGAACGAGCGACTTCGAAGGCTGCCTCCCGGCGAACGGCACCATCACGATCGCGATCACCAAGGCGCTGTCGGTCAATCGATAGTTCGGCCTGCGGTGTAACTGCAACGACGTTCACCACAGGGGCACAGGGAGCACAGGGGGGGGGACCGTTCGTTCCCGCTGGGTCGGCTTCCCTGTGACCTCGGCGCCTCGGTGGTGAACGTAGTTGAGGTGAACCCTAGTACCCGACCGCGGCTCCACCCGACCGCGGCTCCCGCACCCCGTGCCAGCCCCCCGGCACCCGCATCACCGCATTCACGTTCGCGATCCCCTGTGTCGTCGCGATCGTGTGCCCCATCGCGCGCAGCCGTGCGATCGCCTCCGCATTGAACCCCACGCTCTCGAGCCGGATCTCGTCGGGTAGCGACTGGTGATGCATCCGCGGCGCCCGCATGGCATCGGCGAGGTTCATCTTGTGCTCGATCACATTCAGGATCACCTGACTCGTCGCGGTGATGATCGTCGGTCCGCCTGCGGCTCCGACGACGAGCAGCACCTCACCCAGTGTGTCGAGCACGATCGTCGGGGACATCGCCGAGAGCATCCGTTTGCCGGGCTGCACCGCGTTGGCCTCGCCCTGCACGAGGCCGAACATGTTCGCCGTGCCCGGTTGCGCCGCGAAGTCGTCCATCTCGTTGTTCATGAAGAAGCCGCCCACGGGGATCCAGACCGCCGACCCGTAGCCGCCATTGAGCGTCGTGGTCGTCGCAACAGCGTTGCCGGCGTGATCGACGACCGAGTAATGCGTCGTGTGCTCCGGCTCCGGTGACTGCTCGAACGCCGGAGTCCTGGAGGCCTGCTGCCGATCGATCTGCTGAGCGAGCGTCCGCGCGTAGCCCTTGGACGTGAGCTCGTCACGCGGCACTGGCACGAAGTCGGCGTCGGCGAGCTTGGAGTTGCGGTCGATGAACGACCGGCGAAACGTCTCGGCGAGCAGATGCACGTACTCGGCGCTACCGAACGCGGGGAGCGGCGCGAACGTCTCGAGGATGTTGAACGACTCGGTCATCGTGATGCCACCGGACGAGGCGGGCGGCATGGTGATGAGCGTGTGGCCGCGATACGTCGAGACGACCGGATCGCGCCACTTGGCTTCGTAGCGGCGCAGGTCCTCGCGCGTGATGATGCCACCGCCGCGCTGCATCTCAGCGACGAGCGCTTCGGCGATCGGACCGTCGTAGAACGCCTGCGGACCACGCTCGGCGATGAGCTGCAACGATCGTCCGAGGTCGGGCTGCACCAAGCGCGTACCCGGAGTGACGACTTCGCCGCTGGGGAAGAACGTTGGGCAGCCCGCGAAGCGGCAGAGACGCTCTTTGGCACCAGTGAGCGAGCGGAAGAGCGCGCTGTCGACCACGAAGCCGTCGCGCGCGAGGCGGATCGCCGGCGCCATGACCTGTGCGAGCGACATGCTGCCGAAGCGTTGGAGCGCCGCGTCGAGCCCGGCGACAGCGCCCGGCACGCCAGACGCGAGGTGACCGACGACGCTCTTGTCGGTGAGCTTGCCGGTGGAGTCGACGAACATGTTGCGCGTCGCGGCGAGCGGGGCGATCTCGCGGTAGTCGAGTGCCGCCGTGCGACCGTCGGCCATGCGGATGACCATGAAACCACCGCCACCGATGTTGCCGGCGAACGGATACGTCACGGCGAGCGCGAATCCGGTCGCGACCGCCGCGTCGACCGCGTTGCCGCCGGCCTTGAGGATCTCGGCGCCGGCCGTGCTGGCGAGCTCCGAGTTGCTCGAGACCATCGCATTGGCGCCGAATACCGCCTCGCGCGCCTCGGGGAAGCGGAAGCCGCCGGCGAAGGTGCCGGAGTACCGGGCGTCCGTCGGTGTCGGTGTCGGGGCGGGACTGGGGCGGCAGGCCGAGACCGCGAATACGGCGGCGAGGGCGATGAGTTGCTTGCGCATGCGTTGGGGATTCATGGGGAGAGGCGAACTGCTATTCACCACAGGGGCACAGGGGACACAGGGAACGGCGTACGGCGGACAGTCAGACGCGGGGACTGGTGCACATTCGGTGATTCACCTCTCACATCTCACCTCTCACATCTCACCTCTGTCCTCTGAGCATCACCCTCACTCCGACCCTCGTCGTGTACTGCCGCACCATCCGCGACCGCCCCGACGGCAACCCTTCCTTAGACCCCCAGAGCGTCGCGACGTCCTGTACCATGTTGAACGCGGCGCGGTTGCCAAGGGTGAAGCCGAATCCGTAGCCGACAACGAGGGAGAAGGCGTTGCGCGCCTTGCGCTCGTCGTCCGTGAGTGCGTCGGTGCCCGAGTAGGCGGTCCACTGTGAGAGGCCGACGCCCACGTCCACGATCTGATGCGCGCCCTCGGTCTCCGGCGTGCGGAACGCGGCGAGGTACTGTCGCAGTTGGATCGTGCCATCCGAAAAACCCGCCGCCGTGCCGCCCGAGAAGTCGATCGGCACATTGCGGGCGATCGGCACATTCGCGAGCGAGCCGACCAGTGCGAGCGAGCCGCTCTTGGTGCCGTACTCGAGCGCGGCGCGGTACTGCAGTGCCTCACCGAGGTACCACTGCGATCCGCTCTGTCCGTCGAACCGGTCCTGCGTCTGCAGGAAGCCAAGATGCACGCTCACCGAGAGCGGACGGCGTGACTCGTCGAGCGAGGGGACTTTGATGAGTTGTGCGCTGGCCCGGGATGCGAAGAGCAGGGCGGCGACGAGAGCGAGGGTGCGAGTGGTCATGTCGGTCGATAAGTTACGAGGCGCGGGGCGCAGGCGACACCGACGACGCCAGGCGGGCCCGCCGCCTTCTCTCAGACCCCGCCCCCTCGTGCTCGATCCCCGGGTCACCGAGCGCCGCAATCCGCGCAGCGCCGACATCGATGTCGCTACCGCGATCCAGATCGTCGATCTCATGAACGCCGAAGATCATGGCGTGGCCGACGCGGTCGCCTCGCAGCGCCTCGCGATCGCGCGCGCCGTCGAACTCGCCGAGGAGGCCTTTCGCGGCGGGCACCGGCTCTTCTACGCCGGCGCGGGGACCTCGGGCCGTCTGGGAGTGCTCGATGCTTCCGAGTGCCCGCCCACGTTCGGCAGCGATCCGGCGATGGTGCAGGGCATCATCGCCGGCGGACCGGCCGCGCTCACGCGGTCGCAGGAAGGCGCCGAGGACCGCCCTGATGGCGCGCGCGCGGACCTCACGGCCGCAGGTGTCGCCGCTGGAGACTTCGTACTTGGCATCGCCGCGAGCGGCACCACGCCCTATGTGCGCGCCGCGCTCGAGCATGCGCGGTCGCTCGGCGCGCGCACCGGGATCCTCGCCTGCTCACCACCCGCTCCCGAACTCGTGCGCGCGGTCGACGTGGCGATCGTCCCTATCACCGGGCCCGAAGTGGTCACGGGCTCCACGCGCCTCAAGGCCGGCACCGCGACCAAGATGGTGCTCAACATGATCACCACTGGCGCGATGGTCCGGCTCGGCAAGACGTACGGCAACCTGATGGTCGACCTGCAGGCCACCAACGACAAGCTCAAGGACCGCGCCGAACGACTGGTGATCACCACCTGCGATCTCTCACGCAACGACGCCCGCGCGCTGCTCGCGCGCGCGCAGGGGCATGTGAAGGTCGCGATCACCATGCACAAGCTCGACGTCGATCGGGTGACGGCCCTCGAGCGGCTCGCGGCGGCTGGCGGTGTGATCCGCCGCGTCGTGTCCGATGCGCCGCCGCCGGTGGAGAGCGCATGACGGAGGTCCTCGTTGGCCTCATGTCCGGCACATCACTCGACGGCATCACTGCAGCCGTCGTGCGATTCCACGAGGACCCCGACGGTCGCGTGCGCCCTGAGCTGCTGGCGCACGTCTCGCGCGCCTACGACGCCCCCACGCGTACGCGCCTCACGGCCGCGCTCGTCGGCGCAACGCCGAGCGAGTACACGCGCCTGGACTTCGCTCTCGGCGGCTGGCTCGCCGACGCCGCGCTCGCCGCGATCGCCGAGGCGGGTGTCGCACGCGAGGGCATCGCCGCCGTCGCGTCGCATGGGCACACGGTCTGGCATGAACCACCGTTCGGCACCTGGCAGTTCGGCGCACCGGCGGTGATCGCCGAGCGCACCGGCCTACCGGTGATCGCCGACTTCCGCACGCGCGACGTCGCTGCGGGCGGACAGGGTGCGCCGCTCGTCCCCATCGCCGACGCACTGCTCTTTGCCGACGACACGCAGTGGCGCGTGCTCCAGAACATCGGAGGCATCGGCAATCTCACGGTCGTCCCTCCCAGCGGCGCGCTCGAAGGCGTGCGGGCGTTCGACACCGGTCCTGGCGTCTGCGTCATTGACGGCGTCACGCGGTTGCTGCGCCCGGAGTTGCCCTACGACGTGAATGGAGCGCTTGCCGCCAAGGGCACTCCGATCGAACAGGTGATCGAGCAGTTGCTCACCGACCCCTGGCTCGCGGCCGAGCCGCCCAAATCCACTGGGCGCGAGAAGTACACGGCGAGCTACATCGAGTCGTTCATCGCTGCCTGTCGCGCGGCGCGCCCGTTGTGCACCAACGAGGACATCATTTGCACCGCCACCTGGTTCACTGCGCGTACCATCGGCGTGGCGCTCGAGCGCTTCGTGCCGCAGTCGCTCGGGGACGTGCTTCTCTCAGGCGGCGGCGCGCGCAACCCCGTGCTGCGCGAAGCGATCGCGATGACGCTCGCTCCGCGACACGTGCGCGCGTTCGACCGCGTCTTCTTCGACGGTGACGCCAAGGAGGCGGTGGCCTTCGCCTTCCTCGGGTGGCTGCATCTCCACGGTCGCACCAGCAACGTTCCCTCGGCGACAGGCGCGCGCGGCCCTCGCGTGCTCGGCGCCTTCCACCCCGCGTGACGCGCCCACTCGCTCATCTCCTCGTCCCGCAGCTCCGGTGGGATCCTGGTGATGGGTTCGGCTACTTGGCGGAGATGATCTCCGACGCGATCGAGATCGGCGTTGGTGGTTTTTGGATCGTGGGAGGCTCGAGCGCCGAGGTGGGTGCGATCACGCAGGAGCTGCACCGCCGGAGCCGTATCCCGTTGTTGATCGCGGCAGAGGTCGGGGGCGGAGCTGGCAGTGCCTTCTCAGACGCGACGGGCCTACCGCCGCTCTCAGCGATCGCGGCGTTGCGCGACGGCGACGTGGTGCGCCGTGCAGCCAAGCTCACCGCACGCGAACTGCGGATGCTCGGCGTGAACTGGGCACTTGGTCCCGTTGCCGACCTCGAACGAGAGCCGTCGAACCCGTTGCTCGGCGCAGGGAGCTTCGGACTCGACGCGCAACGCGCCGCCGAGTGGACGGTGGAGTGGGTCGATGCCTGCCAGGCCGAAGGAGTGCTCGCGTGTGTGCGGCATTTTCCGGGCATGGGACGCGCCGAGGAGGATCCGCATCTCGACGCCGCGACGATCACGGTGCCGGCCGGCACGCTCTGGGCCGACGACCTGCTCCCATTCCGTGCCGCGGCCGACACCGGGGTGGCGAGCATCATGGCGGCGAGCTGTTCGTACCCGTCGCTCGACGCGAGCGGCCGCGCGGCCGCTCGCTCGCACCCGATGCTCACCGAACTGCTGCGCCGCGAGCTCGGGTTCGAGGGACTGATCGTCAGTGATCTGTTGAGCGCACCGGGACTGCGTCGCGGCGACGACGAGGGGATCGCTGCGATCGAGGCGGTCACGGCCGGTTGCGACCTTCTGCTCGCGCCCACCGACCTGCACGGCGTGCTCGAGATGCTCGAGCGCGCCGCCGACGCCGGCATGCTCCCGCAGGACAGTCTGCGCGAGAGCCGGACCCGTCGCACCTTCTGGGCCGAGTGGGGGAGCCCTGGGCCCACACGCGAACCGACGCTCGACGATCTGCTCTGGTCGCGACAGCTCGCCGACACACTCGTGCACCCCGTGCGAGGCGTGATCGCGAACATCGGCCCGGTGGTGGACGTCGTTCAGGTGGACGACGAGGGGACGCATTGGCCGGTGCCGTCGCGCGCGCCGCTCTGCGATGCGTTGCGCTCCATTGGCCTCGCTCCGCGTCTAGTGCCGGGCCCTACCCCGGAAGGTGAGGGCGCGGTGCTGTTGGCACTCTACGGCGGCCCTGGCCCCGGCAAGGGCCGCGCAGGGTACAGTCTCGATACACGTCGACGCGTCGCACAGGTCGTCGCCGACGCGCGCCAAGCGCGGCGGTCGGTGGTGGTGGCACTCTTCGGGCCGCCGGGGCTCGCGGCCGAGATCCCCGAGGCGGGGAATGTGGTCTGCGGCTGGAATGCGGACCGCTGCATGCAGCAGGCAATGGCGCGGCGGCTCGCGTGAGCCGAGTACGGTGAAACGATCGGGGAGGCCGTCGCGCGACGGCCTCCCCGATCCCTGCGCTCCGTCTGTGCGCATACGCGCGGCCTTACGGAGCCGGCTGCACCACCGCGTTGCCCGCGAGAGTCACCGCGGTCTGGGCCAGCAGTCGGCCGTTCGCCGACGCGCCGGTGCGGAGCGTGATCGAGGTCTGCGAGAGGATGATGCCTTCGATGTGCGCGGTGGTATTGATATCCACCACCCCGAAGACCTGCCAGAAGACGTTCTTGGCCAGTGCACCGCCGGTCAGGTTCACGCGCGTCGCCGAGGCCTGCGTGATGCCGCCGGCGATCTGGAAGATCCAGATGTCGGTGGCACTTCCGTTGAGCGTGACGTCGGACGGGATGGTGACGGTGTTCGACCACTTGTAGAGACCGGCCGGGAGTGTGAGCCCGCCGATGTTGCCGGTGTTCAGTTCCGAGAAGTCCGGGTTCGGCCGGCCCGCCGCGTCAGTGTAGGCCGTCTGCATGTCGCTGACTGCAGTCGTCAGGTTCGTCGGGGTCGGCACCGCGTAGTCGGACGCGTAGACGTTGCCGGTGACCTGCGCAGAGGTCGAGAAGGCCCCGCCGGCCGGCAGCGTGAGTGAGAATCCGGTGATGAAGGTCGCGGCCGCCGGACTCAGACCGAGGTTGCCGGTGATCGCCGAGGTCGGCACGGTGGAGATCGCTGACTTCGCAAGGATCACGTAGTTGATCGCCGCTCCGAGAGGTACCGGCGCAAGTGTGGAGGCGGTCGTGACGTTGACCGTCGCGAACCCGCTCGTCGTGCCGCTCGTCGCGCGGACCGTATTGGTGAAGGTGCCGGCGTTGGCTCCCGCCGTGAAGAGGCCGGTGCCGCTGATCGTGCCGCCGCTCGCCACGACCGACCAAGTCGGCGTGATCACGACAGCGTTGTTGCCAGCATCACGGCCGACTGCCGTGAACTGTCGCGTGCCGTTCGGTGCGAGCACGGTGAGGTTCGGAGTGACCTCGATCGTCGAGAGCGCCCCCGCGGTGACCGTCACCGTCGCGGTGGCAAAGATGCCGCCGCTCGTCGCACGCACCGTGTTGAGATACGTGCCGGTGGTGGACCCAGCGGTGAACATCCCGGTGGCACTGATCGCGCCGCCGCTCGCGACGACCGACCAGACTGGCGTGATCGCGACCGGGTTGTTGTTCGCGTCGCGGCCGACGGCGG
The DNA here is from genome assembly GCA_031416115.1 of Gemmatimonadota bacterium. Taxonomy (GTDB): domain Bacteria; phylum Gemmatimonadota; class Gemmatimonadetes; order Gemmatimonadales; family Gemmatimonadaceae; genus Pseudogemmatithrix. Next base: position 10,068 of record JANOTB010000248.1, read on the forward strand.
TGAACTGCTGGGTCGCGTTGATCCCCAGTGAGACTGGGCCCGGCGTGACGATGATCGTCGCCAGCACTCCGGCGGATACATTCACGGTCGCGACGCCGGAGACCGTGCCGCTCGTCGCCATGACCGTGCCAGTGAAGGCGCCGGCCACAGTCCCGGCGGTGAAGAGCCCAGTGGCGCTCACGGTCCCGCCGGCCGCGACGACCGACCAGACCGGTGTGATGATGACGGCCCGGTCCTGGGCGTCGCGGCCGACGGCGACGTACTGCTGCGTGCCTCCGATGGCGAGCGTGACCGGAGTGGGACTCACGGTGATGGTCACGACGGGACGCGGCTCGGCGGGCGAGTCGCACGCCGCGAGCAACAGTGCCGTCGTCGCGAAGGTCAGGCCTGCGGTGATCTTGCGCGTCCACTGCATGCGCGCGGATCGAGTGATCGAGGTGATGCTCATCTGGGCTCCTTTGTGGCTCTAGTCGCCACCGTGACTGGCTTGTGGTTGCGGAACACGGTCATACAGCACAAAGGATAGGGTCCGCAGCCGAGCGTCGAAATCGCTCAAGGGAGTGATTTGTGGCGCTCACTCCGCTGCGCGCGCGCCTCGCACGAAAGGACTAGTCCCGTCGTGCAAACGCTGCGAGTCCGTCGGCGTGAATCACGAACGATTCCGCCGCGAGATCCGGGTAGCTGCCCAGCTCCGGCACCCGCATCCGCACATCGTCCCACTCCTCTCGGCGGGCGAGCAGTGCGCGCTGATCTGATACACGATGCCGCGACGTCGCCGAGGCGCTCGACTACCCGCACGGGCCGGTGTGATCCATCGCGCGGTGCTCGACGCGCTCGTCGCGGACGCGCCCCGAGTTCGACGGGCTCAGCAGCGTGTTCGTCGATTCGCTGCGGCGGCAGTTCGACGCGCATCCGCGTTACGTGGTCGTGCCGGCTGACTCGGTGGCGGCAGCGCTTCGTGAGGCTCGGACCGTGAATGGCGTGCAGGAGAAGCTCGGCGCCGACCTGATCGTGTCGATCGCGCTGCTCCCCTCGCGCGACAGCCTCGTACGACTGGTCTCGGTGCGCGACCTCGCGGCGCCGGAGTGGGCGAGTCACCGCACCGTCTCGAGTGCCGTCGCAGCGACTGCCGCAGCGACCGCCGCGGCGACGGGGATGAGTGAACTCGTGTCGCAGGTGCTGCGGGCGCTTGAGGAGATGGAGCGCGCGGCGATCCCGCCGGTCGTGCCGGTCCCGCAGCCCTAGCGGATCACACCCGCCGCATCAGCCGGCAACTGCGCCGCCAGTCGCGCCGACGGCACCGAGTACACGATGCGACCACCGCTCTCCCGCGCCGCACCGTAGAGCACCCCGATCACGAGCCCGCGCGCGTCGATCACCGGCGACCCACTCGAGCCCTGTGCGGCGAAGACGTCGAGCTGAATGATGTCCGCGAGCGTCTTGCTCACCGTGCCGACGTTCATCGTGGCGACCGGACGCAACTCATTGATGTCACCGTCGTTCCCGGCCGTACCGGTGCCGAGCGGGAAGCCGAGTATCGCGATCGGGCTTCCCATCTGCACGCTCTCGCTGCCACCAGCGATGCCGGTGACGATCGGGTACTGGCCCGCATCGACGATCCGCAGGAACGCGAGTTCGTCAGTGGTGCTCACGTATTCGATCCGCGCCTCGTGCCACGCCCCTTTCTGGCCCTCGAAGATCACGCCGACCTGCTGGGCGCGCGCGCCGTCCGCACTCTGCACCACATGGCGGTTGGTGACGATCAGCCCGCTGGGCAGGATATTGAATCCCGTGCCGCTCGACTTCGACCCGTCGGGCATGAGCACCGCGATGAACACGACCGCCGCCTTGTTGCCGGCTGCGATCGCTCCGTAGTCCGTGCCGGCGATGCTCGCGGTGCGCGCCTGCGCGGTGCGCATCCGTGCCGAGAGCGTGCTCACGTCACCACCGGACTCCTGACGTGCACGGAGTTCGCTCGCGAGGCGCGCCGTCTCGGCGCGCGCGGCTGCGAGGGCGTCGCCGGCCACCCCGGTCTGCGCGAGCCGCTGTTCGAGCGAGCGGGCCAGTGAGTCGTTCATGGTGAGCAGCGTCGAGACCTGTTTGCGCGCCTCGGCGTTGGCGCGCACGGTCACGTAGGCCACGCCACCTCCACCCACGACCACGAAGGCGGCGAGCGCGAGCACCACCTGCTTGAGCTTCCCCGTCTGCTGCTGCACCGCGTGCGCGATGCGCACCTCGGTGTTCATCCTGGGCGCCGCGGCCTGCGGCCGATTCCCCCGCGTCACCGCCGGCTCCTTCACCGCATCCGCGACGATCACATGAAAGCTCGCCTGCGGGCCGTTGGCGCCGAACATGAGCAGGTCGCCGTCGCGCACCTCCTGCTCGGCGACCACCCGCACGCCATTCACGAACGTCCCATTGGTGCTGCCGATGTCGTGGAGCAGATGCCGACCGCCCACCGAGCGCAGCTCGGCGTGCCGACCGGAGACGTCGATGTCCTTGTTGGTATCGAACCGCAGGTCGTTCATGGGGTGGCGGCCTATGGAGACCACCGACTTCTCGAACCGCTCACTCGCCCCGGCCCGTGCGCCGTGGGTGATGCGGAACTCGACCGACATCAGGCCCTGAGCCAACTGACGAGATAGAACACCAGGACGAGCAGCGCCAGCGACCCGAACGCGACCCGGAGCGTGCCCGGCGAGATGAATCCGCCGGAGGGAGGAGTGGGCGGCAGCTTCGCCTTCATCGTGACCGGTGCGATCTCGACCGTCTCGGGCATCGCGCCGCTCGCCGGCGGCGGCCCGGAGACACCGACCTTGACCGGTCCCCGAGCGACATCGCGCGGAGTCACTTCGACGGTCGACGCGCTGGAGTCCACCGGCGTGTTGGTGCGCGGCGTCTTGAGCTTTCCGAACGACAAATCAGTCTCGAGCGTCGGCATCTCGCTCAGGTCCATCGCGGCGAGTGCCGGCACCGAAGCCCGATCGAGCGGGATCGTGCTGCGCGCCTGTTGTGAGCCGCGATAGACGCGATGCGCCGGCTTCTCGGCGCCGGTCTCCGCGAGTCCCTCACCTTCGAAGCGTGCGGCGACGACCGTGATGTTGTCGGGACCGCCCCCTTCGTTCGCGAGGTCGATGAGCTTTTTGCAGACCTGCACCAGATCCTGATCGGCCCCTACGACGTCGGCGATCTCGTTGGCGCGGACCTGCCCCGTGAGGCCGTCGGTGCAGACCACGAGCGTATCGCCGCGCTTCACACGCTGCGACGTGAGATCGACCTTCACGATCGGCTCTGGACCGAGCGCCTGCAGGATGATGTTGCGTCGCTCCGAGACCTCGGCCTCCTCGACGGTCATCTCGCCGGCCTCGACGAGCTTCTGCATCAGCGACTGGTCCTTCGTGATCTGCGAGCAGACGCCGTCGCGGACGAGGTACGCGCGCGAGTCGCCGACCTGGCAGACGTAGACCGTGTCGTGCAGCAGGCCGACGATCGTCGCCGTGGTGCCCATGCCGCGGTTCTCGGGATGCGCGGCGGCGTAGGCGTGGATCTTGGTGTTGGCGACCTCGGTGGCGACGCGCAGCGAATGCGCGAACATCTCAGGGTCGTCGTCGCCGGAGTTGCTCCAGCGCTTCTCCATCTCGGCGAGGACGATCTCGGTCGCCATCGCGCTCGCGACCTCACCGGCCGCCGCGCCGCCCATCCCGTCGGCGACCATGAAGAGCGAGCCGCGCGCGCCGGCTTTGTGTGTGCGCACCTCGGGCTGCAGCGACACGTTCATCGTCGTGAGGTCGGCGACGGCGAAGGTGTCCTCATTGTGCTCGCGGGTGCGGCCGACGTCCGTACGCCCGAAGACGTGGACGACGATATCACCGTGGGGCTTGTTGGGTCCCGTCACTAGGCGTGAGTACGAGTTGGAAGGAGGCTGGACTGAGGCATTTTACTGTAGGAATGGTCGGAGCGCGAGCATCTCTTTGTATGGCAAGGTGATGCAGGTCACTTACAGCTCTCGTCGCTCAGTGTCGCATTCGCCACGGCGATCCGCGAGGGATCGGTGTGCAATCGCTTCACGTCTCGCGCGGCTCGGCATGCTTCCGAATCGCCCATCACCATGAGGGCGTTGAGTTCGACGAAGTGCCATTCCGCAAGATTCCGGCCGTTCAGTCCAGCGCGGACGCCCTCGAGATCGCCCAAGACGCGGCGCGCGATCACCTTGCTCTCGAGATTCGCTTGCATCTGATCGAGCCACTCGGTCAGCCGCGCGGTCACGTTGGGAGCGGGCGGGACGGGATCGGGTCGCTTGCTTCCGGGACTCTCAGGAGCAGGGGTCGCCGTCGGTGCCTTCGTGGATCCGCCCGGGCTAGGTGTCGTGGTCGCCGCCGGCACCGTGGACTTCGCTCCAACCTGCTTTGCACTGGAGTCCGAGGCACCTGGACCAGGTGATTGCTGCGCGGCCGCGCTGGGGAGTCCGGTTCCTGTCGGTGGCTCAGGCTTGGCGCCCCCCCCGATCATCCCTGACACGTACAGCCCCACCGCCACCACCAACGCGAGCCCGCCACCAACCCCCGCGATCATCGGCACCTTGCTCCCCGACCGCACCGGAGCACCAGCCTCCCCCGCCGTCGGCCTCTTCGGCGCGACCGGCACCTGCATCGGCGTCGTCTTCCCACTCGGCCGCGCCGCGTTCATTCGCGTCGGCGGCACCGCCTCCTTCCCCGCCGCCGCCGCGTTCATCACCATCGTCCCCGCCTCGACCACCTGCGTCATCGGCATGTCGGCGATCGCCGCCGAGAACTCCCTCCCGAACTGCGCGGCACTCTTGTAGCGCTCGTCCACGTCGCGCACGAGCGCCTTGTCCAACGTCGCCTGCAACGCGGCCGGCCACGACACATCGGGCCGCACATCGGCGAGCGAGCGCGGCTTGTCGGTGAGGCGCATGATCATCGCCTCCTGCGCCGTCTCCGCCGCGAACGGGAGCACTCCCGTGAGACAGTTGAATGCCACCAAGCCCAGCGAATAGAGGTCCGAGCGCCCGTCGAGCTTGTCACCCGCGAGCTGCTCCGGGCTCATGTACTCGGGCGTGCCCACCACCATGCCGGTCTTGGTCACCTTCTGTGCGTCGCTCGAGCTCGCCTTGGCGATCCCGAAGTCCACCACCTTCACCAGGTCGGTGCCGTCACGGTTCTTGGCGACCATGATGTTGTCGGGCTTCAGGTCGCGATGCACGATCCCGGCGTCGTGCGCGACCTGCAGCGCGTCGGCCGTCTGGTGGATGATGCTCGCCGCGCGCGACGGCGGGAGCTGGCCCGCCTTCTCGATCAACGCCGTGAGCGACGACCCCTCGATGAACTCCATCGCGAGGTAGATGATCCCGTCGGTCGTCTCGCCGAAGTCGTAGATGCCGCAGATGTTCGGGTGCGAGAGCCGCGACGCGTTGCTCGCCTCGCGATTGAAGCGCGCGATCGCGTCGGGGTCGGTGTTCATTCCCGGGTTCATCACCTTGAGCGCGCTCTTGCGACCCATCTTCACATGCTCGGCCAGGTACACCGTCCCCATGCCACCCTCACCGAGCTTCTTGAGGATGTGGTAGCGGTCAGCGATCACCGAGCCCAGCAGGTCGGCCTGCGCGTTCGCGGAGCGGAGCGCCGTCCCGTCGCGCGGGCAGAAGCGTTCGCTCAACGGATACTCGGTGCTGCAGGTCGGACAGATCTTCTGGTCGCTCACAAACTCTCCACCCGCAGTGTCTGGTCGCCAATGAGGATACGTTGGCCCGGCTTCACCTGTTTCTCGCCGCGCACCGCGATCGCGATGCCGTTGCGACTGCCCAGGTCGATCACGATGAACTCGAGATCCTCATTGCGCACCTCGGCGTGTCGGCCACTCATCGTCTTGTCGTACGGAAAGAGCCAGTCGCCCTCCGACCGTCCGATCACCACGTTGCGGCTCGGTGACAGATGGCAGTTGTCGCGGGCGCTGCTGTCGGCGCGGAGCTGCTGCATCACCGCGATGTCGGCACTCGGGGTGGACGATCCGAGCCGTCGCGTCGCATCGGCCTCGGCCGGTTGCGGCCCAGGGTAGCCAAGGCGACGGAACCGCAGGAGCTGCGAGCCCACGAGCACGGTGTCACCGTCCTGCAGCTTGTAGGGCTCGTCGACGAAGAGCCAGGTGCCGTTCCGCGAGCCCAAGTCGCGCACGTAGAGCTGGCCATCGCGCAGCGAGAGCTGCGCATGGACCGGACTCATGAAGGTGTCGTCGGGGAAGCGCAGTTCACCGTCTGAGCGGCCGAGCGTGGCCTCGGGTCCAGGTAGCGTCTCGGTCTTCTTCACCCCGCCGCTGCCGTCGAGCACCGAGAGTCTGGGGCCCGAGCCAGCGCCGGCGGCCGAGAAGACGGCGGTCCCCACGGCCGGCGTCGGAGGCGCGGAGGTACTGGCGACGCGCGTTCCACACTTGGCGCAGAAGACGTCCGCGCCGGGCACGACGGCCGTACCGCACGACGCGCAGATCGCGCGCGAGATCGCCGGCGCGGTCGGCTGCGTGGCCACGCGCCCGCCGCACGTGGGGCAGAACGGCATTGAGGGGTCGACCGGATGCCCGCAGGTAGGGCAGGGCGCCTTGCCCGGCGGCATCGACGACAGTGGAGGGATCACCGGCGCAGGGCGCGCGGGAACCGGCGCGGCCGACGCAGGGGGGCTCGCCGCCGCCGCGCTCGCCGGGACGCGTGTGTTGGGCACCCCGAACTTCGCCTTGGGGTCCACGTGCTGGACCCCACCGACCGTGGCGTCCAGCGCCGCGCTCACCGCACCACTCTGAGTGATGGGCTTGCCGCAGTCGATGCAGAACTTCGATGCCGGGTCGTTCTCACGACCGCAGACGGCACAGCGCATGGTCAAGACGAGTGGGGCTGGGAGGTCCGGCGAATATATGGAATGTTACAGCCGGGCGGGAGACGGCACGGGTGGGGTGCGAATACCTGCTTCACGCAATAGAATAGGCGCCGTGCCTGCCATCCGCGCCCTTCTCCGCCTTTACCTGCTCGCCGGCCTGCTGGTCGGTGCCCTGTTCCCGCTCACTGTCTGGGCCCAGGTGCGCCCACAGGTCGCGTGGCTCACGCTCACCACGCGGCACTTTCGGATCCACTACACGGACGAGCTCGAAACACTCGCGCGGCGGACCGCCGCCAGCGCCGAGTTCGCGTACGCTCGGTTGAGTGACGAGCTCGTGCCCCCGCGGGGCACGATCGACATCGTCGTGGCCGACAACGTCGACTACGCGAATGGCTACGCGACGCCGTATCCGACCAACCGGATCGTGATCTACGCGCGCCCGCCGGTCGAGGAGCTCGCGCTGCGCAATCATGCCGACTGGAACGCGATGCTCGTGACGCACGAGCTCACGCACATCTTCCATCTCGACCGGGCGCGCGGTGTCTGGTGGCTCGCGCAGCGCGTGTTCGGCCGCGCGGCGCCGCTCTTTCCCAACAGCTATTCGCCATCGTGGGTCCTCGAAGGCCTCGCGGTGCACTACGAGACGGCGATCACCGGCGGCGGACGGCTCGCGGGGAGTGAGTTCCCTGCGCTCGTGCGGGCCGCGGCGATCGCGGGCGAGTTGCCGTCGCTCGACGCGCTCTCGCTCGGCTCACCGCGCTTTCCCGGCGGCAATCGCGCCTACCTGTACGGGAGCTACGCGGTCACGCGTGCCGACACGGCGCGCATGGGGCGGTTGGTGGAGGCGTCGAGTGCGCGACTGCTGCCGTGGCGGCTCAATGCCAATGCCCGCGCCGCCTTTGGCGAGAGCTTCACTGCGCACTGGGCCAAATGGCGCGACTCGGTCACGCGCGACATGGCGGGGATGAAGCCCGAGATCGACGACGACGGGTCACTCACCACCCTCACCCGCCATGGGTTCACGGCGCGATTCCCGCGGTTCACGAGCAATGGCGGGATGGTCTATGTGGCGAGCGATGCGCGCAGCTCGCCCGGGCTCTACTCCCTCTCGATCAACGGCGCTCGCGAGCGGCTCGGACGTCGCAACTCCGTCGACGTGAACACGCCGGTGCCCACAATCGGCTCGGTGCAGGGCGAGCTCGACTACTTCGATCCCTACTCACTGCACTCCGACCTTTTTCGCGGCAGCGCCTGGAATCGCCGGCGCGTCACGCATGGCGAACGGCTCTCGTCGCCCGACGCACATGTGGCGAGCGGGCGCGTGGTGGCGGTGCGTACCGATCCGGGTACCACGAGCCTCGTCCTGCTCGATCCGCGAGCGGAGTGGGAAGCGAAGGACTTGGCGCTTGGATCGCTCGACCGCACCTGGGCGGAGCCGCGGCTCTCTCCGAGCGGGGAGCGTGTGGCGGCCGTGCGCTGGGATCGCGGTGGCCGATCATCGGTGGTCGTGATGGACCTGATCGGGCGGGAACAACAGCGGTTCGCGCCGCGGGGCGTCGGCGCGGCCATCCGCTCGGCCGCCACCGGCCCGGACGCCGTCACCCGACTCACGATCGTCTCGTCGCCGGTCTGGGAGCCGGGTGACTCCACACTGCTCTTCGTGAGCGATCACGAGGGACGGCCCATGGTGTATCGCGGCGACGTGCGCACCGGTGCGTACGGCCGTGTCTGGTCCACGCAGACCGCGCTCAATACCCCCGACGTATCGCCCGACGGCCGGAGACTCGCGGCCGTTGAACTGCGTGCGGACGGGTACCATGTGGTCGTTCGCAACGCACCGGGCGTGGTGCCGCTCTCGGTTCCCGACGCCGACCGCACCGCCGACCCACTCCGCCCGCTCGCCGATGCACCGGTCGACACGGCCGCCCGCTCCAAGCGCTACTCGGCGTGGGCGACCATTCGTCCGACCTGGTGGTTGCCGGTCGTGCGCGCGACCGATCCGGGCACCTCGTCGATCGGGTTCACGACTGGCGGGAGCGATGTCGTTGGGCGGCACGCCTGGATCGCCGACGCGTCGTATGAGAACAGTCGGCAAGAGATCACGGCGCGACTCTCGTACGCGTGGGCGCGGCTCGGGGTGCCGGTGGTGCAACTGGACTATTCCAATGAATGGGCGCATGGCGCGATCCGCACGAATACCGGCACCTTCGCCGGCTATCTCGGTGAACGCTCCAGGCGTGGCGCGCTCAACCTGATCTTCGACCGTCCGCGGGTGCGACTCTCCTCCTATCTCGTGCTCGGTGGCGAGCTGGAAGCGATCGACTATCGCTCGTATCCCGGCGACCTGCTGGTCCGCCTCGCCGTGCCGTCGCTGCTCGGCGTGACCAATACGCAGGCGCTGCAGGTCGTCGCCGGCGCGAGCACCATGCAGCGGCCCGGCAATGCCGTCTCGGTCGAGGACGGCGTGTCGGTGGCGCTCTCGCATCGCGCACGGTACGGGGTCGGCTTGCAGCGTGCGGACGTGACCGAGACGATCGTCTCGGCGAGCATGGCGAAGTCGCTGCCGTTGCCGGGCTTCGCGCGACATGTGATCGCGGTGCGTGGCGCCTACGGCGTGACCGGGCATCGCACCCGGTCGGCGTTCAGTGTGGGAGGCGTGAGCGGGCGCACACTCGAGCTGTTGCCGGGCGTGGTGATCGGGAGCGCGGCGCGCACGTTCGGAGTGCGCGGCTTTGAGGGAGGCACGCTGCTTGGTGTGCGGGCCATGGCGGGGAGCGTGGAGTACCGCGCGCCACTCACGCTCATAGGGCGCGGTGTGGGCCTGCTGCCGCTCTTCTTTCAGAAGACATCGGTCACCGCCTTTGCTGACGGCGGCACCGCCTGGTGCAACCTCGCGATCGCCGACTCGTTCATCTGTCGCGCGCCGTTGCCGGAACGGCGGTGGCTCGGCTCGGTCGGTGGTGAGCTTGGGCTCGATGCGTCGCTCGAGTACGACCGCGTGTATCGATTCCGGCTGGGCTTCGCGCATCCCACGCAGGGGGCAGCTCTCGCACGCCGCGCGAACACGGTCTACTTCTCTCTCGGGAGCTCGTTCTAGCTCATGGCGCTTTATCATCTGGCGTTCTATCTCAAGGCGACATAGCTCATGGCGATCGAACGCGGGACCCCTTTCGGCGAGCCCGTGATCGCGCCGAGTGCGTGGGTGCATGCGACGGCGGTGGTGATCGGGAATGTCACGCTCGGGGCCGACGTGAGCGTCTGGCCGGGGGCGGTGCTGCGCGGCGATCGTGATGCGATCGTGGTGGGGGCGGGGAGCAATGTGCAGGACGGCGCGGTGATCCACTGCGATCCGGGGCAGCCCTGCGTGATCGGCGAGCGGGTCACGATCGGGCACCGCGCGGTGGTGCATGGCTGTACGGTCGAGGACGGCGCACTCATAGGGATAGGCGCGGTGGTGTTGAACGGCGCGGTGATCGGGCGTGGCACGCTGGTGGCGGCCGGTGCCGTGGTGGGGGAGGGGAAGGTGATACCTCCGGAGGTGTTGGTCGCGGGCGTGCCGGCCAAAGTGTTGCGACCGCTGACGCCGGAACAGCGCGAGCGGGTCGCGGGTGGGCATCGCACGTACATGGCGTTGAAGGAGCGATACCGCTCGGTGCAGTGAAGGAGCGATACCGCTCCCTGACACGGGATTAGTTACGTAGCGCGACTTTGTACCGTCAGCCCTACGCCTAGTCGCGCTTGCAAGCAAGGACTGGCGCGCGTAAACCGGTCGGGGTACGTTCCTCCCCCCGAGCGAAACGCGCCCGAAAGCGTCTCTGGGGTGAGCAGGCGTAAGTCATTCACCTGTCGATATTTGCGCTGCTGTGAGACGGGCCTTACTGGTGTCGTGACGCTGTCGGCAAAGTGAGTGGTACAGGCGGCAGTCTTTTGGGCGTTGAAAACTCACTGGCGTTTTTCGATTCGTGATTACAAAGCTGTAACTCGTTGTTCGGCAGAGCGTTACAAAGTGCTTGCGCGGCTTCACGATAACCGTACCTTCCACGCCCTCGACCCCCGATCCGACCGGGACCCCTTTGGGACCCGCCAGGCAGAACTCGGGTTTGGCTCAATACCCTTTGTTGGAGAAGTTGCAATGCCGCTCTCGGTGAACCCCCCCGCCACGCCCGCGACGCTGTCCCAGAACGCCCGCACGGTTCTCGACAAGCGGTACCTCGTGAAGGACAAGACGGGCAAGTCGGTGGAGACACCGGAGGACATGTTCTGGCGCGTCGCGACCACCGTCGCGGAGCCGGAGCGCAAGTACGGCGCCACCGACAAGCAGGTGGAGGCGATCGCGAACGAGTTCTATGAGCTCATGACGCAGCGTCGGTTCGAGCCCAACTCGCCCACGCTCATGAACGCCGGCCGTCCGCTCGGCCAGCTCTCGGCCTGTTTCGTGCTCCCCGTCGACGACTCGCTCAGCAACGGCCATAGCGGCATCTACGACACGCTCCGCTCCATGGCGCTCATTCACCAGAGCGGTGGTGGCACGGGCTTCTCGTTCTCCAAGATCCGTGGGCGTGGGTCGATGGTGCGGTCGACCACCGGCGTCGCGAGCGGCCCGATCTCGTTCATGCAGCTCTACGACGCCTCCACCGACGCGGTCAAGCAGGGTGGCACGCGCCGCGGCGCCAACATGGGCATTCTGCGTGTGGATCATCCGGACGTGATGGAGTTCATCACCTGCAAGGAAGACCTCACCAAGATCACCAACTTCAACATCTCGGTCGCGATCACCGCCAAGTACATGGAGGCCCTGCGGGCCGGCGCCTCGTACGACCTGATCGACCCGATCAGCAAGAAGGTCGTGGGGCAGATGAACGCCCAGGACGTGTGGGACAAGATGATCGAGGGTGCGTGGCGTACTGGTGAGCCCGGCGTGTTCTTCATTGACGAGGCCAACAAGTACAACCCCGTCCCGCACCTCGGCCCCTACGAGGCCACCAACCCCTGCGGCGAGCAGCCCCTGCTCCCGTACGACGTCTGCAACCTTGGCTCGATCAACGTCGGCTACTATGTGGCTGGCGGGAAGATGGATTGGCAGTCGTTCGCGACCGACATCCACCTGTCGACGCGGATGCTCGACAACATCATCGACGCGAACAAGTACCCGCTCCCCGAGATCGACTCGCTGGCCAAGCGCATCCGCCGCATCGGTCTGGGTGTGATGGGCTTCGCCGACGCGCTCATCCGCTTGGGCATCAAGTACGACAGCGTTGAGGGTGTGGCGTTCGGCAAGAAGGTCATGGAGTACTTGGACGTCGAGGGCAAGAAGGAGTCGGTGCGCCTGGCCGAGCAGCGTGGGACGTTCCCGGAGTGGGCGCAGTCGATCTTCGGACCCGACGCGACCGCCGCACGCGACGCCGAGGGCAACCGCATTCGTCCCATGCAGGCGCTCCGCAACTGCAACGTGACCACGGTCGCACCGACCGGCACCATCTCGATTATCGCCGGTTGTTCGTCGGGCCTGGAGCCGCTCTTCGCGGTGGCGTTCATGAGCAATCAGGCCGGCGTGATGATGCTGGACGTGAACGATGACTTCGTCGCCATCGCCATGAGGGATGGCGTGAACTCCGACGCGCTCATGGA
>JANOTB010000249.1:0-5160 GCA_031416115.1 Gemmatimonadota bacterium
AAGAAGCTCGACGAGAAGGTCGCGCGGCTGCATCTCGACAAGCTCGGCGTGAAGCTCACCAAGCTCACCGAGAAGCAGGCCGCGTACATCGGCGTGCCGGTCGAGGGGCCGTACAAGGCGTATCATTACAGGTACTAGAACGGCAGAGGGGAGATGGGAGATGGTAGATGGGAGGGGCGGGCCGGCGCGGTAGCGCGCTGGCCCGCCCCGCTTCACTTTGTGCATGACGCCGTTCCTCACTTCTCACATCTCCCATCTCATATCTGCCCGTGAAGCGTCGCGCCTTCGTCACCAGCGTAGCCGCCGTGCTCCCCGCGCTGTCGGGAGCTCCAGCGCTCGTCGGCCTGCGCCGACGCGATGCGGAGCTGATCCTGAGGGGCGGCGTCATCATCGATGGCTCCGGCCGTCCCCGCTTCCAGGCTGACCTCGCCATCACCGGCGACCGCATCACCGCGATCGGCCCGCGCCTCCGGGAGCGCGCCGCGCGTGAGATCGACTGCCGCGACCTCATCGTCGCGCCGGGCTTCGTCGACGTGCATTCGCATGGTGACGGCTCGATGTTCGACGATCCGCTCATGGAATCGGTGGTGCGGCAGGGTGTGACCACCATTGTCGTCGGCGCCGACGGCAGCTCGCGCGCGCCGTCGCGCGGCGACGAAGGCGACGGCAGTGCAACGGTGCGCGCGGTGCTTGATCGCATCGATCTGCTCGTGCCGGGGGCGAACGTCGGGACGCTCGTCGGACTCGGTACGGTGCGCGGGGTGGTCGTCGGTGGCGATGATCGACCGGCCGCACCGGCCGAGCTCGCGCGCATGGTCTCGCTCGTGCAGCAGGCGCTCGTGGACGGTGCGCTCGGTGCGTCGAGCGGACTCGAGTACACGCCGGGAGCGTTCGCGTCACGAGACGAACTGATCGCGCTCTGCACGCCCCTCGCTTCGCGGCGCCTCGCCTACCACACCCACATGCGCAACGAGGACGACCGCTTGCTCGACGCGATCGACGAGTCGATCGCCGTGGCGCGGGGCGCTGGTTGTGGATTGCAGATCTCGCACCTCAAGACGCAGGGACCGCGCAACTGGGGCAAGCTCGACGACGTGTTCAAGCGCGTCGCCGAAGCGCGTTCGTCCGGCGTGGACGTGGCGTTCGATCGCTATCCGTACCTCGCGTACCAGACCGGTCTTACCAATCTCTTCCCCGTCTGGTCGCGCGATGGCGGCACGCCGCAGTTCTTCGCGCGGCTCGACGACCCAACCGTGAACGGTCGCATCCGCACCGAGACGCTCGACAAGGTCTCGCTGATCGGCGGGTGGGACAACGTGCAGATCACAAGCGTCTCGGCCGCCGAGGACAAGCCGGCCGAAGGACAGCGACTCGGAGCGTATGCGGCTCGGGTCGGGCTGGATCCCTACGCGTTCACGATCGCGATGTTGCGCCGCAACAGCGGCTCGGTGGGCATGATCGGCTTCGCCATGAGCGAGGAGAACCTCGAGCGGATCCTCCAGCACGAGTGGGGCATGGTCGCGTCGGACGGCGGTTCGCTCGCGGTGAGCGGTCCGGCGCGACGTGGTGTGCCGCATCCGCGCGGGGCGGGGAGCTTCGCGCGCGTGCTCGGGCGCTACGTGCGCGAGCGGAAGGCGCTCACGCTCGAGCAGGCGGTGCGGAAGTGCAGCGCGGTGCCCGCGTCACGCGTGGGGATCACGGACCGCGGTGTCCTGCGCGTAGGGGCCTTTGCCGACGTCGCAGTATTCGACGCCGACCGCGTGATCGACCGTGCGGACTTCGCGGATCCGTTCCAGTACGCCGATGGGTTCAAGGCGACGGTGGTGAACGGAAAGGTGTCGTTCCTTGACGGGGAGCGGTTTGCTCGGCGTGGACGCGCGGTCCGCGGCCCAACAGTGTAGTCGACCGAGGCGCCACGGGGCGGGGTGGTCAGTGCAGGGATTCGCTCGCAGTTGCGGTCGACTGGCTGGCACTCGGCGCCGCCGGTCGATATCGTACTGTGCATGACCCCGCTGAGGAGCGTTCACGCCACGAAGGTCGATCGCCGCAACCAGCCAGCCTACGCCACCGCGGAGGCCGCGCGCTACCTCCATCTGCCGCCGGCAACCCTCCGTTCTTGGGTCGTCGGCAGGCACTATACGACTCGCAACGGCTCCCGTCGTTTCGAAGCGTTGGTCGAGCCCGCGAGCGAGCAACCCCTCTTGCTCTCGTTCTGGAACCTGATCGAGTGCCACGTCCTTCGTGCGCTGCGTACGGAGCATGGCGTACCACTTCGCGAGGTACGCCAGGCGCTGACGTACGCAGAGCGAAAGCTTCGAATCTCCAATCTGCTGCTACGAAAGGACCTGCTGACTGACGGAGGCGGGCTGTTCCTGGACCGCTTCGGCAAACTCGTGGACCTCTCTGCCAGTGGACAGCTGGCCATGAGAGAGGTCCTAGCAGCGCACTTGAGTCGCGTAGAGTGGGACGGCAACCGGTTCCCGATTCGGTTGTATCCGTATCTCGCGACGGAGAGGTCGGACAGCGTCCGATCGATCGCCATCGATCCGGCCGTCGCGTTCGGTCGTCCGATCGTCGCGCGCAGGGGCATCACGACGGCGGTCCTGGTCGAACGATACGACGCAGGTGAGTCGCTCACGGATGTCGCTGCTGACTATGACCTCACTGAGAGCGAAGTCACGCAGGCCATAGTCTACGAGCAGGCACAAGAGCGAGCGGCTTGAGCCTGGTTTTCTTCACCGACCGGGATCTGGGAAAGAAGTTCCCCGAACTACTGCGTGCCGAAGGAATACAGGTCGAGATGCACGCGGACCACTTCGCGCCGACGGCCAGTGATGAGGGGGTCAGCGGCGTCACAGATACAAAACTCTGCTGTGGTACCGCCTCGCGAAACGTCCATCTCTCATGCGCCGGCCTACCGGAGGATGTCGATTCCCCCCGCCTGCTGCCCAACCTCCACCGTCGCAACGCGCATGAGCGTGCGCAGATCGATCACATCGACCGTCGCCTTCTCCGACCCCACGCCCTCGTTCGTCACGAACGCGTAGCGATCATCCGCAGTCACTGCGACGCCATGCACGACGCGCTTTGACGTCGCGATGCGCGCGAGCTCCTTCCCGCTCGCCGCATCGAACACCGACACCGACTGCCCGCGCTTGTTCGTCGCAAGCACACGCGTGCCATCATGCGTCACCGCGAGATTGTAGATCCCGGCCCCCGCTGGGATCCGTCGCACGAGCTGCCAACTCGCAACGTCGATCTCCACGAGCTCGCTCGACTTGTTGCACGCCACCCAGACGCGCGCGCCATCGACGCTCGGCTGCGCCCACGTCGGCGAACAGCCGACGTCACCGGGCTTGGGCGGCTCCATGCCGTGGCCGCCCATGTCGTGGTCGGTGCGCACGGCAGCGCCACGAAGCGGCGGCGCGCCCGTCATCCCCATCTCCTTGCCCTGCGTGAGGAAGAAGTGCCGTGCCACGCGAAAGGTGCGCGTGTCGATCTCCACGAGCTCCTCATCCATCATGCAGGCCGAGTAGTGCTTGGTGCCCTGCGGGTTGAGGCGAGACCCGTGCGGCATGGTGCAGGTGGGGATGCGCGCGATCTCGATCATCTCGCTCGTCTCGACCACCGAGACGCTGGAGGGCTCCATCTCACCATGCAGATTGAAGTTCACGACCCAGGCGAAGAAGCCGTCGGGGCTCACCTGCACCGTTGCGGGAAAGCTGCCCAGCTCCACGCGGCCGACCGGCTCATTGGTGGACGCGCGGAACTTCCAAAGGCTGCCGAACGGGTTGCCATGCGCGGTGGAGACGAAGTAGAACTCGCCACTCGGCGCGACCGCGACGCCGTGCGGCCCGTCCGGATCCATGAGCGACATTCCTATCGGCACCGTGCGCTCGACCGCCGCTCCCGATGGGCCGAAGCGTACGATGGCGATCTGGTCCACGGACTCGGAGAGTACATACGCGCGGTAATCACGCGTGGGCTGCGCCGATACACTCGTCGCTGCGACCGCGACCGCGACAGGGCCCGCAACGGTGCCCGCTACAGGGCCCGCAACCGCGACCGCGAGCACCGCGGTCGTCGCGCGTGACCGCTTCCTCATGGCACCACGGGCGTCTTGGGCACGATCCGGATGATCCAGAGCCCGTTGTGGTCGTCGTTCACGTAGGCGAGCCCGTCGCGCACGACCACGCCCCAGGTCATCGCCGAGTTCTTCACGACGCCGTCCATGTCGGCGGTGTTGAAGGCGCCGATCTCGCGTCCCTGCGCCCGCAGGTCGCCGCGCAGTTCGCCCGAGATGTCAAAGACACGGAAGCCGGCATTGTACGCGCCCATGTAGAGCGAATCGCCGGCGACCCAGACGTTGTGCACGCCGCCGTACTCGGGCTCGTAGAACGCGACCGAGCGCGGCTTGGTGATGTCGCTCACGTCGACCACCTGTAGCCGGCCGTAGGCACGTCCGGTCCATGTCTGCGTCACGCCCTTCGGTTCATTGGCCGGGAAGACCTCGTCGGCGATGAAGACGTAGTTCTTGTGACGCCAGGCGGTGTGCGTGCCGCGGATGAAGCCCGCGCCGCCGTCCACCTCGGTCTGCTTGTAGAGCGCGTTGAGGTCGTACTTGAACTGCGAGACCATCACCGGGTTGGACGGTGTGCCGCCGCGGATGCCGTTGCCGACGTCGACGATGACGAGTCCTTCGTTCCACCATGACGCGTACAGCAGCCCGTCCTGGATGTCGATGTCGTGCAGCGAGCGCCCGGCGACAGGCTGGGCGGTGGGCGACCACCGTGCCACTTCGCGCGGATGGTACGGGTCGTCGATGTTGAGCACGTGCAGCGCGCCCGTGCCGTCGTTGGTGATGAACACATGCTGGCCGTACTTGGCGTCCCTGTAGATGAACGACGAGTGCACGCCGGCCGTGACACCATCGGTGAACTCCGAGATCACCTTGGGGTGGAGTGGGTCCTCGAGCGACGCGAAGACCACGCCGTTCTTGCGATCCGACGCCCCTTCGCGCGTGTGCACGAGGAACTTGCCGTCGGGTGTCGTCATCACATCGTTCACGCGACGCGTGTTGGAGATGAGTGAATCGACGACGA
Source organism: Gemmatimonadota bacterium (assembly GCA_031416115.1). GTDB lineage: Bacteria > Gemmatimonadota > Gemmatimonadetes > Gemmatimonadales > Gemmatimonadaceae > Pseudogemmatithrix. Next base: position 5,103 of record JANOTB010000249.1, read on the forward strand.
CAGGATGCGCGGGGTCGGAGATGTCGACCACGAAGAGCGCGTCACCGCCGCCGCCCGA
>JANOTB010000250.1:0-7031 GCA_031416115.1 Gemmatimonadota bacterium
ACGGGGAGATCGTCGAGCGTGGGACGCACCGTGAGTTGATGGCGCTCGCCGGGCGTTACAGGGAGTTGCACGACACGCAACACGAGATCGAGCGTGATCTGTTCATCAACCCGGGCGAGGATTTCACGGACGCCTCACCGGCGGGTGGGGCGCTCTAGTAGCCGGGGCGATCAGGGCGTGTCATCATCCCGGCGATCGTCGCGGTCTTCTCGCTGAGCGTCTACATCTACCGCACGGCCACGGGCAAGCTCACGTTCGCGCAGCGCGCGGGTGACTCAGTTGCGCTTTCCGGTCACCTTGGAGCCGTCACCCGGCATGGACCACTCGCCTTCGACGATGTCGCCGTCGAAGTTGAGCGTCATCGATCCGGTGTCGCCGGTCGGCACGGGGAAGCTCGCCACGAGCTGCTTGCCGGTCAGCTTCGCCGACGTGATGGCCATGGTCGGAAAGGCCGCGGTGGAGAGCGAGCCCGTCCAGGTGCCGTCGGCGAGCTTCACGAGGTCCATGACGACTTCCATTGCCTGGCCCTGCGCGGTGAGGACGACGGTCCACTTGCCCGACGGGTCGAAGGGCGCTGGGACTGGCGCGACCACGGCGGGCACTGGCTCCAGGCGAGGCGTACCGGAGATCGAAGTCGAGGTGGAGGAGACGGTCCTGCAGGCGCCCGCGGTGAACGCGAGGCCGGCGACGAACAGGGTGCGAAGGCGCATGAAGAGGCTCCGGTGCGAGGGCGTGGTCGAGGGCTCAGAACGCATGAGAATAGTGAGAGTGGCACCATTGGGACAAGGCGAACGACCGAAAGGTTCGACGGTTGCCAACAGGCAGAGCCCGTGCTTGGACCGCACCAGCAGCTCGTGCTCGGCGTCCGTATCTTTCGCGCGATGACTCCCCGTAGCGTGGACGCGAGAGAACAGACCACCCCTCGGCGCGCCGCGCAGGGGAACTCCGCGGCCACCGGAGACGCGGCCACCGGAGACGCGGTCGGGCGAGCCGAGGGCGACGCGGGCCGGGCTTGGGGGATGCTCGCGCTGCTCGCGACGGCCGAGCTGTTGGGAATGTCGCCTTGGTTCACCGGCTCGGCCGTCGCGCCCGATCTCGTCGCGCGCTGGGCGCTCAGCGAGTCGCAGGTCGGCGGCCTCTCGACGGCCGTGCAGCTCGGCTTCGTGTTGGGCACCGCTCTCGCAGCGCTGCTGAATCTGGCCGACGTGATCCCTGCGCGCCGCTACTTCACTTGGGCCGCGACGGCCGCGGCGGTCGCCAATGCGGCGCTCGTGTGGGCACCGGACTACAGCGCCGCGCTCGTGACGCGCGCGCTCACGGGATTCTGCCTCGCGGGCGTCTACCCGCCCGCGATGAAGATGGCGGCCACCTGGTTTCGCGCGCGCCGCGGGCTGGCGGTGGGCGCGGTGGTCGGCGCGCTCACCGTTGGCAAAGCGGCTCCGTATCTCTGGCGTGTGCTCCCCGACGCCGGTGTGGAGACGATCGTCTTCGCATCGTCGGCCGCCGCCGCAGTGGCGGCGATCCTCGTCGCGCTCTTCTGGCACGACGGTCCGTTCGCGGTCCCGTCGCGACGCTTCTCGTGGGGGCTCGTGGGCGAGGTGTTCGCCGCGCCACGCTGGCGGCTCGCGACGGGCGGTTACCTGGGGCATATGGCGGAACTGTACGCGTATTGGACCTGGATCCCGGCGTTCGTCGCGGCGAGCGCAGTGGCGTGGGCCGGCGATCCTGAGGCTGCGCGCATGCCATGGGTGGGGGCGCTCAGTTTCGGCACGATCGCCGTCGGTGGGCTTGGCTGCATCTGGGGCGGCATCGTGAGCGACCGCGTAGGGCGCGAGCGGCTGGTGATCCTGGCGATGGCCGTGAGCGGACTCTGCGCGCTCGCGATCGGCTTCGCGTTCGGGCGATCACCCTGGGTCTTGGCACCGCTCGCGCTCGCGTGGGGGTTCTTCGTGATCGCCGACTCGGCGCAGTTCTCGGTGCTCGTCACGGAATCGGTCCCGCCGCACGCGGTCGGTACGGCGCTCACGGTGCAAGTCTGCCTCGGGTTCCTGCTCACCACGGTCACGATCCAGATGATCCCACCGCTCGTGGCATGGGCCGGTTGGCGCGCGGCGTTCGCGCTCCTCGCGGTGGGACCGGCGCTCGGGATAGTCTCGATCCGGCGCTTGCAGGCGCGGACCGCCAGCGACGCGCGCGCGTAGTCCACGCGTAGTCCACGCGTAGTCCAAGCGCGGTCGAGCGCGGTGCCTGTGAGAAGGCGGCTGCGACCCGGTTAGATTGACTGCGTGAACGAGCTCAACAGACCAGCGCTCCGCGCGATCGCCATTGCGACTTTCCTTACGCTGGTCCCGGTCACGTTGCTCGTGCCCGGGCTCACCGAACTCGTCTCGGTCGCGCACGGCGGCACGCGCTTCCAGGCGCATCTCTTCGTCTCGCTCAATCAACTGACGGGGATCATCGCGGTGCCGTTCGCGATCCAACTGCACCGACGGTTCCCCGACACGCGCCGTTGGATCTTCGGGCTGCTCGTGCTCGACGCGGTCGCATTCGTCGGCATGGGCGCTGCGAGCTCGCTCAGCGAGCTCTTCATGTGGCGCGCCGTCGACGGCCTGGCGCATCTCCCGGCGGTGACCTTCCTGATGATCGCGGCCAATCGCGCTGGTGGGGCGCGCCGCGGCGCATCGCTCGGCGTGGTCGCGGCGGCGCTCATGGTCGGAGTCGGTGTGGGCGCACCGATCGGCGGCATCCTCGTGGACCGCGATCCGTCGCTCGTGTACAGCGTGGGGGCGGCCCTGCTCGCCGTCGCCGCGGTCGCGGGGCTCGCGATCCCGCCGGTGGCGCTCGCCGGCGCGAGCAGTTCGAGATCGCGCTATGCCTGGGACCGCACGCGCGTGGCGAGCTGGATGCCGCTCGCGTATGGATTCGCCGACCGGTTCCTGATCGGCGTGTTCGTCTCGACATTCACGCTCTACCTCACCGAGGTGCACCAGGTGAGCGCGGCGACGCGCGGCATGTTGATGTCGCTCTTCCTGCTCCCGTTCGCGCTGCTCTGCTGGCCCGCCGGCCGACTCGCCGACCGCGTGGGGTGGTACCGGCCGATCGTCGCCGCCAACATCCTCTTCGGTATCACCTACGCGAGCTACGGCCTGCTGCCCTTCTCCCTGTTGCCGGTGGCGATGGTGCTCTCCGGCGTACTGAGCGCGCTGATGTTCTCGCCGAGTCTCGTGCTGGTGAGCGAGTTCGCTCGTCGTGGCGCGGGCGAGGGGCTGTTCGGTGTGTTCCAGGTGGCGGGGTCGTTCGGCTTCCTGTTCGGACCGCTCGTGGGCGGCGTGCTCGTGGAGACCGTGCGCCAGAGCGACGGGGAGCCGGCGTGGGCGCTGATCTTCGGCGTGGTCGGTGTGCTGCTCGTCGTGCTCGGGCTCGTGAGCTGGCGTGTGCTCGGGCGGTTGTCGGCTGAGTGGAAGTCCGAGCCTGTGGCTGGCTGAACTGCCCCTGCGGTGGCTTCCATCGGCCGGCGCGTCAGCATCAGCGCCGCACAGGCTTTCCACCGTCCTTCCACGTCACCCGCTCCCCATCGGCGAGCACCCGCACCGCCTTGGCCGTCGCATTGATCACCGCCGCCACATGATCGAGGTCCATGCGATCGACCTCGTCGTTCACACCATGGTAGTCGGTGTGTCCGCCGAACGTCGAGACGGTATGCGCCGGGATCCCCTCGAGCGCGAACGGATAGTTATCCGACCGCATGAAGAAGTTCTCCGCTGGCCGCGGATCGGCGATCAGCGCCACACCTGCCGCGGAGAGCAGGTCGCCCATGGTCGAGCGTTCGAAGCCCGTGAGCCAGCCCTTGCCAGGCCCGCCGGCCACCGAGTCAGGGCGACCGATCATCTCCACCTGCAGGTCGGCGACCACCTGCGCGAGTGGACGCGGCGGGTTCCTGATGAACCAGTTGGTCCCCGTCATCCCGTTCTCCTCACCGATGAACGCGACGAAGATCACCGATCGCTTGGGCGCGCGTCCTTCGCTCAGCTGGCGGGCGGTCTCGAGCATCGCGACCACGCCCGATGCATCGTCGTCGGCGCCATTGAAGATGGAATCGCCCTCCACCGCGCGCGCACCGCTCACGCCGATGTGGTCGTAGTGCGCGCCGAGGATCACATACTCGTCGCGCAGCGCCGGGTCGGAGCCGCGTAGCAGGCCGACCACGTTCGCGGCTCGGCGTCGCTTCTCGGCGGGCACCGTGTCCAGCGCGGCGAAGCTCGCACCCAGTGCCAGGCGCTCTGAGCCGCCCTGCTGACGCGGCGGTGCCATGAAGATCGGCACGCGCTGCAGGAAGCCCTCGTCGCCGAGTGGTTCGAGGCCCAGTCGCTGCATTCGGTCCGCGATCATGCGGGCAGCCTTCTGCGCGCCCTCCGATCCCGTGAGGCGACCCTGCAACGAGTCGTCGGCGAGGGCGGAGAGCCAGCGTCCGGCGTCCGCGGCGGTCGTGGCGCGCTGTGCGGAGAGCGTAGCGAGCGACGGCGCCACGAGTGGGGTGACCGTCACGCCCAGCATGAGTACCACGGCACGCGCGGTGCGGCGCGTGAGGGATCGCGTGACCTGAATGATCTGCGTGCTGAGCGTGCGCGAACGGAGCATCGGAGTCGGGGGCTGAGGGGCGTGCCGTGCCGGTGGAGTCTACCCGTGCTCTTGACCACCGCCAACAGCGACCTACGTTCCTCCACCATGACTGCCTCCCAGACGGCCCGGATCGGCGGCGTGGTGAACGTCCCGGTGGTGTCGGACCAGGTCGCGCGGCGCGGCAACGCGCTCATACGCTGGATGATGATCGCGTCGATGCGCCTGACCGGCTGGCGCTTCACCGGCGCCGACTTCCCCGACTGCCGCAAGTTCGTGCTGATCGTCGCGCCGCACACGTCCAACTGGGATTTTCCGGTGGGGATCATGGCGATGTACGCTCTGGGCATCCGCGGGACGTTCCTCGGCAAGGACACGCTCTTCAAGTTCCCGCTCGGGATCCTCATGCGGTTCCTCGGGGGGTTCCCGGTGGATCGCACGTCGCGGAGCGACGTTGTCACGCAGACCACCGAGCTGGTGGAGCGCTCCGAGCGCGTCATCATCGTCCTCTCGCCCGAGGGGACGCGTAAGCTCACGCCACGCTGGCGTTCGGGCTTTTATTGGATCGCGCAGAAGACCGGCATGCCGATCCTTCCGATCGCGTTCGATTACTCCACGCGGGCGATCCATCTGTATCCGTTCTTCGCACCGACGGGTGACCAGGACGCCGATGTGGTGACGCTTCGCGGCCTCTTCCGGCCCGAGATGGCGTTCTATCCGGAGAAGTACGCGCCCTGAGATGGCCGCCCACACAGGCGTGGGGTAGCTTCTCCGCATGACGACACGCCGCGATTTCCTTCTTGCTCTTGGGGCATCTGCCCTCGCGCCCGCCGCCCTACTCGCCGCCGAGCGCGCGCATGCGCGCCATGCGGCGCGCGCAGACATCAGTGCGACCGCGCGGGGCGGCATCCTGAAGGGCGTCGGGATCCAGCTTTATATGATGCGCGACGAGATGAAGGCCGATCTCGACGCATCGCTCGCGCGCGTCGCGCGACTCGGTTACGAAGAGGTCGAGTGGTGGGGCGCATGGGGCCGTTCGCCCGCCCAACTGCGCACGCTGCTCAACGACCTCGGTCTGCGCGCGCCGACACAGCATGTCGGCTCCGATGCGCTCGCACCGGCCAAGCTCGACGCCACGCTCGATGCGGCGCGCACGCTCGGGCACCACACACTGCTCGTCGCAGGAATGGGCGCCGGCTACACCGACGACGCCGATGGGTGGACGCGTGCGGCGGAGCTGTTGAGCGTCGCCGGCGCGAAGGCCGCACCGCACGGGATCCGCGTGGGCTATCACAACCATTCGCGCGAGTTCAAACAGCACGGCGGCATCTCCGCGCTCGAGATCATGATGAACGCGTCCGATCCGGCGACGGTCGACTTCCAGCTCGACTGCTTCTGGGCGTTCAAGGGAGGTCAGGACCCACTCACGTTCCTGCGCGCGCATAAGGACCGGATCGCGCAGTTGCACCTCAAGGACGCGGCCGCCGCGGCCCCGCATGCGCAGGTGGACCTCGGCAAGGGCATCCTCGACTGGCGCGCGCTGATCTCCACTGGAGTCTCGCAGCGCGTCACGAACATCACCCTCGACCTGGACGACCCTGCCGACGCGTGGGCATCGGCAGGGTCGTGCCGCGCGTATCTGCGCGGGCTTGGGTACTGATCGCTACTGCTTCGCCAGCTGGTGTGATCGTACCCTGACGGATTCGCCTCACATCGAACAATTTCTCCGCATGCCAAAGACATCCGCTCGAGCGCAGTCACCGACTGTGTATGACGTCGCCATTGTCGGCTCAGGAGCCGGCGGTGGCATGGCCGCGCACCAGTTGACCAAGGCCGGCGCGAAGGTCGTGCTCCTCGAAGCCGGCGGCTACTGGGACAACTCGAGCGCGCAGTACTCGGCGATGCTCAAGATGCCGTACGACTCCCCGCGCCGCGGCGCGTCGACCCCTGACCGTCCGTTCGGCGAGTGGGACGCGTGCATCGGCGGGTGGCAGATCCCCGGCGAACCGTACACCAAGGCCGAAGGGACCAAGTTCGACTGGTGGCGCGGCCGCATGTTGGGTGGACGCACCAACCACTGGGGCCGGATCTCGCTCCGGTTCGGGCCCGACGATTTCCGTCGCAAGACACTCGACGGACTCGGCGACGACTGGCCGATCACCTACGACGACGTCAAGCCCTACTACGACGAGGTCGACAAACTGATCGGCATCTTCGGCAGCCGCGAGAACCTGCCCAACGATCCCGACGGCATCTTCCACGATGCGCCGGCACCGCGCTACTACGAGCACCTGGTCAAGCGCACGAGCGACCGGATGAACATCACCTGCATCCCGGCGCGCCTCTCGATCATCACCAAGCCGCTCAACGGACGCGCGCCCTGCCACTACTGCGGGCAGTGCAACCGCGGCTGC
>JANOTB010000251.1:0-2209 GCA_031416115.1 Gemmatimonadota bacterium
CGCCGTCGCCGTACCGACCACCGTGCCGCCGGCGCTCGCCGTCATCGTGATCACGCCCGTCGCACTCGTCACGGTATTGCCCTGCGCATCGCGGATCGCCACCACGGGCTGCGTGCCGAAGGCCGCACTGCTGGCGGCACCGGCCGCGCTCGTCGTCAGCACCAACTGCGCGGCCGCACCGGCCGCCAACGCGATGGTCTGCGTTGCCGCGGTCAGCGCACCCGTTGCGAAGGTCAGCGTGTAGGTGCCTACCGTGCCGCTCAGACCCACGGTCGCAAAGGTCGCGACGCCGGCCACCGCTGTCGCCGTCGCCGTACCGACCACCGTGCCGCCAGCGCTCGCCGTCATCGTGATCACGCCCGTCGCACTTGTCACGGTATTGCCCTGCGCATCGCGGATTGCCACCACGGGCTGCGTGCCGAAGGCCACACCGCTTGCGGCACCGGCCACCTGCTTCACCGCCGCGGCCATCTGCACCAACTTTCGTTAGGCCGTCGCGCGCAGTTCTTAGTTCAGTCTCTTCTGGTTGACTAGCTTGCCGCACTTCGCGTTGTTCTGCCACGGGCACCCGCTGTCTTCCGCGCAGAGATCGCTCGCCTTGATCGTGATGCCGACCGCAGCGTCGTTCGATGCCGAGATCCTGATCGGAAGCGCGAGCATCGTCGCGATGCCAGCGCTGGACAACAGAAGTCTCCTTGCTGTGCTCATGTATTCTCCTTCGTGAAGGTGGAACCAACCTGCGATGCGGACGCACCGCCTAACGAATCACGCCGATCCGCAGTCCTGCCTCACGGTCTTGCGCGATAAGGATCTGACCCGACACGATCTCGCCCACGACCCGGGCATCTATCGGTATCAGTCCAACCGCTGTCACGGAGAGTGCGCCGTGAGTACCGAGCGCGAATACAGCATTGGATGCAGCGTCGTGACATGTCACTACAAAGAAGCGTCCCCGCGTCGCCGTGCTGCCCACGACCTCGATGACACGGCGCGAGTAGGGCGCCGCGTCTGCCGCGCGATTGAGGGCCTCGCGAAATTCCTGTTTGTCCCGTGGCGATCGTACCTCGTCCAACTTTCGCTGGAGTGCTGCCTCCAAAAGCGAGGCGTCCGCGGTTGCGCAACCGGCTCGCAAGTCGATGCGTTGTCCTTGGAAGCTTCGCTCCCGCGATAGGAGCGCCTCCCCTGATGCCGCCTGGACCACGAGGATGCTCCCGACTGAGACGCCTCCCAATGATTCGTCGCGCCATGTCAGCGTTGGAATCCAGTCCGATGAAGGATCAAACCACCACTCACTTCCGGGAGTCGAGGCGAGAGAGTCGACATCCCCTTCGCTGGCGAGCTCTGCGAGATGAATGGGCCATCGGTTCAGCCCCGGTTCGTATCCCTCGACCGTTGGCGGAGTCAAGAGCGACAGTAACGCGCCCGAGGACTGGCACCCGAATACCGTCCCGCGACGCGAGTATGACGGCGCCCTCCGCTCGATCCGCTCGAACGTCGAGGTGGAGTATGTGCTGAGGATCAGCCGTGCGGGGTCGAAAACGGTGAGCGCTCCGGTTTCACAGACTCCGAGAAAGCCGATGTACTGGTACTCACCGGGCCCGTTGCCGCGAACGCCGACTCGCCGCTGCTTCCCGAGTCGAATGGAGTCGACGCTGGACCAGATGATCACCCCGCTACCGTCGGGAGCCGATGCGGCGATTCCAAGCCCGGGCGCCGCTATGACCGGAAAGTCCGCCTCCACGTCACCTAACCAGTCGACGTGCGACGACCACTGGACCGGTGCGACGAGCTCAAGCACGGCCACGGTAGTGTCCGCGAGACCAGCTCTGACGACCCAGCCGGACGCGCCGGTGTCCGCCGAACAGGCACCATTCGTAACGAGTCCCGCAAGCGCACTCAGAACTGCGCCGGAACGACGAATCGAGGTCGATATGTGCACAGGGTGCCGAAGATAGGACGCGGGCCAGACGCGCGCAATAGCACCTCCTCTGTCGCGAGCCAATTCCACTGAGCGGCCTAACGTCAAGTTGTGCCGCGGCCGCTTTCATAAAATGCAGGTGGGCGGCCGCGCCGTACCGAAAGGTACGACAAGGCGCGGCCGCCCACCTGCTTCTCTGGACGGCCGTCGGTCACCAACTGTCGTTAGGTGGGGCCTGGCGCAGACTCGCTCTCGGCGCTCTTGCGCGCTTCGGCTTCGCGCGCGGCTTGT
>JANOTB010000252.1:0-3224 GCA_031416115.1 Gemmatimonadota bacterium
GCGCCGAGTCCGAGCAGCTCGATCTCCTGCTCGTAGCGAAGCCTCGTGCGGAGCACGGTGGCCCCATCGCCTGCGACCGTTGCAGAGAGCCCGCCTCGGGTCACGCGCGTGTTGTTGATGAGCGTCGCGGCCAGCGCGAGGTTGGTGTTGGTCTCGATCAGGCCTTCCGCCCAGAGCAGGTCATTCTGCCCGGCCGAGAAGACGACTGCGGGACCGAAGCCGCCATAGGCGCCGTTCGGATCCTGCGTACCGCTCACGTCGTACCGGATGTGCGCGATGTTGGACTGATGGTACGAGCCGCGTGCCATGTTGAAGATCGCGCTTGCCGACCAAGCGAAGTCCGTGCCGGCATTCGCCGTCTTTACGTAGGTCGCGAACGACGCCGCCGTCGCGGCGGTGCCGAACGAGCCGTCGCCAAGCCGCCGGTCTGGCGAGTTGGGCTTCGGATTGCCCGCGAGTGGCCACGGGGTGGTCTGCGTCCCCGGATCCATCATGTTCGCCACACGGGTGTGCAACCGCCCGGTGTCGATCGCGTTGAACCAGGCCAGGATCTCCGGATACCACGCGTCGCCGTCGCCGGTGAACTGGTAGTCGAAGCGCGTCCCCGACGAGATGCCGTTCGAGGCCAGCGTGACCACCTGCGCCCACGGCACGAGCGCGTTCTCGGTCGCGTTGCGCGGCCAGCTGGCCAACGTGTGAGCGGCCATCGTGTTCGCGATCTTGGCGATCTGGACGTTGGTATACGCGACCGAGCCCGGGCCCGACCAACTGGTCGGGATCGTGAACACGTTCGCATTGGCGAGCGTGGCCGCGGCCGCGAACTTCGCGACCGCCGCGTCCCGGATCTCCTTGCGGTTCGAATACGCCAAGGCGCCGAGATCGGTGTTCTCGTCGATGATGTACCCCTTGTCGTAGTTGATCGCGATGCCCGAGAGCGCGGCACCCTGCATCAACAGCGCGACGGCTTCCGTGCGCTTGGTATCGGTCGCGTTGTTGATCACCAATCCATTGATCCGGATCGCCTTCAGCACATTGGTCGCGAGCGAGAGACTGCTGTAGTAGCCGTCCCAGAAGTGCTCGATGCTCGCGCGCCCAGCGGCCGCCGGACTGTTCTGCCACGACCGCGAGTTACGTGTACCGTCGGCGTCGATCGACGCGTAGAAATTGATGTTGAAGTTGTTCCACGACATGCTGTACGTCTGCGCCTGCACGACGAGGGGTCCCACAGCCGTGAGGCCCTCGTACGTGTTGAACCAGATGCGCACCGAACCGCCGGCGACCGCCTCGATGGCGGACGGGTCGGAGAGTGCTCGATCAGCGTCGGGCTGATTGGGGTTCGTGATGTCCAGCGACTTGCAACCGGTCACCGCCAGCGCGGCGACCAGACCAAGCCCCCGAACGAAGGTCGTCATGTGCATTCTCGATCTCCTCGTTTGGGCGCGGCTTAGAAGCCGAGCTCAAGCATGAATGTGAAGGTGCGGAACTGCGGATACGTGAAGTAGTCCACGCGGTACGTGAACGGGTTGCCCTGCAGGCCAGACGTTCCCGTCACGTCGGGGTCGTAGCCCTTGTACTTGGTGCTGGTCCAGAGGTTGCGACCGACGACGCCCATCCGCGCGCTCTCGAAGCCGAGGAAGCTGACCGGCTTCACCCAGGCCTTCGGGAGCTGGTAGTTCACCGCGAGTTCGCGGAGGCGGACATACGTGCCGTTCTCCACGAAATAGGTGTTCGCATCGATGTTGTTGTAGAACGTCTGGTAGTAGGTCACCGGCTTGCGCTCGAGTGCCGGCTTGGCGCTCTGGTCGAAGTCCGGATCGCGCTGCTCGTTGAACGGCCACTGGCGCGTCAGGTTGTAGATGTCGCCACCGATCACCGACGTCACCAGCGCATTCACCGACAACCCGCGCCACTGGAACGTGGAGCTGAAGTTGAGGTTCATGTCCGGGTTCACGTCGCCGATCTGGCCGATCGAGTTCCCCGTGGTGTCATACGCTTTCAGGGGGCGCTCGCGGAGCGTCCGCCAATCCGCGGTGCGCACGAAGTAGCCTTCTTCGTTCAGCTGATAGCTGGCCGCTGTCCCAGTCAGTCGGCCCGACTGCAGCGTCGCGGCCAACTGCGCGGGGGTCTTGATCCAGCTCTCACCGTACATCACGCCGAACGGCTCACCGGCCGCGACGCGGAACATCTGGGTCGTTCCGTCCGGACCGGCAAGGAACGGCGCCACGTCGAGCTCGGTGATCTGCTGACGCGTGCGGTCGGCCGTCACGTTGAGGCGCCAGAACATGTCACCCTTCGACACGAGCACCGCACCGAACGCGAACTCATGGGTCTGACCGGCGAGCGTGCCGGCGTTGGTCCACTGGTCGGCGTAGCCGGCCGCGCGCGAGACCGGAGTCAAGAGGATCTGGTCACTCGTCACCTTGTCCGAATAGCTGTACTCGAACGTGAAGTTGGTGAGGAAGTTGATGTTGAACCCGACCTCGGTCTCCGCCGAGAAGGCGGGTTTGAGATTCCGGTTCCCGAGAGTCACCTTGACCGGACTCCCGCCGACGAGCGTCAAGATCTCGTACTGGGCGTCGAAGCGCGGACGGAGACCGGCCGTACCATACGACGCGCGGAGCTTGAACTCGTCCACGCCCGGCAGGGTGAGGTCCTCGGAGACGCGGTACGCTGCCGAGACGCGATTGTAGATCGCGGTGCGCTCATCGGCACCGAACAGGGACGACGCATCACGCCGGACGAGTGCGTCAACGATGTAGCGATCCTTGATGTCGAAGGTCGTGATCGCGAACACGTTTTGGTTGCGGATCGTGATCGTCTGCGAACCAGCGCGGATGCCTGCGATGTCGGCAGCGGCAAACTCCGGAACGCGGGGCAGTGTGAGTTGCTGTGCCGACGCAAAGAGGCTGTCCTGAGACTGGTCCTCGAACACGTATGCAATCTTCGTGGTGTTCGTGAACCACTCGAATTCCCGCACTGACGTCAGCGTCGCACCGATGTTGCTAGTGCGTGCCGTTTTCGACGCCGCAGACAGCCTGCCCGCGCTCACGTTGCCATTTGACGACTGGAAGCCGCGCGGCACGAATGCCTTGTACCTGTCCGCCGCCTGCTCGTAGTTCACGTTGCCTTCGGCCGTGAGCCACGGAAGCGGCTTGTACGTCAGCTTGAACGTGCCATTGAAACGGTCACGGTCGCGGCGGTTCGGCGAGTTGGCGAGCCCGTAC
>JANOTB010000253.1:0-3917 GCA_031416115.1 Gemmatimonadota bacterium
CGGGGGAACCGGGCGGCGGGAACGCTGATATCTTTCCGGCCATGCCGACCTCCCTCGTGATCTCCGAGCTCCACGACGGCGTCCTCGTCCTCACGCTCAACCGGCCGGACGTCCTCAACTCGTTCAACAGCGCGATGGCCGCTGCGCTCCTGGCGGGCCTCCAGCGCGCCGCAAGCGACCCTGCAGTGCGCGCGGTCCTCCTCACGGGTGCGGGCCGCGGATTCTGCGCCGGCCAGGATCTGCAGGAAGCGCTCCCGCAGGGCGACGGACCCATGCCCGACATCAGCGAGATCGTCCGGGCGAACTACAATCCGATCGTCCGTGCGATCCGTACGCTCGAGAAGCCGGTCGTCTGCGCGGTGAACGGCGTCGCGGCAGGCGCCGGAGCCAATCTCGCATTCGCCTGCGATCTCACGGTCGCTGCCGAGGAGGCGGTGTTCGTCGAGAGCTTCGCGAAGCTCGGCCTGATCCCCGACACGAGCGGCACCTTCTTCGTGCCGCGACTCGTTGGGCCGCAGCGCGCGACCGGGATGTTCTTCCTCGCCGAGAAGATGCACGCCGCCAAGGCGAAGGAGTGGGGGCTCATCTGGGAGGTCGTGCCATTGGCGCAGTTGCCGGAGGTCGCGATGCACCTGGCCAAGCAGCTCGCGACGCAGGCGACCCGCGGTTTTGGGCTCACCAAGCGCGCGATGAATGCGTCGTGGTCGAACTCGCTCGACGAACAGCTCGAGGTCGAGGCGCAGACGATGCAGGAGGCCGGGCGCACGGCCGACTACGAGGAGGGCGTGCGCGCGTTCCTGGAGAAGCGGAAGCCCACGTACCGTGGCGAGTGAGATGAGCGCACCGGGCACGGGCAACGGCACTGAGATGGTGATCGGCGTGGTCGGCGCGGGTGCGATGGGCGCGGGGATCGCGCAGGTCGCCGCCATGTGTGGGCATCGCGTGGTCCTCGCCGACGCGTATCCGGCGGCCGTGAGCAAGGCTCGCGACGGCCACAGCATGGCGATGACGCGCGAGGTGGAGAAGGGCCGGCTCACGCATGTAGCCGCCGACGCGGTGATCGCGCGCATCGCCTATGTGGACGGTGTCGACGCCGCGGCGCTCGCCGCCTTCGCGACATGCGGATTCGTGATCGAGGCGATCACGGAGGACCTCGCGGCCAAGCGGGCGCTCTTCAAGGCGCTCGAAGCCGTGCTCGCACCAGCGGCGATCCTCGCGACCAACACCAGCTCGCTCTCGGTCGCCGCACTCGCCGGCGCCTGCGCGCGCTCGGAGCGCGTCGTCGGCGTGCACTTCTTCAATCCCGCGCCGGTGATGCCGCTCGTCGAGATCATCCCCGCGATCACGACCGCGCCAACGGTCGCGGTCGCCGCTCGTGCGCTCGTGGACTCGTGGAAGAAAATCACGGTCGTCTGCGCCGACACACCCGGCTTCATAGTCAATCGCATCGCGCGGCCGTTCTATGGGGAAGCGCTGCGGATCGCTGAGGAACAGCTCGCGGACGCGGCGACGATCGATTGGGCGATGCGCGAGTTGGGCGGATTCAAGATGGGTCCATTCGAACTGATGGATTTCATCGGCAACGACGTGAACTTCGCGGTGACGAACTCGGTGTACGAAGCGATGTTCCATGATCCGCGCTACCGTCCTGCGCTCGCGCAGCGTCGGCTCGTCGAGGCGGGGCTGCTCGGGCGCAAGAGCGGGCGGGGGCACTACGACCACCGCGACGGTGCCGTCGCGCCGGAGCCGCGCATGGACGCGGTGCTCGGCCGACTGATCTTCGACCGGATCCTCGCCATGCTGGTGAACGAGGCGGTCGACGCAGTGCGCCTGCGGATCGCATCGCCGCAGGACATCGAGCTCGCGATGACCCGCGGCGTGAACTACCCGAAGGGCCTGCTCGCTTGGGGCGACGAGATCGGTCCGGCGAAGGTGCTCGCCACGCTCGAGGCGCTGCAGGCAGAGTACGGGGAAGACCGCTATCGACCCAGCCCACTCCTGAGACGCGCCGTCCGTGACGGCGGGAGACTGTTGACGTGACCGATCGCCCCAAGCCTCGCGGAACGACGTTCATCGAGCGCGTGCCGGCCGATGCGCCAGCCGCAGCGCTCACGCCAGCAGCCAGAGACGCCATGGCCCGCGAGGTCGTCGGCCGCATGCTGGCGCGCGATACGTTCTCGCAGTGGCTCGGCGTGGAGGTCCTCGAGGTGGCTGACCGGCAGGCGGTGATCCGCATGACCGTGCGCGCGGAGATGATGAACGGCTTCGGCTTCGCGCACGGCGGAATCGTCTTCGCGTTCGCCGACAGTGCGCACGCTTTCTGCTCCAACTCGAGCGGCGAGATCAGCGTCGCGGTCGACTGCAACATCAGCTACCCGGCACCGATCCGCGTGGGCGACGTGCTCACCGCCACCGCGATCCAACAGACCTCCACCAACCGTCTTGCCTTCAGCGAGATCACGGTGCGCAATCAGGACGACACCATCGTCGCGCTGTTCCGCGGCACAGTCTACCGCACGCGCAAGCCGCTCCCCGCATGAGCCATGCCTTTCTCGTTGACGGTGTCCGCACGCCGATCGGCAACCTCGGTGGTGCGCTCGCTTCGGTACGCGCCGACGACCTTGGCGCGCACGCGATCCGCGCGCTCCTCGCGCGCCACGGCGCACTCGACCCCGCGAGCATCACCGACGTGATCATGGGGTGCGCGAATCAGGCGGGTGAGGACAACCGCAACGTCGCGCGCATGGCGCTGCTGCTCGCCGGCCTGCCGGTGACGGTGCCGGGCGAGACGGTGAACCGGCTCTGCGCCTCGGGACTGAGCGCGGTCGCGGGTGCGGCGCGCGGCATCAGGGCGGGCGAGGGCGACGTCTACGTGGCCGGCGGCGTCGAGTCGATGACGCGCGCTCCCTTCGTGCTCTCCAAGGGGGCCACGCCGTTCGCGCGCGACCTGCAGCTCTTCGACACGAGCATCGGCTGGCGCTTCGTGAACCCGGCGATGAAGGCCGCGCATGGTACCGACTCCATGGGCGAGACCGCCGAGAACGTCGCGGCGCAGTACGGCATCTCTCGCGCCGATCAGGACGCGTTCGCGTTGCGCTCGCAGCAGCGCGCCGCCGCGGCGCGCGCTGAAGGACGGCTCGCGGTGGAGATCGTACCGGTGGAGATCACGGGCAAGAAGGGCACGACGCGCGTGGAGCAGGACGAGTTCATCCGCCCCGACACTACGCTCGAGATCCTGGGGAAGCTCAAGCCGGCCTTCCGCCACGACGGCAAGGGATCGGTCACGGCGGGCAACGCGAGCGGACTCAACGACGGCGCGGCCGCGCTATTGCTCGCCTCGGAGCGGGGCATGAAGGAGGCCGGGCTCACGCCGCTCGCGCGCGTGGTGGCGAGCGCGGCTGCGGGTGTCGAGCCACGGATCATGGGCATGGGTCCGGTGCCGTCCACACGCAAGGCGCTCGCGCTCGCCGGACTCACCATCGAGCAGATGGACGTGATCGAGCTCAACGAGGCGTTCGCTGCGCAGGGTCTCGCGTGCCTGCGCGAACTCGGTGTTGCCGACGACGATCCGCGCGTGAATCCCAACGGTGGCGCGATCGCGCTCGGCCATCCGCTCGGGATGAGTGGCGCACGCCTCGCGCTCACCGCCGCGCGAGAACTCGAGCGTCGCAAGGGACGCTACGCGCTCTGCACCATGTGCATCGGCGTGGGGCAGGGGTTCGCACTCATCATCGAGCGGGCCTGACGGCGCTCGTGACCTCACTCTTGCCGACCTCACGATGATCTACGCATTCGACGGATTCATCCCCGTGGTGCACGAGTCCGCGTTCGTGCACCCGCAGGCGGCCGTGACCGGCAACGTGGTGATCGGCCGGGACGTGTACATCGGGCCTGGCTGCGCGATCCGCGGCGACTGG
>JANOTB010000254.1:0-28679 GCA_031416115.1 Gemmatimonadota bacterium
CCGCTCGGCGTGTAGATCGAGCTGTTCACGCCGATCACTTCGCCAGACGCCGTGATGAGCGGACCGCCCGAGTTCCCGGGGTTGATCGAGGCATCGGTCTGGATCATGTCCACGTAGACGCCGGGCCCGTCGCCGCGCCCCGTCAGGTTGCGACCGACGCCGCTCACCACACCCGCCGTCACGCTCGGTTCGGAGTTGCCGAGCAGGAACCCGTACGGATTGCCGATCGCGACGACCCACTCGCCGATCAGGAGGCCGCGCGAGGTGCCGAGCGGCGCCGTGGGCAATCCTTTCGCGTCGATCCGCAGCACCGCGAGGTCGTTGAGCTCATCTTCGCCGACGACCGTGGCCGGGTAGGTCGTGCCGTCGCGCAGCGCCACCGAGACCCGACTCGCCCCGTTGATCACGTGCGCGTTGGTCACGATCACACCGTCCTCGCGCACGATGAATCCTGAGCCGATGCCCGACGAGACCTGCTCGCCCGAGCGGGTGCCGAAGAAGAGGTCGAACGGCGTGGAGGCCGCGCGCTGCATGCGCTCGGTCTGCACGGTGACCACCGCGGGGGCCACCTTGGCGACGGCCTCGGTGATCGCGGTGCGCCGCGACGTGTTGATCGCCTGATCCGTGGTCGGCAGCTGCGCCGGCAGCTGCGCCGGTCGCGGCGCCACGGCGGACGACGACTGCGCATCGGATGGACTCGGGTTCGCGCCCTCGCACGCGGCGAGCGCGAGGAAGACGGCGGGGCCGAGATGACGGAGCGCGCGCGAGAGGCGTGGCATCACTTGGAACGTCGGGGTTTGGCCCGACGGCTGATGTCGCTGAGGAACCGATCGAGTCCGCGGTCGGTGAGCGGATGTTGCAGCAGCGAACGCAGCGCGGCGGGCGTGACCACCGCCGCATCGGCCCCCGCGGCGGCGAGTGCAGCGAAGCATGCCGCGCTCGGCGCGCCAGCCGCGACCACGTCACACTCGTGCGCGGAGCGATCGAGGACGTCGCGGAGGCCGCGGATGACCACGTCGGCGGCATGGCCTACCGCTTCGAGCGCGTCCACTGGTACCACGACGTGCGACGCGCCGGCCTTCGCGGCGAGCAGGCCCTGCGCGACCGAATGCACGAGTGTCGCGGCCACACGTATGCCGTCCTTGGAAAGGCGCCGAATCGCCGGAAGCGCGTCCTCCACGAAGGGCACCGCCACGATCACGTGCTCGGCGATCCGCGAGAGTGCCTTGCCCTGGCGCACGATCTCCGCCGCGTCGACCGAGGGGGCACTCGCGAAGATCGGCAGCGTCGTGCGCTCCACGAGTTCGGCGAGCACTTCGCGCGGGTCGGCATGCGGCACCTCGGCCGAGAGGATCGCGGGGGTGGCGACGATGCCGTCGATCAATCCGGCCGCGGTGGCCCAACGGATCTCTTCGGTGGCGAGTGTGGCGAGATAGAGTCGCATCAGGGCGTCAGGTACAGGTCGGCGGGATAGGTGACCTCCTCGAGGCAGAGCCCCACCGCAGCAGCGGGGGGCGATACCTCGTCATTCCGGTCGGCGTCGAGCAGGGCCGTGAGGTCCTCCTTCGGCCGCTTGCCACTCGCTGCCTCGAGCATCGTGCCCACGAGGAACCGCACCATGTGATGCAGGAACCGATTGGCCGCGATGTCGAACACCAGCCCTTCCGGCAGGCCCGGTGTTGCCGAGCGCCACCGAGCGAGACGCACCTCGCACCTGTGATCATCGTCGTCCGGCGCGGTGCCGCGCACGGCGAAGCCACGGAACGTATGCGTCCCCACCAACCGCTTGGCGCACCACTCGAGGACCTCGCGGTCGAGGGCCCGGGTCCAAGGGAGTGTCCACCGTCGCCGGAATGGCGAGGCCGCCCCCTCGTCGAGCCCCACCGCGTAACTGTAGCGGCGAGAGGTCGCGCTGAATCGCGCATGGAACCGCGGCTGCATCTCGCATGCGGCCGACACCCACAGGTCGTGCGGGAGCTTCTCGTTCAGGACGCGCCGCAGCTTCTCCGCCGTCCAATGTTCAGGAACGGTGATGCTCGCGACCTGTCCCCGGGCGTGCACCCCGGCATCGGTGCGGCCGGCGCCGGTCACACGCACCGGCGAGCTCGCGAACGACGCCATCGTACTCTCGAGGACCCCCTGCACAGTGCGCCGACCGGGTTGGACCTGCCAGCCGGCGAAGTCAGTGCCGTCGTATTGCAGGACCAGCTGGAGGGTGCGCTCCGACATCGACAGAAACCTACCGTGCGCGCAGGGTGAGTTCAAGGAATGGATCGCACCGCATGTTTCATTGACTGAGGCGACGCGGCAAGCGACCTTTCGGCCTTCATGACCATCCGAACGCTCCCCTCGTTGGCGCAGGCACTCGGCGCTGCGACCGACCTCGACGCGGCCCTTGTCGCACTCGCCGGTGCCCTCTCGGAGAGTGACCGCGATGTCTCGCTCGCGTTGCTGCGCTTCGACCCGAAGCAGGGATTGCTACGGGAGCGCCTGACGGTGCGCGATGGGCGCGTCGAGCGTGCCCCGCTCGAGACATCGCTCGAACAGCTTCCGGTGTCGACGCTCCGAGCGGTGCAGGACGGCGGCGCGTTCGTGGACGTCGCCGAGGAGCCGCCCGCCTACGCGCGCCTCCTGAAGCTCGCGTGGTCCGATGACTCCGGCTCCGTCGCCCTGCGCGGTCTCAAGGTCGACGGCCAACTCGTGGCGGTCGTCTCGCTCGTGGAGCCGAAGCGCATTTTCGGCACGCGTGCGGTCGAGCGACTGACTCCGCTCGTCGCCCTCTTCGAGCTCGCGGTGGCGCGTTTTCACGACAGAGAGACCCGCGACGAGGCCACGCGCACGCTCGAGGATGTCACGCAGCGGCTGCATGGCGAGTACCTGGCGCGGCTCGCGGACCTCGAGCGTGAGGCCGCCAGTGTCCGGGAGGCGTCGTCAGCGGATCCGGATCCCGCCGAGGCGCTCGCTCGCGAGCGCGAGGAGGCCCGCCGCGCCGAGGACTCGCGGCGAATGATGCGCAAGCTCGCCGCCCTTGAGCATCAGCTCACCGCGTCGGTCGGTCAGCTCGAACAGGCGCACATCGAACTGCATCGGCGCAGCGAGGCGTTACGGCAGCGCACGCGCACACTGTATCTCCTCGATCGCGTCATGACGCTGGCGGGAGAGACCCATGACGCGTTGGAACTGACCGAGGGATTGCTCGCACTCGTCGGCGACGACATGCATGCGCTGCGGTGTTCGCTCTTCCTGGCGGGCCGCGAACCGGGGACGCTCTACCTTGCCGCCGCCCGCGGACTCGCACCGCACGTGCAGATCGGCAAGGTCATCACGCTCGGGTACGGCGTCGCCGGCAAGGTGGCGCAGACCCGTGAACCGATGCTCGTCGTGGACGCGGTCGACGCCAAGCAGACGCCGCTCCTCGGTGACAACTATCTCACAACCGGATCGTTCATCTCCTTCCCCCTCGTCCTGCACGACGAACTGGTCGGCGTGGTGAACCTCACCAACCGTGCGCAGCAGGGCCTGTTCGTCGAGGAAGACGTCGAGCGCGTGCGCATGCTCGGGCTCGTGATCTCCCTCATTGCGAGCGAAGGTGGGCTCGCGGAGGCCCTGCACGGTCAGGTCCGTGAGCGCTAGCGTCCTCCAACTGGCTCTTCGCAAGCTGGCCGCAGGAGAACGACTCGACAGCGAAGGAGCGGCGAACGCGTTCCGCGCCGTCATGACGGGCGAGGGCACGCCGGCGCAAATGGCCGCCCTGCTCATGGGTCTCCGGGTGCGCGGCGAGACCGCGACCGAGGTCGCGGGCGCAGCGCGCGCACTTCGCGAAGCGATGACCCGGCTCGATGTCCCCGATGCGTCCGGGCTCGTCGATACGTGCGGCACCGGAGGCGGCGCGCTCACGACATTCAACATCTCCACGGCGGCGGCGCTGTTGGCCGCTGGTGCGGGGGTACGGATCGCGAAGCACGGCAACCGCTCGTTCACCTCGCGGTCAGGGAGCGCCGACGTGCTTGAGGCACTCGGCGTGTCGATCGACGTGCCGGTGGATCGCATGCGGCGCGTGCTCGATGAGGCGGGAATCGTCTTCATGTTCGCGCCGACGATGCATCCCGCCATGAGGCACGTCGGACCGGTGCGCCGTGAGCTGGCGATCCAGACCGTGATGAATCTGGTCGGTCCGCTGGCGAATCCGGCTGCAGCCGGGCGGCAGGTGATCGGCGTGGCCGACCCGTCTCGCCTCGAGCTGATCGCGGGCGCCCTCGCGGAGCTCGGCACGGCGCACTCGCTGGTCGTGCACGGGACGGTCGGGATGGACGAGATCTCACCGATCGGGCCGACCGCGGTGATCGAGTTGCGCGGCACCGAGATCTCGCGCTGGGAGATCGACCCCGAGCGGCTCGGGTTTCGCGACATCGTCGTGAGCGATCTGGCGGGCGGTGAGCCGTCCGACAATGCCAAGCTCATCGAACGTGTACTGCTGTGTAAGGGACCTGCGGGAGCGGAAGCGGCTGTCCTGCTCAACGCGGCGGCGGCCCACTACGTCGCGGGGCTCTCGCCGTCGGTTTCGGACGCACTCGGTGCGGTGCGCGACGCGCTGAGCGCCGGCAAGGGATGGGACGCGCTCGGCCGACTCCGCCGCGCATCAGCGGCGATGTGTTAGTAGCGTCGCATCACCCCGACCACGATCCCCTGAACGCGCACCTGGTTCTCTTGCACGTAGATCGGGGCCATGGCCGCGTTGGCTGGCTGCAGTCGGATCCGTCCGTCGCGCTCGCGATAGTAGCGTTTCACGGTTGCGCCCGAATCGTCGAGCATCGCGATCACCATCTCTCCGTTGTCGGCAGCAGGGCGGTCGTGCACCACGACATAGTCGCCGTCGGAGATCTGGTCCTCGATCATCGAGTTGCCGCGGACCTTCAGGACATAATGATTGCCGGCGCGCCGGACGAAGTCGTCGGGGACGGCGATCGTCTCCTGCGTCTCGAAGGCCTCGATCGGCAGGCCCGCGGCGACCGCGCCGAGGATCGGGAGCTCGATCGACCGCGGGAAGATGTCCGACGGCAGGATCTCGATCGCTCGGCTCTCGTTGTACGAGCGCTTGATATAGCCCTTCCGCTCGAGGTTGGAGAGGTGCTCGTGGACCGTCGCGAGCGAGTTATAGTTGAACTGGCCGGCAATCTCCTCGAAGCTCGGGGCATACCCGTGCTCGCCCGAGTAACTGGTGAGGAAGTCCAGGATCTGGCGCTGGCGCTTGGTGAGCGGCATCTCGGCGTTTCCTGCGGTCTGGAGATGAAGGCGTGACGGCCGAATCCGGCCGGCACCTGATGGACTCCCGAACAGTAACCGAAGTAACGGTATCCGAACATTGACCGAAGCACAAGCCGCATCTGGCTGGATCGAGCCCTCAGGGCCGCTCGGCGAGCTCACCCGGGCGTCGATCGTGCGAGCGCGGGCGATCGAACGCGAACCGGGTGCGCGCGAGACGCTTGAGGCTCGGGCTTCGGAGGCGCCGACGCCACCTCCATTCGCCGCGGCGCTGGTCGGGGCCTCGGTGCGCGTGATCGCCGAACTGAAACGGCGTTCGCCGAGCAAGGGGGTGCTGAACGACGCGATCGACGCACCGAGGCGCGCAGCGGAGTACGCGCGTGGAGGAGCGGCGGCGCTCTCCGTTCTCACGGAGCCGGCGCGGTTCGGGGGTTCGCTGCAGGACCTCGTGGACGTGCGAGCGGCGGTCACGCTTCCTCTCCTGCGCAAGGACTTCATCACCGCGTCGATCCAGCTGCTCGAAGCTCGCGCGGCCGGCGCCTCGGCCGTGTTGCTGATCGCGCGGGCGTTGCCGAGCGAGCGATTGCGCGAGCTGGCGGCCGAAGCGCGGGCGATCGGACTCGAGTGTCTCGTCGAGGTCCGCAGTGAGGCGGAGCTCGCCACCGCGCTCGTGGTGCCTGGTGCGGTGATCGGCGTGAACAACCGCGACCTCGAAACGCTCGTGATCGACGACGCGATCGGACGACGCCTGCTTCCGCTCATTCCGGCGGATCGAGTCGCGGTCTATGAGAGCGGGGTTCGAGGCGTGGACGAGGTCGAGCGTGCGTCGTGCGCGGGAGCTGACGCGGTGCTCGTCGGCTCCGTGCTCTCGACGGCCATCGATGGCGCCGACGCGGTGCGGATGCTCGCGGGCGTGAGGCGCCATGGCCGCGCCTGAGCTGAAGTTCTGCGGGCTCACTCGCTCGATCGACGCCGCCGTCGCCGCTGAAATCGGTGCGGCCTACGCCGGAGCGGTATTCGCCGGCGGTCCCCGCGCCCTGGACGTGGACGGCGCGAATGCCATGTTCGCAGGTCTCTCGGGATCGTCGGTCCGGCGTGTCGGCGTGTTCGGTGCGAGCCCACTCGATGAAGTGTTGAGGATCGCGGACGCGACCCGGTTGCATGTGCTACAATTGCATGATGGCGCAACGCCCGCCCGTCTTCTATCGTTGCGAGAGCGGTTCGACGGGGCGATCTGGGCGGTGGTCCGCGTCTCGGGCGCGACGCTCGAGTCCGTGACCGACACGGTGCTGGCGGCACTCGATGCCGTGGTGCTCGATACTGTGGTCGGAGGTCGGTCAGGAGGGACGGGAGTGCCGTTCGATTGGACGCGTGCGGCGATCGAGGTGCGACGGATGTCGGAGCGGTGTCCGGTCGTGTTGGCTGGAGGACTGCGAGCGGCGAATGTGCGTCAAGCGGTGCGGCTGCTCGCACCGCGCGTAGTCGATGTGTCGTCCGGCGTGGAGTCCGCGCCGGGGATCAAGGACCCTGACTTGATGCGGGCGTTCGCACTCGCTGCGCGCTCGAACGAGGATTGATGGCGTCGGTCGCTGCGGATCGGTTCGGAGCATTCGGCGGACGATACGTCCCTGAGACCCTGGTGCCCGCCCTCGAGGAACTCGAGGTCGCGCTCGCGGGCGCGCTCGCCGACCCCGCGTTCACCGCGGAACTCGATCACTTCCTCACGCACTACGTCGGGCGCCCTTCGCTCCTCACGGAGGCCCCCCGACTCTCGGCGACGGTGGGAGTACCGGTCTGGCTCAAGCGAGAGGACCTCAACCACACCGGCGCGCACAAGATCAACAACGCGATCGCGCAGGCGCTGCTCGCGAAGCGGATGGGCAAACGCCGCATCATCGCCGAGACCGGCGCCGGGCAGCACGGCGTCGCGACCGCGACAGCCTGCGCGCGTCTCGACCTTGAATGCGTCGTCTACATGGGTGAGGAGGACATGCGGCGACAGCAGCTCAATGTGTTCCGCATGCGCCTGATGGGTGCGACCGTCGTTCCAGTGACGTCCGGCACCCGCACGCTCAAGGACGCGACGAGCGAAGCGATCCGTGACTGGGTGAGCAGCTGCGAGCATTCGCACTACATCATCGGGTCGGTGGTCGGGCCCGCACCGTATCCGCGGATGGTGCGCGATTTCCAGGCAGTGATCGGCCGCGAGGCGAGAGCGCAGATGCTCGCGCGCGCAGGTCGGCTGCCGACGACCGTGGTCGCGTGCGTCGGCGGCGGCTCGAACGCGATGGGGATCTTCCATGCCTTCGTCGACGATGCGGCGGTGGAACTCATCGGTGTCGAGGCCGCTGGCGAGGGCATCGAGACCGGCCGTCATGCCGCGTCGCTCTCGCGGGGTGTTCCCGGGGTCTTGCACGGCACGCTCAGCTATCTGCTGCAGGACGAGGACGGACAGGTGCACCCGGCGCACTCGATCTCCGCAGGGCTCGACTACCCCGGGGTCGGCCCCGAGCATGCCTTTCTCAAGGACTCCGGGCGCGCGACCTATGTCTCGATCACTGATGGCGCGGCGCTCTGCGGGTTCGAGTTGCTGAGCCGCCTCGAGGGGATCATTCCGGCGCTCGAGACCTCGCATGCGGTCGCCTGGGTCGCGGAGCACCGCGGCCGCTGGTCCGCCGACGACGCGGTCCTCCTCTGCGTGAGCGGCCGCGGCGACAAGGATGTGTCGCAGGTCGCCGAGTTGCTCGAGCGGCGGAGCGGCCGGTGACCGCACCGCACATCGCGGACGAGGCGAAGGCGGCACCGCCGTGCTCGCCGACGATCGTCGAGGACATGTTCAAGTTGCTCGACAAAGCGATGCGCGCGCATCAGCTGTACATGCACAACAATCCGACGTATCTGAAGGCGCTCGAGAACGTGCGGAAGTCGTTCGTGCCCGTCTGGTCGGAACTCGACAGCCTCGTCATCACGGTGACCGAGACGCAGTTCACGTGGTACGGTGTGTCGGTCTTCTCGCAACCCGACAAGGGCGGCGACTCGATGCCCTGGTTGCTCTTCAAGGACGGATTGCGCGAGTTCACGCTCATGGAGGGGTTCGAGGGCGAGGAACTCGAGCGGCTCCTTGCGATCTTCCCCCGGGTGCGCCGGGCGTTGCCGCACGAGGACGACCTGCTGACCATCCTCTGGGAGCAGGATCTGCAGTTCATGCGGTACCGCTACGTCGAGTTGCACGAGCCGTCGAACCCCCTCGATCCAGCGGCTGAGCCGGGACGTTGGCCGGCACCGCAGGGACAGTCGCACGAGCCGCTGACGAATGCGATCGATGAGGCGAAGGACGAGGCGGCGCAGCAACCGGGTGGCGACGCGGCGGAACCGGAGCCGACGCCGCGGCAGTCCGGCGTGGTTCGAATGGACGACTTCGACTCCACGCTCTACTTCCTCGACGCGAATGAGATCGAGTACCTGCGGGATCAGACGCAGGCCGAGTACGCGCTCGATCTTCGTCGGATCGTGCTCTGTGCGCTGCTCGACATCTTCGAGCTGCAGGCCGACCCGCTCGTGCGCACCGAGGTGGCGAGCGACATCGAGTCGCTCGTCCTGCATCTCCTCTCGGCGGGGCAATTCGGATCGGTCGCATTCCTCCTGCGCGAGGTCGATGCCACGCTCCTGCGCGCTCGCGAACTCACGCCGGCGGATCGCGAACGGTTCGGCAAGCTCGCCGACCGACTGAGCCACCCCGATGCGCTCGCGCAAATGCTGCAGGCGCTCGACGAGGCGAGCACCCTCCCGGCCAAGGAGGACCTCTCGCAGCTCTTCGCGCAGCTCAAGCCGACCGCGCTCGCGGTGCTACTCGACTACATCGACCGGACGCAGAACGCGGGTCTTCGTCCGCTGCTCGAGGCGGCGGCCGAACGGCTGGCGCAGTCGAACACCGGCGAGCTCGTGCGACTCGTGAAGGACGCGAAACCGGCGATCGCGCGCGAGGCGATCCGGCGCGCGGGCGCGATGCGCACGCCGGCCGCCGTCCCGGCGCTGGGCGAGGTCCTCGCCAGCGGCGCCGAACGGCCGCTCCGGGCGGCCGCGGTCACCGCCCTCACCGAGATCGGCACTCCGGGTGCGATCGCGGCGCTCGAGGCCGCGCTCACCGACGAGGACCGCGACATCAGGCTGACCACGTTCCGCGCGTTCACGGCGCGGGCGCATCGACCCGCCCTCAGCAAGGTCGACGCGCTCGTGAAAGGGAAGGGAGTGAAGGACGCCGACCGCACCGAACGCATCGCGCTCTTTGAACTCTACGGCGCGATCTGCGGCGACGGTGGCATCGTTTTTCTCGATGGCCTGCTCCACGCGAAGGGCGGGCTCTTTGCGCGCAGGGAGGATCCCGAACTGCGCGCCTGCGCTGCGATCGCGCTCGGGAGGATCGGGTCGGTCGCTGCGCGCACGGTCCTCGAGAAGGCGGTCGGGGAGAAGGACGTGATCGTCAAGTCCGCGGTGGCCAGGGCGTTGCGCGGCGGGGCCGCGTGAGCGAGCCCACCGGAACACCTCCCGGTGGCAGGCCGTCGATCGCCACGCCGGCAGGCGGTCGCCCCTCGGTCGCGCGCACGAGCATGTCGAACGCGACCGGACTGGGAGAGGGAACGGTGCGTGCGCTCGGGCGCACGTGGGTGCTGGGGGTGTACGTCGCGCTGCGCAACCTCAAGCTCTATCCGGTGGAGAACGCGGTCGTGCAGCGAGCGCTGGACGAACTCACCGGGCTCTCCGGACAGCTGGTCGCCGGCGATGGTGAGTGCGAGTTCCGTCTCGCAGGGGAGTTCCTCTTCCTGAACTCCACTCGCATGAAGCTCGACCTCGACAACTACACGAGCTTCTCGTACATCCTCGGGCGCTGCCGCGACTCGGGAGTCGGGTTGATCCGGTTCACCGAGACGCCCACGAGTCGCGACTGGACGATCCTGCTCGCGTTCCTCGCGAACCCGCAGGGACGCACGGCGAGCGACCGCTTCGAGCTGCTGTTGCGTCGGCTCAGCGAGATGAACGTTGGCGTATTCGAGGTCCTGCCGCCGGTCGACAGTGCCGACGATCCCGAGGACTCTCTGGAGTCGAAGGAACGGGCCAAGCGCACCTATCAGCAGTCGGTGACGACCACGAAGGATGTGATCAACTCGGTGCGGATGGGCGCGAGTCCCAACGTCAAGAAGATCAAGCGCGTGGTGCAAGGGATCGTCGACCAGATCCTCTCCGAGCAGACGTCGCTGATGGGGCTCACCACGATCCGCGACTATGACGACTACACGTTCACGCATTGCGTGAACGTCTGCATCTTCAGTGTCGCGCTCGGGCGTCGCCTCGGCCTGACGCGACTGCAGTTGTACGATCTCGGGTTCGCCGGACTCTTCCACGACATTGGAAAATCGCGCGTGCCGATCGACATCATCCAGAAGCCCGAATCGCTCACCGAGGAGGAGTGGCGTCTCGTCGCGGCGCACCCGTGGCTCGGCGTGCTCGCACTCTTCCAACTGCGCGAGCAGTCGGAGTTCCCGTACCGCTCGATGCTGGTCGCGTACCAGCACCACATGAAGCGCGACCTCACGGGGTACCCGCGCTCGCTGCGCATGGCCGAGATCTCGTTCTTCTCCAAGATCGTCGCGGTCGCCGACGGGTTCGATGCCGCCACCACGCGCCGCGCCTACATGAGCGAGGCCTTGGATCCGGCCGAAGTGCTCCGGGAGATGCGCGACAACGTGCGTCGCGGCATGGATCCGGTGATCGTGAAGGCCTTCGTGGCGCTCCTTGGCATCTATCCCGCAGGCACCTTCGTCGTGCTAGACACCTTCGAGTTGGGGATCGTGCACGGTGCGAACCCCCTCCCCGACATGGTCTCGCGCCCGATCGTGCGCCTCGTCAGCGACGCGCTGGGGAACGTGCAACACCCAGGTGAGCTGGCCGACCTCGCCGAACGAGACGCCGAGGGCAACTTCCATCGCACCATCATCAAGACCGGTGATCCCGAGCGCTACGGCATCCGGGTCGGAGACTACTTCCTCTGACGGTCTCGCTCTCCGGCCATCTCGCGGAGCTGCGCGTCGCGCGCCGCCGCGCGCTCGTCTGCTATGTCACGGCAGGCCATCCCGACCGGCCCGCATCCCTCCGCCTCCTCCGTGAACTCGCGGCGGCGGGTGCCGATGTCATCGAGGTCGGCGTGCCATTCTCCGATCCGCTCGCCGACGGTCCCGTCATTCAGGGGAGTTCGCAGCGCGCGCTCGACCAAGGCATGACGCTCGACGGGACCCTCGCGCTGATCGCCGAGGCGCGAGCGACCATTCCGGTCGTGCTCTTCAGCTACTTGAACCCACTACTCGCCGCGGGGCGCGACGTACTGGAGCGCGCGGCCAAAGCGGGCGTGCAGGGGGTGCTCGTGACCGATCTGCCGGTGGGCATGGATCCGGAGCGCGAAGCGTGGCTCGGCGGCGGCCCACTGGAGTTCGTACGACTCGTCGCGCCGACCACGCCCCGGCTCCGGATGGCGGAGATCGCGAAGCATGGGAGCGGATTCGTGTATCTCATCTCGCGCTTGGGAGTGACGGGGATGCAGGACCAGGTCGCGGCCGACTTGCCGCGCAGCCTCGCTGACCTGCGATCCGTGTGCGAGCTGCCCATCTGCGTCGGGTTCGGGATCTCGAACGCGGCACAGGCGCGCGAGATCGGGGCGCTGGCCGACGGGATCGTGGTCGGGAGCGCACTCGTGCGTGCCGCCGAGTCCGGTGTTGACGGCGCACTCTCGTTCGTGCGTGAGTTGCGCACGGCCCTCGACTCGGTCGCCCCGTGAACGCCGTGCTGAACTTCTATCGCCTCGCGCTGCCGGTGATCGGCGGCGTGGTCTTGGTCCTTGGGCTCGTCCTGAGTCCCACGTGGCTGCAACAACTCCCGTGGATCGGTGTGCTCGCGGTCGCGACGGCCTTCCTGAGGCGGGACCAACTCCCGGTCACGAAGTACTCGGCGATCAATCTCCTCGGCCCGATCGCCATCGGCGGGACGCTGACGATCGGCCTGGTGCCCGCCGCGATCGCACTGGCGGTCGGCATCTTCGCGGCGGATCGCATCTGGCTGCGGCGCAACGCAACGGCGGCCTGGATCAATGCGTCGCGCGAGGTGATCGCACTGCACGCCGCCTACGGGTGGTACGCGCTCGCTCGCGGACCGCTCGGGGCCGGCGACGCCGTGCTACGCGGCGAGACGGCGCCCGCGATCGCGTTGTTCGTGCTGCTCCAGTTCGTGCTCAGCAAGGGGCTCTACTACTTCACGCTGGCGGTGCGCCAGAAGCTCTCGCTCGAGGAGCGCGCGCTGCTGTTGCGGTACGAAGTGATCGGGTTGGGGACCGGTGCGGCCGGACTGACCGTGCTCCTCGTCGCGGTCGGCACACTCGGGTGGAGCGGCGCCTCGATCGTGCTCCTTGTGCTGCTGTTCGCTGGGTTGGTGCTCAAGCGCATCCTCGAGGAGAGCATCGCGGCCGAGGAACTCAACACCGTGCTCGCACTCGAACTCGCGGCGAGCGCGGACACCGACCTTGGCGAGGCGATCGCGCGCATCGAGGCGCTCGCGAACCGACTTCTCGAGTGGACGGAGATGCGGGTGCTGCGCGCCGACGGGCGCGGCATCGCGCTCATCTACCGCACGGGGGCCGGGCTCCTGACGCCGCCCGAGCCCGCGCCGCGCGACGGAGAACTCCTGCGTCGCGAGGCATTGGATACCGGTCGGACCGTGATCCTGACCGACGCCGATCGCGATCCACGGGTCGAGCGCCCCCTCGCAAGCGCGGCCTCGCGCGCCGTGGTGCCGTTGCGGTTCGGCGACCATACGATCGGCCTTCTCGAGCTCGACACGCACAAGCGTGGTTCGTATGGCCAGAAGGAAACGCTGTTGATCCGTCGCGTCGCCAATCAGCTCGCGACGACGATCCACATCCTCGACCTCCGCAACCCGTTGCTCGAGGCGGTCGACCGCCTCGCGCGAGAAGTCGCGACGCTCACGGCATCGGCGCGCACGGTGCGCGCCGGCGGTGATGCGGTCGTGCGCACCGCCGGAGAGATCGAGCGCGCCGTCGCCGACGAGGCGGAACAACTCAAGCGCGGGATCGAGGTCACCGAGACGCTCGACGCCCGGTCGCGAAGCACCGCCACTGACGCGCGCGACGCACACGACGCGACGCGCCGCGCCAGCGCGATCGCGACCGAACACCGGCAGACGGTCGAGACGGCCATGGAACGACTCGTCGGCGCCAAGCGCTTCGTGGCCGACGGAGCCCAGCGTGTCCGCGCGCTCTCGCTCGCCACCGCTCAGGTGACCGGCTTCATTGCCGTCATCCGCGAGCTCGCGGTGCAGACGAACCTCCTCGCGCTCAACGCCGCGATCGAGGCCGCGCGCGCCGGGCACGAGGGGCGAGGATTCGCGGTCGTCGCCGACGAGGTCCGCAAGTTGGCCGAGGAGAGCGGCCGCGCCGCCGACGAGGCGCAAGGCGTGCTCCGGGACTTCGAGCAGCAGATGCGCGAGACCGCCGCCCTCATGGGACGCGGCGAATCACTCGTCGACGACGCGGAGACGCTCTCGGGCGGTTCACGTGAGGCCCTCGGCAGTATCGTGAGCGCCACCGGCGGCGCGGCCGCGCAGACCGCGCGGATCGCCACCGCCGCCGACGATCAGGGCGTCGAGGTCGCGCGCCTGCGCGAGCGGATGGGTCGCGTCACG
Source organism: Gemmatimonadota bacterium (assembly GCA_031416115.1). Lineage (GTDB taxonomy): Bacteria > Gemmatimonadota > Gemmatimonadetes > Gemmatimonadales > Gemmatimonadaceae > Pseudogemmatithrix. Next base: position 14,005 of record JANOTB010000254.1, read on the forward strand.
GAGATCGCCGCACGTAACCGCAGCGGCGCCGTACAGGTCGCGACAGCGGCAGGAGAGCAGGCCGCCGCGTTGCGGGAGATGGAAGCCTCCACGACCGTCCTCAAACAGTTGGCCACTGAGCTCGCCGATCTGACCCGCCGCATCACGAACTCCCGATGACCGAACGCACGCTCGACATGCCCGACTGGGCCCAGGTCGGAGAGAAGCGGCGCGCGCACATCGTGCGCGTCACGGATCTGCTCGACCGGTGGGCCGTGCAGTTGAAGCTCGACGCGGACGAAGCACAGTCCTGGCACGACGTGGGACGATTCCACGATGCGCTGCGTGATGCTCCCGAGGCCGAGTTGCGCCGCCTCGCCGCAGGTCATGACTTTCCGCTCGACGTCCTACACGGTCCCGCCGCCGCCACGCACCTGGAGTCGATCGGTGAGCGGAGGAGCGGCGTGCTCAATGCCGTGCGGTGGCACACCATGGGGTCGGCCGGATGGGACCGCGTTGGACGCGCCCTGTACATGGCCGACTTCCTCGAGCCGGGGCGCAACTTCATGCGCGCCGATCGTGCGTTCCTCGCTGAGCACCTGCCGCACGACTTCGACGGCGTGTTCAGGCAGGCGGTGCGGATGCGGCTCGAGTGGACACTGCGCGAAGGGAAGGCGCTCTTCCCCGAAGCCGTGGGGTTGTGGAACTCGATCCGGTGAGGAAGCCCGGGCGTTGGATCCTGCTCGTGCTCGTCATCGGCGTTGGGTGGTGGTGGACGAGCCGCGACTCCGCAGCGGCTGTTCGGGTACGCGATGGCGTCGTGGTCGCGCGCGTCGTCCCGTCGGACACACGGATCCGGGTCGAAGTACTCAACGGGACCGGGCGGCGCGGGCTCGCGCGCCGCGGCACCACGGCGATGCGCGACGCCGGTTTTGACGTCGTCGGGACCGGCAACTGGGACGCGACGGCCGACAGTTCGCTCGTGCTCGTGCGCACCGGCCACATGGACTGGGGTGCGCTCGCGGCCAAGGCGCTCGGTGCGGCCCGCATCGAAGCGCGCCCCGATTCGTCACGCTACGTCGACCTGACGATCGTCCTCGGCACCCGCTGGCGCGCGCCGGCGCTGCCGTTCGACCCGTAGCTGTCCGCACGCCGCGGCAATGTCGATGCCGCGGCTCTTCCGGATCGCGACTTCGACGCCGCTGTTCCGGATCCTGCGGGCGAACTTCGCGATCGCCTCAGGCGTCGTCGGCGTGAAGCCCATCGATCCACCGGGATGCAGCGGGATCAGGTTCACGAACGCCTTGCACCGCCGCGCCAGCAGCGCGAGTTGGTCGGCGTGCTGTACCTGATCGTTCACCCCCCCGAGCATCACGTACTCGAACGTCACTCGCCGGTCGAACGCCGCCGCCGCGTCGATCACGTCCGACAGCGGATACTTGGTGTTCACCGGCATGAGCGTCTGACGCAGCTCGTCGCTCGGCGCATGGATCGAGAGCGCGAGTCGGAACTGCTCCTTCCGTTGGCCTAGCGCGACGATGCCAGGGAGAATGCCCACCGTGGAGACCGTGATGTGCCGCGCACCGATGCCGAATCCCTTGGGATCGTTGAGGATCGTCAGCACGTCCGCGACCGCCTTCCAGTTCATTAGCGGTTCGCCCATGCCCATGAAGACGATGTTCGTGGCGCGGACCGGTGGGGCGAGCAGTGCGAGCTCACGCACCTGCCCAGCGATCTCGTGCACGGCGAGGTTTCGCGCGAAACCCATCGCGCCGGTTGCGCAGAATGAGCACTGGAGCGCACAGCCTACCTGCGACGAGACGCAGAAGGTCATCCGGTCGCCGTCCGGGATCGCGACCGTCTCGATCGCCTGACCGTCGTGCATGCGGAAGAGGAACTTCCGTGTGCCGTCAGTGGACTGTTGCTCGGTGACGAGCGCGAGGCGCGGCAGCACGAAGTGCTCGCTCAGCAGTGACCTGAACGCGGCGGGGAGGTCGGTCATCTCCTCGAACGAGCCCACCGGCTTGGTCCAGAGGTGCGGGACCACCTGGCTGCCCCGGTAGGCTGCATGGCCATGCCCGACCGCGAACTCGCGCAGGGCGAGTTCGGCGTCGGCGGGCGCTAAGTCGAGCAAATTGAGCATCTTGCAGAGTACCCCGTACCGGCGTGTCGGTCAACGGCACTCGGCTACCACCAAGTGTCGACGGGAGTTAGGTTTACAGGTTCGTATGAGCATCGTTGACCGACTCCGGAACGCTCGGCCCGACTCCCCCTCGGGCTCCCGCGCCGCCGCGTGAGTACCTCGCGCGGGACCGCGACGTCCCTGACGTCGCGGTGGCGGCCGCCGCTGGCCTGGGCCGGCGTGATCCTCGTGCTCACCTCCTGGCCGAGTTCGAGCTTCGGAAACCAGGTGACCGGCGCGGACAAAGTCGCGCACCTCGGCCTGTATGGCGTCCTGGGTTTCCTCGTCGCACGCGCCCTTCTGCTGCCGCGAAGGCGTGTGGTCATGGTCGCGGCGCTCGCTTGGATCACGGTCTTCGCCATGCTGGATGAGCTCCACCAGCACTGGATACCGGGCCGCGACGCCAGCATCGCCGACTGGGCCGCCGACATCCTCGGAGCGACGCTGGGACTCCTCGCGGCCACTTACCTATTCTCGTTGGCGCCAAGGCGCCCGGATCCCACGACGTGAACGTTTCTGCTGCCTCACCTGCTGCTGCCTCACCGGCCGCCACCTCGGCCGCCACCTCCATGCGCTCGCACCTCGGCGGCGCGTTGCGTCGTGCGGATGTCGGCGCCCATGTCACGCTCGGCGGCTGGGTGCATCGCGCGCGCGATCTTGGCGGACTGGTCTTCCTTTCCCTGCGCGATCGTGAGGGAGTGCTGCAGGTCTCGTTCAACCCCGATTGGACGGCACCCGACGTGATCGCGGCGGCGGCGGCCGTGGGTGTCGAGAGTGTCGTGCTGATCGAGGGCACGGTCTTCGAGCGGCCGGCCGACCAGTACAATCCCGAGATGGCGACGGGTGAGGTCGAGGTGCGCGCGACCGGCATGCGCGTGGTCGGTCCGGCGGTCACGCCGGCGATCCCCGTCGCGGCCGGTCGCGATGCCAAGCCGCCTGCCGAGGAGCTGCGCCTACGGCACAGAGTGCTCGACCTGCGCCGCCCCGAACTCCAGTTCGCGCTGATCCTTCGGCATCGCCTCATGCAGGCGACGCGCGGGTATCTGAGTGGGCTCGGCTACCTCGAGCTCGAGACACCGATCCTCACCAAGCCGACGCCCGAGGGTGCGCGGGACTTTCTGGTGCCCAGTCGCGTGCATGCGGGAGAGTTCTACGCGCTGCCGCAGTCGCCACAGATCTACAAGCAGCTCTTCATGTGCTGCGGCTTCGACCGCTACTTCCAGCTCGCGCGTTGCTTTCGCGATGAGGACCTGCGCGCCGACCGCCAGCTCGAGTTCACGCAGATCGACATCGAAGCGTCGTTCATCGGTCGCGAGGACATCATCACGATGGCCGAAGGGCTCGTCACGTCGCTCTGGGCTGAAGCGGGCATCGTGATCGAGACGCCATTCCCGCGCATGAGCTACGCCGACGCCATGGAGCGCTACGGCTGCGATCGTCCCGACCTCCGCTACGAGCTCGCGATCAGTGACCTCACGGCAACATTCGCGTCGAGCGACTCGGGGATCATCCAGTCGGCGATCACGGCCGGCGGACGTGTGCGGGGCATCGTCGTGCCGGGAGCGGGCGCGTGGAGCCGCAAGCAGGTGGACGAGCTCGAGGCGATCGCGAAGAGTGCCGGCGCCGGCGGATTGGTGCGTCTCAAGTCAGCGGGAGGGCAGGTCGAGGGGCCGCTGGCGAAGTTCCTCGCGCCCGCGGCACAGGCTGCACTCGGCCTCCGCGAGGGTGACCTGCTCCTCGCGGTCGCTGGCCTCGACCGCATCTCGAGCCCGGCGCTCGACCGAGTCCGGCAGGAGTGCGCCCTGCGGCTTGGTCTGATCGACGCGAACGTGCGACGCTTCCTCTGGGTTCTCGACTTCCCGATGTTCGATCAGGATCCGGAGTCAGGCGCGCTCGCTGCCGTCCATCACCCGTTCACGGCACCGAATGCCGACGACATGATCGCGCATCCTGATGCGCCCGCTCGCTGGCGAGCACTCGCCTACGACTGCGTGCTCAACGGCATGGAACTCGGCGGCGGCAGCATCCGCACCAGCGATCCGGCGGTGCAGTCGCGCATGTTCGGGCTGATTGGCATTGGCGACGTCTCAGAGCAGGAGCGTCGGTTCGGCTTCCTGCTCGAGGGTCTGCGGGCGGGCGCGCCGCCGCACGGCGGGATCGCGTTCGGGTTCGACCGGATCGCGATGCTCCTCGCCGGCGCGACCTCACTCCGCGACGTGATCGCGTTCCCGAAGACGACGGCGGCCCGCGCCCTGTTCGAAGGCGCACCGAGCATCGTGCCCGCGCTGGACCTGGCGGAGTTGCACATCCGCACGGTAGAGGGCGCATGAGCGACGGGACGGTGTCCGGCGAGAGCACGACGCTGCGGCTGTCGACCGAGGGGGCCGACCTCCTGGCGCTTGCCGGCGCCGGCGACACCAACCTCGCGGAGTTGCAGAAGATCTTCCCGGTGCGCGTCACGTTGCGCGCCGACGCGATGGTGATATCGGGAGCTGCCGAACCGGTCGAGAAAGCGGGTGCGGTGGCCACGCGGATGATCGACCAGGCGAAGACGCACCAGTCGATGGACCCCGACGACGTGCTCCGGTTCTCGATGGAGGGGCCGGTGCGCGAGGGTGCCGTGCCGGGCCGATTCGTGCTCCCCGGGGTGCGCAAGGTCGTTCAGCCCAAGACGCAGGGGCAGGGTGAGTACATGCAGCAGATGCTCGACAACGAGATCGTCGTCGGCATCGGACCTGCGGGCACGGGCAAGACCTACCTCGCCGTCGCTGCGGCGGTCGACGCACTCGCGCGGAAGCGTGTGAAGCGGATCGTGCTCGCGCGACCGGCGGTGGAGGCGGGTGAATCGCTTGGGTTCCTCCCGGGCGACATGCAGGCGAAGGTCGATCCCTACCTGCGCCCACTCTACGACGCGCTCGACGATCTCATGCCGCCGGAGCGTGTGGTACGCGCGCTCGAGACGCGGGTGATCGAGATCGCGCCGCTCGCGTACATGCGCGGCCGCACGCTGGCCGACGCTTTCGTGATCCTCGACGAGGCGCAGAACGCGACCAACGCCCAGATGAAGATGTTCCTCACCCGCCTCGGCCTGAACTCGCGCGCCGTGATCACCGGCGACAAGACGCAAGTGGACCTGCCGAAGCGCGAGGACAGTGGTCTGCTGCAGATCGAGCGGATCCTGCCGGGTATCGAGGGCATCGCGTTCCACTATTTCACCGAGGTCGACATCGTCCGGCATCGGCTCGTGCGCGATATCGTCAAGGCGTACGCCGCGGATTCGGGCGCATGAGCGCGAGTCCGCGCATGAGCGCGAGTGTGGCCGTCCAGGCCGACGGCGTGCGCACCCCGGTCGCGCTCGCGCGGCTCGCACGCGTGGCGGCACTCGTGCTGCGCGCAGAGAAGGCGGGGGCAGCCCTGCTGTCGATCACGCTCGTGACGAGGCGCCGCATCGCTGTCATGAATCGCCGGCATCTCGGACACTCGGGTGCGACCGACGTGATCTCGTTCGGCTTTCGGGACCCGGCCGGTGCGGTGATCGGCGACGTCTACCTCTGTCCCGAGATCGCGTCTGCCAACGCGAAGCGGCTCGGGGTACCGGTGCGCGCGGAGATCATGCGCCTCGTGGTGCACGGCACGCTACACGTGTTGGGGCATGAGCATCCCGAAGGCGAGGCGCGCACGACGTCGGCGATGTGGAAGCGGCAGGAGCGGTTGCTGGCGAGGGCGCTCTCAGCGTGACCATCGCGCTGGTGGCCTTCGCGCTCGGCGCGGCCCTGGTGGCCGCGCTCTGCGTGTTCGCGGATGGCGCACTCCTCGGACTCGAGGACGACGAACCGCCGTCCGACGCGCGCGTGGGCGCGTTGCTCGCGCGCCGCGAGCGCGTGCATCGCGCCCTCGCGTTCGGCCGGATCATCGCACAGTTGCTCGCTGGTGCGGCGACCTCGGTCGCGCTACTGGAGAGCCAGTGGGTTCCGGCGCCGTGGCTCGCACCCGTGATCGTACTCGCCGGCATCGCACTGGTGATCCTCTCCGAGTCGGCGGCGCGCTCGGCCGGTGACGCGGCCGGGGCGCGCGGGTTGATGGCGGTGATGCCCGTGGTCGGACTCGTCGAAGCGTGCACGGCGCCCGTCGTCGCACTGAGCGCATGGGGCGAGCGGATGTTGAACGCGGTGTTGCCTCCGCCGCCACCCGACGAGGAGGATCGCGAGGATGCGGTGGAGCGGTTCCGCGAGGTCGTGGCGGCCGAGACCGAGGTGGAGGGCGCCGGCGAAGTGCTATTGCACGGCGTGTTCTCGCTCGGGGACACGCGGGTGCACGAGATCATGGTGCCGCGCGTCGACATCATCGGCATCGAGCGGGAAACGCACTGGTCCGAGGTCGCCGATCGGGTGCGGAGCGCGCAACACGCGCGACTTGTCGTGTTTGACGGCACACTGGACGAGGTCGTCGGTGTGCTCTACGCCAAGGATCTGCTCGCGGCGCTGCTCTCCGACGAGGAGCCAGTCGGTGGCTGGCAGGCGCTGGTGCGCCCCGCGCTCTTCATCCCGTCCTCCAAGAACGTGGAGGCGCAGTTGCGCGACTTCCGTGCGACGCGCCGCCATCTCGCGATCGTCGTCGACGAGTTCGGCGGCACTGCTGGACTCGTCACGCTCGAGGATGTGCTCGAGTTGATCGTCGGTGACATCCGTGACGAGGGCGATGTGGAACGGCCCGATGTGGAACGCGCCAATGGTGGGCGGCTCTGGCTCGCGTCGAACGTGACCCTCGATGTGCTCTCCGATCTCACCGGCGAGGACGTGCGACGCGGGGACGTGACGACGATCGGTGGCCTCGTCATGGACCTGCTGGGCCGCGTCCCGCGGGCCGGTGAGGAGCTCGTGATCGGGAGCTATCGACTCGTCGTCGAGCGCGTCGTGCGCCGGCGGATCGAGCGAGTCTACCTCGAGCCGCTCGTCGTGGTCGCCGCCAGTGGGGACGAGCCATGAGCTCGTTGACGCTCACCATTCTGCTCGTGACCATCGTCGGTGTACTCACCGGCGCCGCGACGGCGCTGCGCAGTGTGAGCCGCATCTGGCTGCGGCACTGGGCCGAGCGCCGACTTGCCGGAGCGGGCACCGCCGCGCTCTACCTCGAACGCCCGCAACGCCTGCTGCTGGCCGCCGGCACGGGGATCGCCGGCACCGTCTTCGCTCTGGGAGCCGTGCTAGGTCTCGAGGTCGGGGACCAGCCAATGGCGCTTGCGCGCGCGTTGCTCATCGCGGTCGTGCTTCTGCTGGTCATCGGACAACTGCTGCCTCGTGCGATCGCCCGCCGGTGGCCGTCTGAGACTCTTCCGGTGCTGCTCCCGCCGCTGCGTGCGGTCGAGCGACTGTCGGCGCCGCTCGCGGCGGTGGCATCCCGGCTCGTGGACCGCTTCCGTGGCACCGCGGCGGCGGTCGCACCGACCGCGGCCGAGTCGCTCGACGATCTCCTGCGCGAAGGCGAAGTCGAGGGATTCGGCGTCGCCGGTGAGCGTGCGATCATCAGCGGCGTCGTCGAGTTCGGAACCAAGCGCGTGCGCGAGGTGATGACGCCACGCGCGGACATCGTCGCGATCGAACGCTCGGCGCCGCCGGACGAGGTCGCGCGCGTGGTCTCGCATTCGAAGTTCAGTCGAGTGCCGGTGTACGAACGCACGATCGATCACATCGCAGGCATGCTCACCTCGTGGGATGTGATCGCGCAACCGGAGGCGCCGCTGCGAAGCCTTCGTCGGGTCGCGGTCGCCACGCCCGAGGAACCCTGCCATGCGCTGATGGGGCGGATGCTGCGCGACCGCAGGCATCTCGCGATCGTGCGCGGCTCGGCGGGCGAGACGCTCGGCCTGGTCACGCTCGAGGATCTCGTGGAGGAGTTCGTGGGCGACATCAACGACGAGCACGACGACGTCGCGGCGGGAGACCGGTGAGCCCGCTCGCGCTGGCTGCCGACGCGCCGAAGGCGCTGCAGGCGTTGCTCGTGGACTTCGCGGCCGGCAAGAAGGCCGCGCTCGCGCGCGCGGTGAGCATCGTCGAGAATCATCGCGAGGGGAGCGATCACCTGCTCGCCGCCTGTCACCCCGTCCTCGGCCGCGCGCGGCGCGTCGGTGTGACGGGACCGCCGGGCGCTGGCAAGTCGACGCTCACAACGCTCCTCGCCGACGCGTACCTGAGTGCCGGACTCTCGGTGGGCATCGTCGCCGTCGACCCCACATCGCCATTCACCGGTGGCGCCCTGCTTGGCGACCGCGTGCGCATGGAACGCGTGGCACTGCATCCCAACGTGTTCATCCGCTCGATGGCCACGCGGGGCTCGCTCGGCGGTCTCGCGTCGACGACGCGTGAGGTCTGTGACGTGCTCGACGCGTTCGGAATGGACCGTATCCTGGTGGAGACGGTCGGGGTAGGGCAGAGTGAACTCGACATCGCGCGCCTCGCCGACACGAGTGCGGTCGTGCTGGTTCCCGAGTCGGGTGACTCGATCCAGACGCTCAAGGCGGGTGTGATGGAGATCGCCGATCTGTTCGTCGTCAACAAAGCCGACCGACCGGGGGCCGATCGGCTGCGCAATGACCTCGAACTCATGCTCGGTCTGCGCACTGGCGCAACGCTCAAGGGCGTTCCCGCGCATCATGGCGTGGACCTCAAACAGCTCAACCCCAAGCGGGTCGCTCGCGAGGCCGCCGCGCGCGACGACAGCGAGTCGTGGACGCCGCCGGTGTTGCGAACGATCGGGGCTACCGGGGAAGGCGTGCCGGAGTTCCTCTCATCGCTCGATCGGCATTTCGCGTATCTTGAACGGAGTGGCACGCTGCAGGCGCGGCGTCGCACGCGGCTCCGTGAGCGCGTGATCGACGCCGTCGAATACCGGGTGCGTCGTCGGCTGTGGCGCGACGCGCCCACGTTGGAATGGTTGGAGTCGCAACTCCCCGCGCTCGAGCGCGGGGAGACGACGCCGTTGGCCGTGGCCGAGGCGCTGCTCGTGCGCAGCGTAGCGGCCGGTACCCTTACCGGGAACGCCCCGTGACCTCGATCCCCGATCTCGATCCGACCGTCGCCGCCATGCAGCAGGAGCTCGAGCAGCTTCGTGCCGAGGTCGACGCCTGGCGCGCGCGCTACGACAAGGGTGAGAGGCGCGACACCGCGTACACGAACTCCGAGTCGGAGGTCGCGCCGCTCTACACCGCGCTCGATCTCGAGGGTTCGGCGGGTACGGCGTTCGAAGTGCCGGGCGTGTATCCGTTCACGCGTGGCATTCACCCCACGGGGTATCGCGGCAAGCTCTGGACCATGCGACAGTTCGCCGGCTTCGGGTCGGCGAAGGAGACCAACGAGCGGTACAAGTTCCTGCTCAAGAACGGGACGACCGGTCTCTCCGTCGCGTTCGACTTTCCGACGCTCATGGGTTACGACTCGGATCACGCGCGCTCGGAGGGTGAGGTGGGGAAGTGCGGCGTCGCGATCAGTTCGCTCGCCGACATGGAGGCGTTGTTCGAGGGGATCCCGCTCGATCAGGTGTCGACGTCGATGACGATCAATGGTCCGGCGATCATCCTGTGGTGCTTCTACATCGCGGCGGCGGAGAAGCAGGGTGTGAAACCGGAGCAGCTCCGGGGGACGGTCCAGAACGACATCCTCAAGGAGTACATGGCGCAGCACGCCTGGTGCTTCCCGATCGAACCCGCGCTGCGATTGATCGTCGACATGTTCGAGTACGGCGCCGAGCACGTGCCGCAGTGGAACACCGTGTCGATCAGCGGCTACCACATCCGCGAAGCAGGCTCGACCGCGGCGCAGGAACTCGCCTTCACGCTCGCCGACGGCTTCACCTACGTGGAACGCGGCATCGCGCGCGGACTCGACGTCGACGACTTCGCGCCGCGACTCTCGTTCTTCTGGGACATCCACAACGACTTCTTCGAGGAGATCGCGAAGTTGCGTGCGGCGCGCCGTATCTGGGCACGGCATCTCAAGGAACGGTACGGCGCCAAGAGCCCGCGATCGTTGATCATGCGCTTCCACTCGCAGACGGCCGGCGTGACGCTCACCGCGCAGCAGCCGATGAACAACATCGTGCGCGTCGCCTACCAGGCGATGGCCGCGGTGCTCGGCGGTACGCAGTCGCTGCACACCAACTCCATGGACGAGACGCTCGCCCTGCCGACCGAGCATGCGGTGGAGGTCGCCTTGCGCACGCAGCAGGTGTTGGCGTTCGAGACCGGTGTGCCGAATGTCATCGACCCGCTCGGCGGGTCCTACTATGTGGAGCAGCTCACGGACCAGATGGAACGCCAGGCCGAGGAGTTGTTCCGGCAGATCGAGGAGCAGGGCGGGGTAGTCACCGGCCTCGAGAACGGCTGGTTCCAGCGCAAGATCGCCGAGGCCGCTGCGCGCCAGCAGTGGGAGATCGAGCAGCACCGTCGCTTGATCGTGGGAGTGAACGCGTTCGAGACGGGAGAGAAGGAACTCACCATCCCGTTGCTCACCTTCGACGAGCAGGCGGCGAAGGACCAGGCGGCCGCGCTCGCGCGGCTCCGCACCACGCGCGACGACGCCACGTGCAACGCCAATATCGACCGATTGCGGCAGGCCGCGCGTGGCAAGGAGAACGTGGTGCCATTCATCCTCGAGTGCGCGCGCAGCTACTGCACGCTGTATGAGATCCGTGCGGCGCTCGAGGACGTGTTCGGAGCGTACAGGGAACCGGTGTTCTTCTAGGCCGTTCCCTCAACTCCAACGTGAACGACATTGAGCGCCGACGCAGACTGGTGGGCCCGGTATTTCGACGAAGGCTATGTGCGCGAGTACGAGCCGCTCTTCGATCTCGTCTCGGATCGGCAGCAGGTCGGACGACTCATCGAGCTGCTGCAGCTCGAATCCGGGGCGAGGATCCTCGACGTGCCGTGCGGGCAGGGACGCCACGCGCATCTCTTGGCCGAGGCCGGCTATGACGTCGACGGGCTCGACCTCTCGGCCCACCTGATCGATCTCGCGAAGGAGCGTGGCACCGCGCGCACGCTCCGGTACCGGCGCGGGGACATGCGCAGGCTACCCGCCAATTGGACCGAGCGGTTCGACGCCGTACTCAATCTGTTCACGAGTTTCGGATTCTTCGTCGACGCGCGCGACGACGCCCGGGTGATCCGCGAGTTCGCGCGTGTGCTCAAGCCCGGTGCCGTGCTCGTCTGGCAGGGTGGAAGCCGCGACGGCGTTATGGCGAAGTTCCTCGCGAGTGACTGGTGGACGACGAAGGACGGGACGATCATCGCGCAGGATCGCGAGTTCGACCCGCTCTCGGGGTTCCTCACGATCAAGTCCACCTGGCAGGGGAAGCGGACGACCGAGCATCGCGAGCATCGCATCCGCCTCTACACGGCTTCACGGCTGGCCGAACTGATGCTCGACGCCGGGCTTGTGGTCGAGCAGGCGTGGGACTCGTTCGCTGACCGACCGCTCACGCGACGGTCGAGCGAGATGATGCTCATCGCACGAAAGGAGTAATCCTCTTCGCTTCGGCGCCGGCGTCCATAGCTTTCGCCGACGCCCATGATGCCGATCGTATTGTACGACCCGCCAGCAGTGATCGCGCCGGCTCTCCCGGCCGTCGCGTGCGCGGGCGAGACGGTCTCGAGGATCGACGTCCATCGGTTCACGCCGACGTGGCGTCAGGCCGCGGAGCGCGCGATCGATCCGTCCGACCGGGCGATCCCATCAGTGGGCGATCGCACGCGGACCGCCGCGATTCTTGCGTTCGTGCGGCTGACGGCCGGCACCCCGTGCACCGAGCGCGACCGGCGCGAGTCAGAGCGCATGCTGCGGCTTCAGCCGTTCATCGCGTCGGCCGAGGTCACGGCGTACCCGGACGGCCCGGGGCGAGTGCGCATCCGCGTGGACATCGTCAGCGAGTTCCCGTGGGTCGTCGGCGGTCGCTTCGTGGACGGCCACGTTGCCGCGGCGCGGTTCGGGACGCTCGACGTCGACAGACGCGGGCTGTCGGTCGTCGCCCTGGTCGAACGCGGAGGCGCATTCCGCTCGGGCTTTGGCGTGGACGTCGCCCAATACGGCGTGTTCGGTCGCCCAGCGGTGGCCAGCGTCCAACTCGAACGTCACCCGCTTGGCGGTCTGGTGCTGGTGGGAATCTCACAGCTGTTCCTGACCGACGGACAGCGCCACGCCCTGCAGGCGGAGTTCACACAAGAGACGTCGTACGCCACGCTGCTGCGCCCTGCCGGCGTCGCCGGGGCTGTGCGCACGCAGCGTTCGGCATATGACGTGGGGTGGGTCAAGCGCCTCGGGCAATACCAGCCCGGTCGCGTCGTTGGGCTGGCCGGGCTCATGTTCCTCGGCGCCGATGTGCGCACCGGAGGCGTCGTGCAGATCGTTTCCGACTCTGGCCTCGTCGCGACCGGCGATACGGTGCTCGTCGGACGATTCCAAAACTACGGAGTCAGTCGGGTGGCGGTCCTCGGCGGCCTACGGGCGTTGCGATTCAGCAGGGTCGAGCGGTACGACGCACTCCGGGCCGCGCAGGACGTGGCGTCTGGTGTGCAGGTGAACGTCCTCCTCGCTCCGAGTCTCTTCCGCGCGCGCCGCACACGCGACCTTCTCGTCGCCGGCGACCTCTATGTCGGCCTGGGCAGTGCGCGCTCGTTCGCATCGGTGAGCATGCGCGCCGAAGCACGGCCCGCGCTTCGGGCTCGTGGTCCATGGGAGGGAGTGGTCGCGAGTTCGCGGCTCTCCTGGCACATGATCGCGTCGGAGCGCCGCACGCGCGTCCTGAGCCTCGCCGCCGCGAGCATCCATCAACTCGCGTTCCCCGCGCAACTCACGCTGCGTGATCCCGACGGTGGGCTCATCGGGTATCCCAGCTCGACCCGTGCTGGTGGGCAGCGCGCGGTGATCCGGATCGAGGAGCGGATGCTGACGCCGTGGTTCCCGCGTCGTGCGGACTTCGCGATCGCGGCCTTCGTGGATGCGGGGCGGTTGTGGGCCGGTGATGCGCCGTACGGCGCCGATTCGCCCGTACTCGCCTCCGCAGGATTCTCACTGCTCGGTGCCTTCCCCTCGGGTGGCAAGCGGATCTATCGGGTCGACATCGGCGTTCCGTTGACTCCGGAGCCTGGCGGCGGGTTGGCTCTCCGGTTCAGTGTCGCCGACCGCACGGCCGTCGCGTGGGCCGAGCCGCAGGACCTGGCGCGTGCACGTTCGGGCACGGGGCGGGCCTCGCTCATGCGCTGGTAGACGGGAGCTCGCGCAAGTAGAATTCCCCGCATGACACGTCCCATCCGAGTCCTCGTTGCGAAGCCCGGCCTGGACGGCCACGATCGCGGCGCGAAGGTCGTCGCCGCCTCACTCCGGGATGCCGGCATGGAGGTCATCTACACCGGCCTCCACCAGACGCCCGAGATGATCGCCACCGCGGCGGTACAAGAGGACGTCGACGTCGTCGGCCTCTCGATCCTGTCCGGGGCGCACATGACGCTCTTCCCGCGCGTGCGGGCGCTGCTCGCTGAGCAGGGGCGCGAGGACATCCTCATCACGGGCGGTGGCATCATCCCGAAAGAGGACATGGAGGCGCTCGAAGCGCTGGGCGTCGGCAAGCTCTTCGGTCCGGGTACACCCACGTCCGCCCTCGTGGACTACATCCGCGAGTGGTTCGCCGCGCGGCATCAGGAAGCGTGACCGTGGCCCTCGCCTCGAACGGGGAGGCGACGCCCGTGAAGGGTCGCCTGCGCACACTCTCGACCGCCTGCCGCGAGCTCGAGCACCGGCTTCGCTTGGGCGGCGGTCCTGACCGGATCGCCAAGCAGCACGCACAGGGCAAGCTCACCGCGCGTGAGCGCGTGGCTGCGCTCAAGGACCCCGACTCACATTTCCTCGAGTTCGGTCTCCTCGTCGCGCATGACCTCTACGACGGCGAGGCACCTGCCGCCGGCGTGATCACCGGCATCGTGCAGGTGAATGGCCGCGAGTGCGTGGTCGTCGCCAACGACGCGACCGTGAAGGCGGGATCCTGGTGGCCAGAGACGATCCCCAAGATCCTTCGCGCGCAGGAGTGCGCGATGCGCTGCCGCATCCCGATCCTCTACCTCGTCGACTCGGCCGGCGTGAACCTCCCGTATCAAGGAGGCGTATTCCCGGGGCAGTACGGTGCGGCGCGCATATTCTATTACAACTCGCTCATGCGGCGCTACCTCCGCATTCCGCAGATCGCCGCCGTGATGGGGCAGTGCGTCGCCGGTGGTGCGTACCTACCGGCGCTGAGCGATGTGATCCTCATGGTGAAAGGCACGTCGTTCATGGGGCTCGGTGGACCGAATCTCGTGAAGGGCGCCACCGGGCAGTCGGTCGACGGCGAGACGCTGGGCGGTGCGACGATGCACACCGAGGTGAGCGGCGTCGCGCATTACGCGCTCGAGGACGATCAGGCCTGTCTCTCAAAGGTCCGCGAACTCGTCTCGCGGCTCGCGCCGCCGGTGCGCATCGCACCGCACGAC
>JANOTB010000255.1:0-9893 GCA_031416115.1 Gemmatimonadota bacterium
ACCGCCAGGACTCCGCCCGCCTCCAGCTGAGCGAACTGCTGCGCGGTGTCGTCGCGCAGCGGCTCGTGCCGCGCGCCGACAGTCGCGGCCGCATCGTCGTCGCCGAGGTGATGCTCATGACGCCGACCGTCCGCGACGTCCTCACCGACGCCGGTCGCCTCTCCGAACTGCGCAATACGCTTTCCGAGGGACGTGCACAGTATGGCACACAGACCTTCGACCAACAGCTCGCCGATCGCGTGATCGCTGGGCAGGTCTCGTTCGACGTCGCGGTCACGCTCGCGACCAACTCGCTCGACTTCGAACTCCAGCTCCGCGGCCTGCGGCGCTGAACCGCACCGACGGCGCGGCGCCGGCCGCGCGCAGCGCACCGGCTCAGTCCGAGCCGGCGATCCGCACGAGAAGGCGCGCCCACCACGAGCGCGCCTCTCTCGTTCTCAGGGGTTCGACCGGCAGCGGCGCTTCGCCGGCGAGGATGCGTTGCGGGTTCTCGACCGTGAGCCGATGCGCCTGCGCCTCGGCTCCGCGCGAACGCAACAGCGCGACCGCGCGCCCTGTCGCCGGCTCGCCGCGCGCATGGTGATCGCTCGCAAGGTAATCCACCCATCCGAGCGAGAGCAGCGCGTTCGCGACCGCCCGCGCGCGGTCTCCGTGCTGCCCCAAGAGCGACCCCGCATTCACCTGCAGCAGCGCCCCCGCCGCGCGACAACGCGAGAGCACCGTGAGACGGGCGTCGTGGTTCCGGTAGCGTTCCGGATGCGCGATGATCGGCCGCCATCCCTTCTCGCGGATATTGTGCAGCGCCCACTCGGCGTTGGGCGGCAGCTGCATCGCCGGGAACTCCACCAGCACGAACGGTCCACCGGCGAGCCGCACGCGGGGATCGGAGAGATCGGGATCGGGATCGTCGAGCATCAGCTCCACGCCGCGCGCGAGTGCCGGCAGCGGTAGTCGGCCCGTTGGCGTCTGATACGCGTCGCGCGCCGCCGTGAGAGTCCCCCACGCGGTGTCGAACTGCGCCATGCGCGCCGCGAAGGCCCCGGGCGACTTGGTGAGCGATGCGTCGAAGTGCGGCGTTGTCAGGCAGGTCACTGCCCCCTGCGCGGCGAATGCGCGCAGTGCCTCGAGCGACTGCTGAACGTCGGGCGCGCCGTCATCCACGGCCGGCATGAGATGACTGTGGAAGTCGACGACGCCGGTCATGGCGCCGGCCTCACCACCGCGCGCGTAGTCCTTGGAACTCATGCGGTCGGCTGGCTCCGGTACCACGCCACGGTCGCCGCGAGACCGTCGGCGAACTCCGTGCTCGCGCGAAAGCCAAAGGTCCGTTCGGCGCGCGACGTATCGAGCCCGCGGCGCGGTTGCCCGTTGGGCTTCGTCGCGTCCCAGGTGACGCGGCCGGCAAATCCCGTCGCCTGCGCGATGATCGGCGCCAGGTCGCGGATCGCGATCTCGCTCCCACTGCCGAGGTTCACCGGCTCTGCCCCGTCGTACCGCTCGGTCGCGAGGACGATCGCTTCGGCAGCGTCATCCACATAGAGGAACTCGCGCGTCGGCGAGCCGTCGCCCCAGAGCACGACCTCGTCGCGCCCAGCGAGGCGTGCCTCCTCCATTTTGCGGATCATCGCGGGGATCACGTGCGACGTCTCGGGGTCGAAGTTGTCGCCCGGGCCGTAGAGGTTCACCGGCAACAGATGGATCGCGTCCATGCCGTACTCCTGCCGGTACGCCTGCGACTGCACGAGGAGCATCTTCTTCGCGAGCCCGTAGGGCGCGTTCGTCTCCTCGGGGTACCCGTTCCAGAGATCGTCCTCGCGGAACGGCACCGGAGTGAACTTGGGATACGCGCAGATCGTCCCGATGCCGACGAACTTCCGCACGCCGAACCGCCGCGCCTGCTCGAGCGTCTCGACGCCCATCACGAGGTTCTCGTAGAAGAACCGACCCGGATGCGCACGGTTGGCGCCGATCCCGCCGACGATCGCCGCGAGATGCACCACCACCTCAGGGCGATGGTCCTCGAACAGCCGGATCACCTGCGACTTCTCGCGCAGGTCGTACTGCGCCGACCTCGGCGAGAAGACGCTCGCGCACTCTCGCCGCTCGAGCGCAGCGACCACGCGACGGCCGAGGAAGCCCGACCCGCCTGTCACCACCACGCGTGCACCCTTGAGGTCCATCATATGAATCTAGGGACCGCGCCGTAACGCGACCACGGCGCGCCGTAACGCGACCACCGCGCGACCACAACGCGCCGCATGACTACAGCAGCCCCAGCTCGAACCGCAACGCCGACGCGAGCGTGGGGTGCGCGAACTCGAACCCCGATCGCTCGAGCACCACCGGATACGCGCGCTGGCTCGCGAGGATCGTCCCCTCAGCCATCTCGCCGAAGATCGCGCGCAACGCGAACGCCGGCACGGCCGCAAGCGTCGGCCGGTGCACGATCCGGCCCAGCGCCTCGGTGAAGGTGCTGTTGGTCACCGGCTCGGGGGCCGTGAGATTCACCGCGCCCGATACTCCTGACGTTTGCAGCGCATGGTACACCGCGCCCACCCAGTCCTCGCGCGAGATCCAACTCATCCACTGCGTGCCGCTCCCGAGCCTGCCGCCTGCGCCGAACAGCATCGGCGTGAGCATCTTGCCGAGCGCGCCCCCGGCCGGATTGAGCACGATGCCCGTGCGCAAATGGACGACGCGGATCCCCGCGTCGCGCGCCGGCGCGGCCGCGGCCTCCCACTGCTGGCTCACGTCGGCGAGGAAGTCGCTGCCGAGCGCGCTCTGTTCGTCGAGTCTCTCATCACCGCGACTTCCGTAGACCCCCACCGCCGAGGCGCAGATGAGTACCGCTGGCTTCACCGCGGCGCGCGCGCAGGCCTCGGCGATCAGCCGCGTGCCCTGCAGGCGACTCTCGAGGATCGCGCGTTTGGTGCGCTCGGTCCAGCGCTCGGCCACCGAACTGCCCGCGAGATGGATCACCGCATCGATGCCGTCGAGCGCACCCGCGTCGAGTCGGCCCGCTACCGGATCCCAGCGCGCATCACTCCCGGCACCGCGGCCGATCGTGCGCACCGTGTGACCACCGGTCGTGAGGAATGGCACGAGCGCGCCGCCGAGGAAGCCGCTCGCGCCCGTGATCGCGACGCGGCGCGCTCCGCGCGCCGCGTACGCGAGGTGCCGCTCCAAGTCGAGCCGCGTGAGCGCATGCCGCCAGCGCAACAGACGCTCGAGCTTCTCGCGCGTGAACGCATCGGCGACCAGTGCGCCGAACGGCGGCAGCGGCAGGCGATACGTGATCGCGTCGTCGAGTATGCTCGTGCCATCGGCCGCGGGTTCCGTGCGGTGCACATGCTCCCACGCGGCGAACGGCCCTGCGCGCTGCACGTCGCGGAACTCGCGCCCCGCCACATACCCGGTGTGCCCGAGTCGCCGGGTCGTGTGCGCCGGCCTGAACCCCGGCGTCAGTCGCTCGAACGCCCCCGGCCGTTCATGCCAGGCGAGGAGCGCCTCGGCACTCACCGGCATCGGCGTGCGCAGCGAGACGACGGTCTCGCCGCGGTCGCGCGTCACTGCGGCGGATTGTCCACCCTTCTCCAGAGATACCACGATGCCACCGTACGATAAGGGGCCCAGCGCGCGCCGATCTTCGCCACGCGTTCAGGGGTCGGGAGTGCGCGCAGGCGGTAGAGCATCGTGACCGCCTTCTGCACTCCCAGGTCGAGCACCGGCAGCACATCGGGACGTCCGAGTCGGAACATCAGGACCATCTGCGCCGTCCACTCGCCGATCCCGCGCACCGACGTGAGCGTCGCGATCACTTCGGCGTCGCTCATCTCGTGGATGCGCTCCACGGCGAGCGACCCCTCATGCGTGCGCCGCGCGAGATCCTTGATGTATTCCACCTTGCGACCCGAGAGACCGGCGGCGCGTAGTGTCTCGTCCGGCGTCTTCGCCAGCTGAGCCGGCGTTGGATTGCCGCCGCCGTAGAGCGCGAGGACGCGCCGGTAGATCGTGCCCGCGGCCGCGCCCGACAACTGCTGGTAGACGATGGAACGCGCGATGTGGTCGAAATGGGTCCCGTCGTTCTGGCGCGTCCAGCCGCAGCTCCCTGATTCGTCGATCCATGCGCCAAGCACCGGATCAGCGGCGCGCAGATGCGCGAGCGCCTTGCCGTGTCGCGGCGCCATCAGCGGTCGATTCCCATCAGCGGCTGATGCCCATCACCGACCACACCAGGTTGGCGATCTCGTCGCCCTTGAACGGCTTCTGCACGAACGGCGGCGTCTGGCCAGCGACGGTGAGGCGATCCGCGGTGTGCATGAAGCCGCTCATCAGGATGATCTTCGGCGGCGACTTCTGCGTCAGAACGCGTTCGGCGAGGGCTACGCCTCCCATCACCGGCATCACGATGTCGGTGAGCAGCACGCGCACCGGTTCTCCGGCAGTGGCCAGCTGGTTGAGCGCATCGACCCCATGCTCCGCGAGCAGCACGCGCAACCCAGCCCGCTCGAGAGTCAAGCGCAGCACGCGCCGCACCATCGCGTCGTCGTCGACCACCAGGACCAACGGTTCGGCCGTCACGGTCATGCCGGTATCTCCACAGGTGCACTCGATCGCGCCGTGAGGCTCGCCGTGAGGCTCGCCGTGAGGCTCGCCCCGAGGCGGGCCATTCCCTCGTGCGCCGCCGCGACCGCGTCTGGGCCGGCGACGAACACCCACTCGGTGTTCCGTACATGACTCACCTGCCCCACGCGCTCGCCTCGCAGGTTGTGGATCCCGATCCGCGCGCCGACATACCGCGCCGAATCCACGGGCACCACCGCCACCTCGCCGAAGCGCTCAGCCAGCAGGCCGCGGATCGCTTCGTCGCTGAAGAAGCCCTCGTTGGAGAACGAGAGGACCACATACCGCGCCTTCACGTTGCACACCACGTCACGCATCGCCTCCCACGCCTCCTTCCGGACATTGAACACGCTCTTCGACGTTCGGCAGTCCTCGCGCTTACGCGCGATCCCGTAGGCCGGCGGCGTGTCGCCGCGCACGAGCGTCTCCCAAATATGATAGTTGGAATAGTACGAATGTTGGTTGTAGGGCGGGTCCAGGTACGCGACATCGTACTGCTCGTGCCGGCGCACGCACGACCGCGCATCAAGGTGCAACGCGTGGCCCTTGCCCGGGAGCAACTCGGGCAGTCGCAGCGTGAGGGGCTTCGCGCTGCGCGCCGACCACTGCTTGAGGTACGCCATCTGCAGGCCGGTGGTCGAGTCCACGCGGTCGGCGGCGAGCAGGAGCGCGGTCATGAGGATCGCGCGTTCGCTCGTGGTCACTTGGAGTTCGTCGATCCCGGCGCGGATCGCGTCGATCCGCACGCCGTTCACTGGCTGAAAGTAGCGCGCCTCCTCGCAGAAGGTCCGCGTCACGTAGCCGTGCACTCCGGGCAACGCCTCGAGCCCGGCGGCGAGCGACTCCAGACGCGCCCGTTTCACCCGACGGGCATCGGTCGCGATGTACGCTTCGGCCAGCACGGCGCTGTACGACGCGAGGTCGTTGGCCGTCACCTCGAACCCGGCCGCCTTGAGCCCCTGCGCGACCCGCGTCGTCCCCGTGAACAGGTCGAGCACGGTCCGCGCGCCCGGCAATGCCGAGACGAGTGCGACGAGGTGCGGCACGAGTCGCCGCTTGGAGCCGAGGTACTTGATCACAGGGCCAAGCTAGCCGGACAGGGGGGGGCCGACCAGTCGCGGTCCGCTTGTTTCCGTCCGCCTGTCGGTCCACTTGTCGGTCCACTTGTCGGTCCACTTGCAAGCGCCTCGGCGCTAGCTTCCGACCACGGCCCGCGCCCTGCAACGGCCGTCGCGGTCCCTGAGCCGCTCCCCGCATCACCACCTTCTCGGAGTACGCATGCGGATCACCAAGGTGGGCGTCATCGGCGCCGGCGCCATGGGGGCCGGCATCGCCGCCCTCGCCGCCAGCGCCGGTCTCCCCGTCGTCCTGCTCGACATCCCCGGCAGCGACGACCCCAAGTCCCCCGACCGCTCCAAGCCAGCGCGCGACGGGCTAGAGCGCGTGCGGAAGTCCAAGCCGGCCGCCTTCCTCGACGCGGCGGCCCACATGCGGATCACCACCGGCAACACCGCCGACCATCTCGCGCTCCTCGCCGACTGCAGTTGGATCGTCGAAGCGATCATCGAGAAGCCGGAGCCCAAGCAGGAGCTCTTCGCCAAGCTCGAACAGCTCGCTCCTGACTCGATCGTGACCTCGAATACCTCGGGGATCCCGATGGCGATCCTTTTGAAGGGCCGGACGAACAAGTTCCGCGAGCGCTTCCTCGGCACGCACTACTTCAATCCGCCGCGCTACATGCACCTGCTCGAGCTCATCCCCACCGATGAGACGCTCCCCGAGGTGCTCGCGAGCGTGCGCCACTTTCAGGAACGCGTCCTCGGCAAGGGCATCGTGCTCGCCAAGGACGTGCCCGGCTTCGTCGCCAATCGGCTCGGAGTGCACGGCATGGTCGTCGCAGGGCGACTGATGGTGCAGCACGACCTCACCATCCCCGAGGTCGACACGCTCACCGGGTCGCTGATCGCGCGCGCCAAGACCGCGACCTTCCGCACCGGCGATCTCTCCGGCCTCGACGTGCTCGTGCACGTGACCGCCGGTCTCTCGCAGACCACCGGTGAGGACCTCGCGCTCGTGCCGTTCGTGCATGAGCTCGTGAAGAGCGGTCGACTCGGCGACAAGACCAAGGCCGGCTTCTACAAGAAGGACGGCAAGGAGATCCTCGCGCTCGACTGGAAGACGCTCGAGTACAAGGACCTCGGTCGCTTCTCCACGCCGGAGATCGACAAGATCAGCAAGCTCCCCGCGGCGGCGCGTGTGGCCAAGGCCAAGGAGATCGGCGACAAGTACGGCGAGTTCCTGCGCGATCTGATCGTGGAGCAGTTCCACTACGCCTGCACGCTCGCGCCACAGCTCGCGTACGACGTGGCCGCGATCGACCGCGCGATGGAGTGGGGCTACGGCTGGGAGATGGGCCCCTTCCGTACCATGGACGCGATGGGCTTGGACTGGCTGCGCGCCGAGATGACCAAGCGCGGCAGGAGCGTGCCGCCGCTGCTCGCGAATGTGGGCGCGTCGTTCTACGCGCTCGCGACCGACACGGTCGGTGAGACGATCCCCGCGCTCGACACCGGCAAGCGGATCGGCGTGCCCGCGATCCCCGGCCAGATCTCGCTCGCGTTGCTGCGACAGGCGAAGACGGTCGTGCATGAGAACCCCGAAGCCCGCCTCGTGGATATCGGCGACGGCGTGCTCTGCCTCGAGTTCTGCGGCAAGATGAATACACTTGGTGCGGGCGTCATGGAAATGTCCGCTCGCGCGCTCGACACCGTGGGCAAGGGCCGGTACCACGGCCTCGTGATCGGCAACGACGACGCACGCACCTTCACGGCTGGCGCCAACCTCATGGGCGTGGGTCAGGTGGTGCAGGCCGGAGACTGGAAGACCGTCGAGACGATGGTGCGCACCTTTCAGGACACGGTGATGTCGTTCCGCTTCGCGCCCTTCCCTGTGGTCGCGGCACCATTCGGTCTCACGCTCGGCGGGGGCACCGAGATCTCGTTGCACTGCGACCGCATCCAGGCGCACGCCGAGCTCTATATGGGGCTCGTCGAGGTCGGCGTGGGGCTCATCCCTGGCGGCTGCGGCACCAAGGAACTCGCATTCCGCTTCACCAAGGCACTCGAGGCGTACGACGAGGCCGATCCGTTCGAGGGCATCAAGCGCGCCTTCAAGATGATCGCCCTCGCGCAGACGAGCACCTCGGCGCACGAGGCCCGCAACATGGGATTCCTGCGCCCCATCGCCGACCGCATCTCGATGAACCGCGACACGCTCATTGCCGACGCCAAGGCCCGCGTGCTCGACCTCGCCGGTGATTACGTGACGCCGTTGCCGCGCAAAATGACCGCGCTCGGCAAGGCGGGCGTCGGCAACCTCGACTACGCGCTGTTCTCGTTCAAGGAAGCAGGGCAGGCCTCCGACCATGACGTGCGGATCGGGCACGAGATCGCGGTCGTCCTCTGCGGCGGCGACGGCCCGGCGCGCGAGGTGACCGAACAGGACCTTCTCGATCTCGAGCGCGATGCCTTCTTGCGACTCCTCGGCACCAAGGAGACGCAGGACCGCATCACGCACATGCTCACCACCGGCAAGCCGCTCCGTAACTGAGCGGCCTCACATCACGGAGACTGACCAATGACCATCGAAGTCGTGATCGTGAGCGCCGCCCGCAGTGCGGTGGCTCGCGGCAAGAAGGACGGATCACTCGCTTCAGTACACCCTGTCGACCTCTCGGCGACGGTGATGAAGGCCGTCGCCGACCGCGTGAAGTTCGACGCCGCCATGATCGATGACGTGATCTGGGGCTGCGCCATGCCCGAGGCCGGCCAGGGGCTCAACCACGCGCGTCTTGCCGTGCTGCGTGCGGGGTTCCCGGTCGAGGTCTCGGCCATGACCGTGAATCGCTTCTGCTCGAGCGGTCTGCAGACGATCGCGTTGGGCGCGCAGGCGATCATGAGCGGGATGAACGACGTCATCCTCGCCGGTGGTGTGGAGATGATGAGCGCGGTGCCGATGTCCGGTTTTCACACGCGGCTCCACCCCGACATGGTCGAGGAGAACATCGGGATGGGCTTCACCGCCGAGCGCGTGGCCAAGCGTTGGGGCATCACGCGGCAGATGCAGGACGAGTTCGCGCTCGGGTCGCAGCAGAAGGCGGCGGCGGCACAGGCCGCAGGGCGATTCACGGACGAGATCACGCCGGTACCGGTGGAGCGCGTGAAGTGGAGCGGCGCCACGAAGACCGCGGAGACCGTACCGTTCGCCACCGACGAGCTCGTGCGTGGCGCGACGACCATCGAAGGCCTCGCCAAGCTCCCGCCGGCATTCAAGCCGGGTGGCAGCGTGACCGCGGGCAATGCCTCGCCACTCTCCGACGGCGCAGCGGGGGTGCTCATGATGTCGCGCGCCAAGGCTGATGCACTCGGACTCAAGCCGCTCGCGCGCTTCGTGACCTTCGCGACCGCCGGTGTGGATCCCGACGTGATGGGTATCGGTCCGGTGAAGGCGGTGCCGAAGGCGCTCGCGCGCGCGGGTGTCACGCTCGGCGACGTGAAGCTGATCGAGTTCAACGAGGCGTTCGCCGCGCAGGCGTTGGCGGTCGCGAAGGACCTTGAGCTCGACATGTCGCGCGTGAACGTCAACGGCGGAGCGATCGCGCTCGGGCATCCGCTCGGAGCGAGCGGCGCCAAGCTCACGGTGCAGTTGATCCACGAACTGCGTCGGCGTGGCGGCGGCCTGGGGATGGTCACCATGTGCATCGGCGGCGGCATGGGCGCGGCGGGGCTGTTCGAGGTCCTGCCGGCGTGACCTTGATCACCAGTGCACTCGACGCTCGGGCGGGTGCCCGCAGTCGGTCCGGTGCACGGTCTGGTGCAATTCTTGCGATTCGAAGGCGATAGGAGAATTCTTCATCTGACCCTTCGTCCCGAACAGCCGATGGCCAGCGCCTCGCACACCCTCAACTTCTCCGAACGCGCGACCGCGATGTCGCGCGCCGAACGCCTCGACGCGATCGAGATCGAGATCCGTGCGCGGGAGCCTCGCGCGGCTGCCCGCTTGCACGTCTCGCTCTCCACTCCGCCCGCCCGGTCCGCCTTTCAGATGCTGTTGCGCCTCAGCGGTGACCGCGAGGACGTACTCGATTTCGCCGCCGCGCTCTACGATGAGGTGCGCGGCATGGTGCGGCCTGACGGCGGGCTGCCGCTCGCGGTGCAGGCGATCGAGAGTGAGAGCAGTGAGCATATCCAGTTGCTCTTGACGCGGGATCT
>JANOTB010000256.1:0-18955 GCA_031416115.1 Gemmatimonadota bacterium
AGCGCGGACGTGTCCCTGAGCAACACCTGGTCCTCGCCGCTCCGGTCTCACGCGCGCGCGATGATCTCACGGCCGGTCATCCCGAGGAACTTCTGGAAGGCGACGCGTCGACCGTCGCGGGACCAACTCGGCGACTGCCCCTCGGCGGGTGCGGCGATCCGTTGCGAGGCGCCAGTCCGGAGATCCAGCAGCAGGATCGGTCCCGCGGGCTCGGAGAGATTCTCCGTGTTGTTCTCGACCACGGCGCGCTGGCCATCGGGCGAGACGCGAGGCAGGAAGTAATCCTGATCCTCGACCGGCAGGCGGCGCTCGGTGCCGTCGATCCCCACGATCGACAGCCGGCGTGCGCGCCCCCCGGTCTCGCCATAGTGATACACCAGCGTCCCGTTCTGCGAGACGGCCACGCCTACCGCACCTCCGCCTCCGACCCAGACATCCTCGAGGATCCGAACGGGCGGCCCGAGCAACTTCCGTGACCCGAGAGAGAACGGTACCGCGAACACCTCACCGGTCACCCGACCGAAGACGATGTGCCCCGTGCCGGAGTAGAGCGGGTTCGTGCCGACGAGGCCGAGGTCTTCGGTACTGCCGTCCTCGAGGGAGACCACGCCGAGACGGTCCGAGGCGGCCGTCCGGCCGGTGCCACGGAGGTTCGCGAGGGCGTGACGGCCCCCCGGGAGCACCGAAAGCCATCGGGGCCCGTTCCCCGCGCTGTCGGCGACCGATATCACGCGCTTGGCGCCGCCATCCGAGGTCGCTTCCCAGAGCGTGTCCCCAATCGAGAACACGATCCGGTCACCGTCGCCCCAGCTCGCCGACGCCATAGCGGGACTGACGCGCTCGGCGCGCCCGCCGGTCACGGGGAGCCGCAGGAGCGCGTCGTCGGCAACGAAGAGGATCGACGTGCCATCGGGCGAGAAGGTGGGGTTGACATTGCCCTGGAACGACAGGCGCTCTGAGCCGGGGATCACGCGGAACTCGGTCTCGTCCATCCGGCGGAGATAGAGTCGCGTGGAGTCCTCCTTGGTCCCGACGACCATCAGTTGCGTGCCGTCGCGCGAGAGCGCGAGCCGCCGACCGCTCTCGCTGTACAACATGACGCTGTCCGGAAGCGCGACGTCGAATCGCACCGCCGCCGGCATCGGCATCGGCTTCACGCGGGTCGCGAACCAGACCGCACTTCCCCCGCCCGCGAGGGCGAGCACCGTCGTGAGCGCGAGGAGCGCACTGGTGCGCGTCGGTATCCGCTGTGCGGCCGCGCCCTGTGCCGAAATCGTGCGCGTGGCGTATCCCGTGACCGCGCCGGGATCCACGAGCGCCGCCGCGAACTCGCTCGCTTTCGCCCAGCGGTCCGCGGGGAGCTTGGCGAGCGCCTTCAGCACCGCGCCTTCGACGTTCGGCGGGATCGTCTTGCGGGTGAGCGTGAGCGCCTGCGGCTCCGCACTCAATACCTTCGCCACGATCGCCTGCACGGTCGCGCCGGTGAAGGGCGGCACGCCGGTGAGCATCTCGTACGCCACTGCGCCGAGCGCGTAGATGTCGGTGCGCGCGTCGAGCGTGCGCTCCCCCATCGCCTGCTCTGGGCTCATGTACTGCGGCGTCCCGAGCGAGAGCCCGGTCTGCGTCATCCGCGCGCCGGCGGCGGCGGTCACCGCGAGCGCGATCCCGAAGTCGGCGACGAGGGCGTGCCCTTCCTGCAGGAGGATGTTCTCGGGCTTGATGTCCCGGTGCACGATCCCCTGCGCGTGCGCATGGCCGAGCGCGTCGGCGACCTGCCGCGTGATGCGCACGGCCTCGTCGAGAGGGAGCTGCTGCTCGCGCTTGAGCCGGTCGCGGAGGGACTCGCCGGCGATGAACGGCATCACATAGTAGAGCACGCCCCCGGCCTCGCCGCTGTCGAGGAGCGGGAGGATGTGCGGATGCTGCAGCTTGGCCGTCGTCTTGATCTCGGCCAGGAAACGCTCGGGGCCGAGCGTGGCGGCGAGATCGGGGTGCACGACCTTGATCGCGACCTGCCGGTCGTGGCGGAGGTCGTGCGCGAGATGCACCGTCGCCATCCCGCCCTGGCCGATCTCCCGCTCAAGGCGGTAGCGGTCGGCGAGGGAGGCGGTGAAGGCGGCGAAGGACTGCGATGTCGGGGCGCTCATGAGTGCTGAAAGTCGCGCCTCACGCAGCGGTGCGCCAGATGAGCACCTCGCTCTCCAGCAGCAGGTCGTCCTGTCCAGACCGCGGCTTCTCGTGGCTCAGGGTCGACTGCGATCGTCTGGGTCGTTCAGAACCGGAGCCGCATCACGACCGCCGAGGCCGGACAGGCGCCACGGAACTCCTCCGACGCACGCAGCGACGCCGGTGCAGCATCGCGCGACATCCGCTCGAATCCGAAGCGAGGGAACCACGCGTCCGCCGTGGTGGTGAGCAGGACCAGCTCCTGCGCGCCGCCCGCCTGCGCGCCTGCGAGTAGCGCGCGCACGGCAACCGCGTCCTGCTCGCGCGCAGGACGGATCGTCGTGCCATCGTCGTGAGTTGGCTTAACGGCGACGGCGCTCGGCATCAGGACGTCGTCATCGGCTTGATGGCGCGGACGAAGGCACTGCAGAACATGCCATCGATGTCGGCCGCCACGGCATCGGAGTCGAGCCCTGCGTCCTTGAGGAAGGCCTTCGCGTCGGCAGCCATGTAGATGCGCGTCGGTTCGATCGAAGGGCTGACGAAGCCCGACTCGCCGAGCAGGCGCAGGAACTGTTGCTCCTCGAGCGCGCCGGCGATGCAGCCGACCCACAGTTCCATCGATCGCCGCACCGCGGCGGGCACCTCGCCGCGCACGATGACGTCGCTCACTGCGACGCGGCCGCCGGGCTTGAGCACGCGGAACGCCTCGCGGATGACCGCAGGCTTGTCGGCGGCCAGGTTGATGACGCAGTTGGAGATGATCACATCCACCGAAGCGTCGGGGAGCGGGATCTGCTCGATCTGGCCCTTGAGGAACGTCACGTTGGTCGCACCGGCCGCCGCTGCGTTGCGGCGCGCGAGCGAGAGCATCTCGTCGGTCATGTCGAGACCGTACACATGACCGGTCGGCCCCACGCGCTGCGCCGAGAGCAGCACGTCGATGCCGCCACCGGAGCCGAGGTCGAGCACGGTCTCGCCTTCGGCGAGCGAGGCGAGCGCGGTGGGGTTTCCGCATCCCAGCGAGGCCAACACGGCCGCGGCGGGGATGCCTTGGATCTGTGAGGCCTCGTACAGGTCGGACGTGATGGGGTCTTTCGCGTCGTCTCCGCCGCAGCTGGAAGTGCCGCAACAGGAGCTCCGGTCGCCTTCGGCGGCACGAGTGGCGGCCGCGCCGTACTTCGCACGGACGATGGTGTGGATCTCGGGCTGGGTCGTGGTCATCGGTCTGCTCCTCCAAAGAGTGGAATGGGTGGGTCGGACCACTTCGGGGGTCCGTCTTCATCCGTCTGCGGTGTGGCGACTACACGAGGCTCGGCGTGGTGCGTCAGGCCTGGCGCGTCAGGCGGGCAAGGATCAGGAGCAGCAGGCCACGGGGAGACGTGGACGTTTCGTGGCAGGAACGCGGTACGCGGCGACGGCCCGTTCCGCGTGTTCGAGCGTGTCAGCGGCCAGACGATAATGCGACCAGCGGCCTTCGCGTCGCATGGAGATCAGGCCGGCCTCGCGCAGGGTCTTGAGATGAAAGGAGAGCAGGGACTGCCCGCAGTCGAGCGCCGCCTGCAGATCGCAGACGCATTGCTCGCCGGTGCGCAGCAGGTCGAGGATCCGCAGCCGACGCGGGTCGGAGAGCGCGTGAAAGAGCGCGGCGTGGCGCTCGAGACTCTCGAGTGCGGCGCCGCGCGTGGCGGACTTCGCAGGGGCTCTCTTCGTGTCGGATGCCATACATCAACGTAACTAGTTACGTTGATGCTGCAAGGGTCAGGTGGCTGGGCGGCCTACGGCCTGGCCTACGGCCTGGCCTACGGCCGCACCGTCTGGATCTCCACCCGCGACGCCTGCTCCCGCGTGCGCCAGACCCGGTGCGTCTGCGCCTTGAAATCCGCCGCCGTGGCGTCGAAGATGTTCGCGACCCACGTCTGCGGGTTGCGGTCGATGATCGGGAACCAGCTGCTCTGCACCTGCACCATGATCCGGTGACCTTTGAGGAACCGGTAGCTCTGCGTGTGCAGGTCGACGGTGAACGGCGTCACGGCGTTCGGCACGAGTGCAACGGGCTTCTCGAACGACTGATGATAGCGCCCCCGGAAGACGTCGTTCGCGATCATCAGTTGAAAGCCGCCGAGCTTGAAGTTCGGCGCGTACTCCTCGGGATAGACGTCGATCAGCTTCACGACCCAGTCGGCATCCTGCCCAGTGGTGCTCGCGAAGAGCTTGGCGGTGATCGCGCCCGCGAGCACAACGTCCTCGGCGAGCGGGTCCGTGACGTACGTGAGGACGTCGGGGCGCCCGTCCACGAAACGCTGGTCCTCCAAGAGCCAGGTGCTCCAGCCTGAGCCGCGCGGGTAGTACGTCGGCTCGATCGGACGCGGACGATACGGCACGGGCTTCGCGGGATCGCTCACGTAGCTGTCGAACGCGTCGTTCGCGTTGGCGACGGCCGACGGCGGCTCGAACGCGAGCCGGCCGTTCGCATGGAAGTAGAGCGCGCGCGGCTCGGCCTCCCTCGGTGGCCAAGCGTCGAAGCGCCGCCAGGTGTTGCTCCCGGATTCGAATACCGTCGCCTCCGACCTCGTGGCGGCTCCACGATCCTTCAGGTAGTAGGCGAAGAACGGCGCCTGGATGTTCGCTCGGTAGTACGCCCCGGTCGGCGAACCGAAGTCGATGCGGCCGAGCGTCTGGCCCGGGCCATTGCTCCAGCCGCCATGCCGCCACGGGCCGACCACGAGGAAGTTCTGGCTGCCGCGGTCGTGCTTCTCGAGTTCGTCGTAGATCAACATCGGCCCGTAGAAGTCCTCCTGGTCCCACCATCCGGCGACGTTGAGCGTTGGCACCGTGACGCGAGTGAGGTTGCTCCGCATGGCCTGGCGCTGCCAGAACGCGTCGTAGTCCGGATGCTCGGTGAAGTCGGTCCAGGTGGGGAGCTTCTTCTCCTTGAGGACGTTCTTCTGGATGTTCGCCAGCGGGCCGACGTTCAGGTACCAGTCGTAGGTGTCGTAGCGATCGAATGCGAAGTCCGAGTTCTCGCGCGTCGCTTCTGTGAGCCACGCGTACTCGAAGCCGTAGCTCAACCGGAAGGCCCCGTTGTGGTGGAAGTCATCGCCGATCCACATGTCGGCGGGTGAGGCCTGCGGGCTCACGGCGCGGAGCGCGGAGTGCCCGCCGAGCATGCCCATGGCGGAGGTCCAGCCGTCGTAGCTCACACCGAGCATGCCGGCGCGCCCGTTGTTGCCGGCGATATGTGCGAGCAGCCAATCGATGGAGTCGTTGGTGTCGGTGATCTCGTCGATCGCGCTGCGTGGCGAGTCCACGGGTTTGATCGGGCGCTGCATCACGAAGGTGCCGCCGCTCTTGTAGCGGCCGCGGATGTCCTGGAAGACGAAGATGTAGCCTTCCTCAGCGAGCTCCTTGTACGAACCGGTGAGCCGACCTTTGGAGTCCCCCACTCCGTATGGTGTTCGCCCGATGAGGAAGGGTAGGGGCTTGGCCGGCTCGGCGGGCCGAAAGATCTCCACGTGCAGCGTGATGCCGTCGCGCATTCGGATCTCTGCGCTCTGCTGGACATACGTGGCGGGATTGAAGCCGCTGTCGCGTGGCGCGACTGCTGCAGGCTGCTGGGAGAGCGAGGCGGTCGAGGCGCTCGACAGTACCACTGCGGCGACGAGAACTCGGCTCAAGGCGCGCATCATGACGATCCCGGGTTGGGTGTGCTTGTTTTGATGAATCGGTGGGCTACGGCGCTCGACGCTCCTCGCGCCACGCCCAGAGCACGAACACGGCAAGTGCCGCGAGCAGTGCTGGAGCGATCATTACCGCGGCGATCTGGATCACACCTTCGACGAGCGGGCCCCACGAGCGATCCCCGGCGTGACCGATGCGGAAGGTGCGCCCGAACGCGAGACCGCGCCAGAGCGAGAGCGGCACCCACGTGAGGACAAAGACCACCGCCGCGAGGCGGGCGCCGCGCCTCATGCTCACGCGTCGCGCGGTTCGCGGAGGCGGATGAGCCCTTCCTGCGCCATCGATGCGACCATCGTTCCGTCCTGCCGGAAGACCTGACCGCGCACGAAGCCACGCGCGCCGAACGCCGACGGGCTGTCACTTACATAGAGCAACCATTCGTCGGCGCGGAAGGCGCGATGGAACCAGACGGTGTGGTCGAGCGAAGCGATGAAGAGCTTCGGGTCGCGGAAGGCCACGCCGTGAGGGAGCAACGCCGTGGGGAGGAATCCGTAGTCCGACGCGTACGCGAGCACGGCCTGGTGCAGCATCGGCGTGTCGGGGATCCGTTCGGCGAGTCGGAACCAGAGTTGCCGCTGCGCCGACACGGGCTCGCGCTTCTCCGGCTTGGCGTACGGGTCGGCGGGTGTGATCGGCCTGATGTCGATCGGGCGCTCCTGCGTGACGATGCTCCGCAGCGGCTCGGCGATCTTGTCGGCGCGGGCGCGGATGAGTTCGAGTTCAGAGGGGAGTGTGTCCGGGTGCGGGACGTCGGGCATCACGGCCTGATGGTCGAGCCCGGGCTCCTCGATGTGGAACGAGGCTGAGAGATGGAAGATCGCCTCGCCATGCTGGATGGCCGTGACGCGTCGGCTGGTGAAGCTCCTGCCGTCGCGCGGGCGGTCGACGAAGTAGACGATCGGGGCGCGGAAGTCGCCCTCGCGCAGGAAGTACCCGTGCACCGAGTGCGCGTCGCGTTCGGCGGGAACGGTACGGCGCGCGGCGACGAGCGCCTGCGCGAAGACCTGGCCGCCGAAGACCCGGCCGGTGCCAAGGTCGCGGTTGTTGCCGCGGTAGATGTTGTGCTCGAGTGGCTCAAGGTCGAGCAGGGCGAGGAGGTCGTGGACGACTGTCATGCCGGAAATATGACGGGGTCGCCGGCCCTGCGGGTCATTCGTCCGTGATCGGAAGCGACGGGCGAGCGGGCGACTCGTCCTGATTCCGCATGTGATCGGCCAGTTGATGCAACTTGGTCCTCAGGACGCTGCGGAGCTCGCTCGGCATCTCGTGCGCATCGAGCGCGCGATCCATGCACCAGAGCCACTGATCGCGCTCGCGCGTGCCGATCGCGAACGGCAGGTGGCGCGCACGCAGGCGCGGGTGGCCGTACTTCGATTCATACAGCGGCGGGCCGCCGGTCCACCCCGTGAGGTACTCGTACAGTTTCTCCCTCGATCGCTTCAGGCTCGCCGCGTGGAGCGTCCGGACGTCGGCGGCCTCTGGCGACGCGTCCATGAGGTCATAGAAGCGGTCGACGAGGGCGCGCACGCCGTCGGCGCCACCGAGCTGGTCGAACGGGAGAGGAGCGTCACTCATGGGACGAGGGTCATGTGGAACGATAATCGGCCTCGGCCACGCGCAGTTAGTGACAGTGGCGAATCGGAGGAGCGTGTCGGATCGTCAACGGTACATGCGCCCATGCCTACTCATGCCCATAGTGCTCATAGCGGCGGCCTGCGCCGGCGACGGCACCTCTGCGATCCCGCGCGATCCCTGCGCGGCGAACTTCAGTTTCGGTGTCCGCACCTCGTCTGCTGCCGGGACCACCACGTGGGCGGTTCTCCCCCAGGCGACGGACGCCTGCATCACGCAGCGGCTCGACAGCCACTTCGTGTATCGGGCGACCGACGTCGCACCGGTGGGTCGGCTCTTCATCTTCCTTCCGGGCACCGGAGCGATCGCCCAGAACTACCGGTTGGTGGTGCTCGAGGCCGCTCGTGCCGGCTATCACGCGATCGGGCTCTCGTACGCGAACGCGCAGGCCGTCGGCACCCTGTGCGCGTCGCGACCCGCCGCGTGCTACGGCGATGCACGGCTGGAGATCCTCACGGGTCAGGCGACGTCCGCCGAGGTCACCGTGGACCGCGCGAACAGCATCGAGAACCGGCTCGTGAAGATGTTGCGCTACATGAGGTCCACCGACGTCGCCGGCAACTGGGGTCAGTTCATCGCGGGAGACACGGCGGTCGTGTGGTCGAAGGTCTCGGTCGCAGGTCACTCGCAAGGCGGAGGGCACGCCCTCTTCATTGCGAAGCGGTACGCGGTCTGGCGCGCGACCGCTTATGCCTCGGGTGGTGACCTGCTCCCCGGCGGAGGGCGCGCACCCTGGGTCGCCGCACCGTTCGCCACCGATTCGACAGCGCTCTTCGGATTCATCTCCACCGCGGACGAACTCGTGGTGCCGACCGAGGCGTTGGCGGCGTGGACTGCCGTGGGAATGCGCGGGGCTTCGGTGAATGTCGACTCCGTCGTACCGCCGTACGGTGCGGCGCAGCGCTTCGTCACGACCGCAACGCCGCAGAACGCCGGGATCGTGAGCGGTCCCAACCACAACGTCGTGGTCGCGGATGTGAACACGCCGACCGTGCTCGGCATTGGTGCGCCGGTGTTCAGGCTGGTGTGGAGAGCGCTCAGCTTCCCGTGAGCGGGCGTCGGCGTTGGTGTTGGCGGGTCGCGGCGAGGAGCGCAGCGCGACGGCGTGGGGCTCCTGCTCAAGTCGAGGCTTCGCCGCGCCGATACGGATAGCGGGAGGCACTCGGTGTCCGAACTCGATCTGATGCGCCGACGGCTCGCCGATGCGACCGCCGGGGAATATGACATTCTCGGCGAACTCGGTCGTGGCGGGATGGCGACGGTCTACCTCGCACATGACCGGTCGCTCGATCGGCGGGTCGCGATCAAGGTGATGTCGCCACAGCTGGCGGCCGTGGACGGAATGGCGGAGCGCTTCCTGCTGGAGGCGCGCGTGGCCGCAGCGTTGGCGCACCCGAACATCGTGCCGATCCACGCCGTGCGACGCTCGGGTGATCTGCTCTACTTCGTGATGCGGTACGTGGCGGGACGCTCGCTGGACGCGGTGCTCGCCGAGTCTGGACCACTCGACGTTGCGGTGGTCTGCGCGGTGTTGCGTCAGGTAGGGGCGGCGCTCGAGGCGGCGCATTGCCGCGGCATCATTCACCGCGACATAAAGCCGGCCAACATCCTGATCGACGAGCGCGGCGACGCCGTGGTCGCCGACTTCGGGATCGCCCGCGTGGCCGCACGGCGGGGCATGACGCAGGTTGGGGAAACGGTCGGCACCCCAGAGTACATGAGTCCGGAGCAGTGCGCCGGCGAGGCGCTCACCGGAGCGGCGGACCAGTACTCGCTCGGGGTCGTCGCATACGAACTGCTCTCCGGTGCTCCGCCGTTCACGGGCGCGGGCCTCATGCAGGTCGTCTGGCGAATGGTGAACGAGGAGATCGTCCCGCTCGAGGAGCGCAGACCCGACTGCGCGGGCGCGCTCGCGGCTGCGGTGCATCGTATGCTCGCGCATCGAGCAGACGAACGGTGGCCCTTCGTGGCGGACGCCATCAGCGCGTTACCGACATCGCCCCAAGGCACAGCGGCTGCGGTGCGGAATCAGCTTGCCGCGCTGTCACGGACCGCCGCGCCGCCCACGGTAGAGGCGGGTGTCGCGCGTCGGCGCGCGTCGGCCGCGACGGAGGTCGCGCACGCGCACGCGACCGCGCACGCGACCACTGCCACTGCCATTCGACGTCCGAGTGATACGGCGATGACCATCCGCTTGCCGTTCGCGTCCGGAGTGATGACGATCGACGATGAGGTATCGCTGACCGCCGTGGTCGCCGACGCGAGCGGGGCCGACGTGAGTGATGCCGAACTCACCTGGCACTCTAGCGATACATTGATCGCGCGCGTCACTGGCCGGGGCGTGCTCCGGGCCGTTCTCCGGGCCGTTCACACGGGAGGCGTCCTGATCACCGTGAGCGTCGGCGAGGTGTCAACCTGCCTCGACCTACTCGTCACCCGGGCTGGAGTCCGTGACCTCGCGGTAGTGCCCCGTCCGTCGGTGATCGAAGTAGGTGACCGGTTCGCGCTCGCGGTCTCCGCCGGCGCGGCCGGACGGTCGGAAGGGACTCCCGCGCGCCCGAGACTGGTCGCGTGGCGTAGCAGTGACGAGGGAATCGCCGCGGTGGACGCGAACGGTGTGGTGGTTGCGCTCGCCGTTGGGAGCGTCGACATCACCGCGCGCGCCGGCGGTGGAGCGACCACGCTCTCTCTCCGAGTCACACGGGCCGTGATCGCCACGGTGCACGTCTCGCTCCCCGCGCCGCGACTCTCGATCGGCGATCGGATGACGCTGCAGGCGGAGCCATCGAATCCGAAGGGGTATCCGCTCTCGGGCTATCGAGTCCGGTGGGAGGTCAGCGATCCTGGCGTCGCCGCGATCTCGCCCGAGGGAGTGCTCACCGCTCTGCGAAGCGGGCAGGTACTCGTCGCCGCACG
Source organism: Gemmatimonadota bacterium (assembly GCA_031416115.1). Lineage (GTDB taxonomy): Bacteria > Gemmatimonadota > Gemmatimonadetes > Gemmatimonadales > Gemmatimonadaceae > Pseudogemmatithrix. The sequence continues at coordinate 10,456 of JANOTB010000256.1, forward strand.
CGTGGAGGGCCGCGTGGGGACGGCGAAGGTGATGGTTGCGCCGCGCGCCTGAGCCGTACGCGACGGGTTGTCCGCCGTCGCTCTCCCTGTCAGTGTTGGGGTATTCGCCGCACATAGTTCAACAGCACGACGTGGGCCGAAGGTCGCGTCTTCGACCTCTGGATGATCGTGCACTTCCTCAGCGGGCTCGCCGGAGGATTCTCGAACGTCCTCTTCGGTCTCTCGACGCGCGGCGTCTACGTACTCGGCGTGTCGATGCTGTTGATCTGGGAGGCGATCGAACACGTGAGGCAGGTCCGCGAATCGTGGGAGAATCGCGTACTTGACATTCTCGTCGGTGCGGCCGGAATCTCGGTGGCGCTCTGGTGCGCGCCGCGACTGTCGCGGTTGGCCGAGGTCGGCGCGTTCGGACTCAGCACCGTCGCGGTGCTCACGGGCAGCTATCTCGGTTGGCTCGCGAGTGCGCGTGCCGCATCGGCCCCCACTGGTCCGGGGTCCGCTACCCCTTGACCGCCTGCGCCGCCGCCAACCGGGCGATCGGCACCCGGAACGGCGAACAGCTCACGTAGTCGAGCCCCGTGTCATGACAGAACGCGACTGACCGCGGTTCGCCCCCGTGCTCGCCGCAGATCCCGACTTTGAGGCCCGGTCGCGCGCTCCGTCCGTCGGTCGTCGCCATCGTGATCAGTCGCCCCACGCCGTCGATGTCGAGCACCTGGAATGGATCGTCGGCGAAGATCCCGCGTTCCACGTAGAGGGGCAGGAATCGCCCTGCGTCGTCGCGGCTCAAGCCGAGGGTGGTTTGCGTGAGGTCATTCGTGCCGAACGAGAAGAACTCCGCCTCGGCAGCGATCGCGCGCGCGGTGAGAGCGGCGCGCGGGAGCTCGATCATCGTGCCCACGAGGTACTTCACGCGCATTCCCGTTTCAGTCGCCACCTGCGCCGCCATGCGGTCGACGATCGCGCGCTGGTGCGTGAACTCCTTGACCGTCGAGACGAGCGGGATCATGACTTCGGGCATCACGATCACGCCGCGCCGGGCCATGGCGGTCGCGGCCTCGAAGATCGCCCGCGCCTGCATCTCGGTGATCTCCGGATACGTCACGCCCAGACGGCAGCCCCGATGCCCGAGCATCGGATTGGTCTCGCGCAGCGACTCGACGACGTGCATCAGGGCCTGCCGCGTGACGCCGACGCGCCGCGCGAGGAGCTTGGCCTCCTCGCCGCCGTGCGGGAGGAACTCGTGCAGCGGCGGATCGAGGAGGCGGATGGTGACGGGGAAGCCGTCCATCGCCTCGAAGATCCCCTCGAAATCGGCGCGCTGCATCGGGAGCAGTTTCGCCAGTGCGCGGCGGCGCCCGCTCTCGTCGTTCGCGACGATCATCTCGCGCATGGAGTGGATGCGGTCGCCGTCGAAGAACATGTGTTCCGTGCGACAGAGACCGATGCCCTCGGCGCCGAACCCGCGCGCGATCCGCGCATCACGCGGCGTGTCGGCGTTGGCACGCACCTTGAGTCGACGGCGGGCGTCCGCCCAGCCCAGGAGCTCCGCGAACCCTCGGTAGACCGGTGAATCCTCGGCCGCGAGCGTGCCGGCGTTCACCTGCATCACTTCGCTCGGCATGGTCGGGAGGTCGCCCTTGAAGACCTCGCCGGTCCCACCGTCGAGCGTGATCCACTCGCCCTCGTGGATCTCGGTCTCGCCGACACGGAACAGCCGGTGCGTCGCGTCGACGCGGATCGCGCCGCAGCCGACGACGGCACACTTGCCCATGCCGCGCGCGACGACGGCCGCGTGACTCGTCATGCCGCCGCGTGCCGTGAGCACGGCGCGCGCCGCCACGATGCCGTGGAAGTCCTCGGGCGTCGTCTCGTCACGGACCAGCACCACGGAATCGCCGCGCGCTGCGCGCGCCTCGGCGACGTCGGCGTCGAAGACGGCCATGCCGCTCGCGGCCCCCGGGCTCGCCGGCAGTCCCACGCAGAGCAGGCTGTGCGACGCGTTGGGGTCGATGATCGGATGCAGCAACTGGTCGAGCTGTTGGGCCGGTACGCGTTGGATCGCCTCGGGGCGCGAGATCAGGCCCTCGTTGACGAGGTCGCGCGCGATCCGCACCGCCGCTGCCGCCGTGCGCTTCCCGATGCGCGTCTGCAGGAGGTACAGCTTGCCACGCTCGACGGTGAACTCGAGATCCTGCATGTCGCGGAAGTGACGTTCGAGCAACGACTGCGTACGCAATAGGTCGCCGTAAGCCACTGGCAACTTCGTCGCCATCTCGGTGATCGGTTGCGGAGTGCGGATGCCAGCGACCACGTCCTCGCCCTGTGCGTTCACGAGGAACTCACCGTAGAAGATCTTCTCTCCGGTCGAGGGATCGCGGGTGAACGCGACACCAGTGCCCGAGTCGTCGCCGAGATTGCCGAAGACCATCGCCACGATGTTCACGGCCGTCCCCGGCGCCTCGGCGATTCCGTTCACGCGCCGGTAGTCGACTGCCTTCTTGAGTGTCCATGACTTCCAGACGGCTTCGGTCGCGCCCCAGAGCTGCTCGCGCGGGTCGTGCGGGAACGGCTTGCCGGTCACGCTCCTGATCAACTGCTGGTATTCGTTCACAAGTGATTGCAGCGCCTCCGCCGGTAACTCGGCGTCGGTCCGCGCTCCGGTCGTAAGGCGCTTGGCGGCAAGCAGGTGCTCGAAGTCATGCATCGGGACGTCGAGCACGACGTCGCCGTACATCTGCAGCAACCGACGGTAGGAGTCGTACGCGAAGCGCGCACTGCCGGAGAGTGCCGCGAGGCCGACGACGGTCTCGTCATTCAGGCCGAGGTTGAGGATCGTCTCCATCATGCCCGGCATCGAGACGCGCGCACCGGAGCGCACCGAGACGAGCAGGGGATTCTTCGCGTCGCCGAACGTCTTGCCCGACGCCTCCTCGAGGCGGACGAGGGCGCGTGCGACCTCGGCTTCGAGTCCCGCCGGGATCGTGCCGCTGGCCAGATAGGCGTCGCAGAGATTGCACGCCATCGTGAAGCCCGGCGGCACCGGGACACCGAGATTGGTCATCTCAGCCAGGTTGGCTCCCTTGCCGCCCAGGAGATCCCGGTCGTCCTTGGTCGCCTCGGCCTTGCCGTTCCCGAAGAAGAACACCGTCTGTGTCACGCGCGTATCTCCCGCCAATGGCGGTGGGTCGTTAACCGAGACGGAGCTTTTCCGGGACGGTTGGCGGCTTGGTGGGGTACTTGCCGCTGAAGCAGGCGTGACAGAATCCGTCGGGACCGTTGGGGACCGACCCCAACATCCCGTCGAGCGAGAGGTAGCCGAGCGTGTCCACGCCGATCTTCGCGGCGATCTCGGCGACGCTATTGTTCGCGGCGATCAGCTGTTCCTTGTCCGGCGTGTCGATGCCGTAGTAGCAGGGCCCGGTGATCGGTGGGGACGAGATTCGCATGTGAACCTCACGCGCACCGGCGGCCCGCACGAGCGCGACAAGGCCTCTCGTGGTCGTGCCGCGGACGATCGAGTCGTCGACCATCACGACGGACTTTCCCTCGAGGATCTCGCGCACCGCGTTGTACTTCACCTTCACTTTCGCGTCGCGTCCGCTCTGCGTGGGCTGGATGAAGGTGCGCCCCACGTAGTGATTGCGGATGAGCGCGAGTTCCAGCGGGATCCCGCTCCCCTCCGAGAAGCCGAGGGCAGCGGAGTTGGACGAGTCCGGCACCGAGAAGACGAAGTCCGCCCCCGGCGCGGGGTGCTCAAGTGCGAGTCGTCGCCCGAGCGCGCGACGCGCGCGATCGACGGAGCCGCCGAACACCTTGGAATCAGGACGCGCGAAGTACACATACTCGAACACGCAGCGGTGCAACTGTGCTGCCGGCTGGCGTTGCAACGTCCGGCTCGTTCCGTCCGGCTCGACCGCCACGATCTCGCCCGGCTGGATCTCGCGCACGACCGTGGCGCCGGTGATGTCGAGCGCGCAGGTCTCGGAGGCGAAGACGACTGCGCCGTTGATCGTTCCCATCACGAGTGGCCGCCACCCGTATGGGTCGCGGGCGGCCACGAGCGTGGTGCCGATCATCACGAGCAGCGAGTACGCCCCTTCGACGCCCTCGAGCGCCTCCGCGAGTTTCTCCTCCGGCCGCAGGGCCTTGGACTTGGCGAGGCGATGCACGATCACCTCACTGTCCATCGTCGAACTGAAGATCGAGCCTTCGTCCTCGAGTGCGCTCCGGATCTCCGGCGCGTTGGTCAGGTTGCCGTTGTGCGCGAGCACGATGTGGCCGCCCTTGAACCGCACCATCGCGGGCTGCGCGTTCTCGATCGTGCTGGAGCCCGCCGTTGAGTAACGCGTGTGTCCGAGCGCCACGGGGCCCGTGAGCTCGAGCATGCGTTCGGGCGAGAACTGCTCCGAGACGAGTCCCATGGCACGGATGCCGTGGACCTCACCGGCCCTGTTCGTCGAGACGATACCTGCCGACTCCTGCCCACGATGCTGCAGCGAGTAGAGGCCGAGGTGCGTCATTGCCGCCGCCTCGGGGTGACCGCTTATGCCGAAGATCCCACACATCAGGCCAGTGCTCCTTCGAGTGCTGGGTCGTGGTCGACGGCCTCGGCCGTCGCGCGCTGCATCGCGCGCGGGAGGGCTTCGTGATACGCCTCCGCCATGCGCGCCGTCGTGATCGCGAGCGATGTCGCGCCCGCGGTGATCCGTAGGCCCTCGCTCGCCGCCGTGACGGTGCCGATGATACGCGCCGGTACTCCGTGCCGCTTCGCGATCGCCAACACCTGCTCAGCCTTGGCACTGGAGATCACCACGCGCCCCTGTGCCTCGCCGAAGAGCAGGGCACGAGCCGCGAGCGCACTCCACGCACCGAGGTCGATCGTCGCGCCGGTGGTCTTCTCTCGGTCGGCCATGCAGCTCTCGGCCAGCGCGACGGCGATCCCGCCCTCGGAACAGTCATGCGCCGAGCGCACGAGCCCGCTGCGGATCGACTCGAGCAGCGCGGCGATGAGCTTCTTCTCGCCTGCGAGGTCGCAGGCCGGCGGCGCGCCGGCCACGACGCCATGCACCCAGGCGAGATACTCGGACCCGCCGATCTCGTTGGTGTTCTCACCCAGCAGCACGATCGCGTCGCCGAGCGTCGTGAAGTTGAGGCGCGTCGCGTGGGCAACGTCGTCGAGCACACCGACCATGCCGATCGTGGGCGTGGGGTAGATGGCGCCCTGTGGATTCTCGTTGTAGAGCGAGACGTTGCCGCCGGTGACCGGCGTTTCGAGTGCGCGACAGGCGTCGCCCATGCCGTACACGGCCTCGCGGAACTGGAAGAACACCTCTGGCTTCTTGGGATTCCCGAAGTTGAGGCAGTTGGTGATCGCGCGCGGCGTTGCTCCCGTGCAGGCGACGTTGCGCGCCGCTTCGGCGACGGCGATCCGCCCACCGACGCGCGGGTCGAGGAACACGTAGCGACCGTTGCAATCGGTCTTGAGTGCGAGTGCCTTCTTGGTGCCGCGGATGCGGATCACGGCGGCGTCGGCGTGGCCCGGGCCGGCGACGGTGTTGGTGCGCACCGTGGAGTCATACTGGCGATGGATCCAATGCTTGCTCGCGATCGTCGGCGCCTGCAGCAGACGCTCGAGCGTCCAGGCCGGGTCGGTCTCGCTCGCGAGCGGTGCGATCGCGTGCACGTCGCGCGCGCGGCGCGCCACGGCCTCGGCGCTCTCCTTCGCTTCGGGATGGTACTGCGGGCAATCGGTCACCAGTCGGGTGCCGGGGAACTCGGCGACCACGTGGTCGCCCTCGGTCACGCGGTACACCGGTTCAGCGATGACCTCGCCGATCACCTCGGCGGTGAGGTCCCACTTGAAGAGGATCTGTCGGACCTCCTCCTCGTGTCCCTTCTTGGCGACGACGAGCATTCGCTCCTGCGATTCGCTCAGCAGGATCTCGTACGGCGTCATTCCCACTTCGCGCACCGGGACCTTCAGCGTGTCGATCGTCACGCCAACGTCGCCGCGCTCGGCCATCTCGGCGCTGCTCGACGTCAGACCGGCCGCGCCCATGTCCTGGATCGCGACGATGTGGCCCGACCTGATCAGTTCGAGCGACGCCTCGAGCAGCAGCTTCTCGGTGAACGGATCGCCCACCTGCACGCGCGGCCGTTTGGCCTCGTTCTCCTCCGAGAGGTCCTCCGACGCGAACGACGCGCCGTGAATGCCGTCACGTCCGGTGCGCGCGCCGACCGCGAGCACTGGATTGCCGACACCTTCGGCCTTGGCGCGGATGAGTTCGTCTTCCTTGAGGATGCCCACGCACATCGCGTTGACGAGCGGATTGCCCTCGTACGCGGCGTCGAACATCACGTCGCCGGCAACGGTCGGGATGCCGACGCAGTTGCCGTAGTCACCGATGCCCTTCACGACGCCGGCAACGAGGTAGCGCACGCGCGCCGTCTCGAGTGACCCGAAGCGCAGCGAGTTGAGCATCGCGATCGGTCGCGCGCCCATGGTGAAGACGTCGCGCAGGATGCCGCCCACACCGGTCGCGGCGCCCTGATAGGGCTCGACCGCCGACGGGTGGTTGTGCGACTCGATCTTGAAGGCCACGGCCAGTCCGTCGCCGATGCTGATGACACCCGCGTTCTCGCCAGGTCCCTGCAGCACCCAGGGCGCCTCCGTCGGCAGTGTCTTGAGCACGGGGCGCGAGTGCTTGTAGGAGCAGTGTTCGCTCCAGAGCGCGCTGATGATGCCGAGCTCGGTGAAGGTCGGCGTGCGGCCGAGCATGTTCACGAGGCGGTCGTACTCGTCGGTCGTGAGCCCGTGTTCGGCGACCAGCGCCGGCGTGATCGTCGGATCGCCCGCTCGGGGAGTGGCTCCAGTGGTCACTTGATGCGCAGTCCCTTGAAGAGATCGCGGATGAATCCGCCGACCGCGTGATCGTTCACGCGTCCGATCATGTCGATCTCCCCGGCGTCGAGCCACATGCCGCGGCATTCTTGGCAGACGTCCACTTTGAGGTGCTCGAACTCCTGCTCGCGCAGATCGGCGCCGCACTTGGGGCACTTCATATGATGCGCCCTGCGGTCGGCCGCGAGCCGGTCGGTGTCGAGCTTGGCACGCTGCGCCTTGATCAGTTCAGCGTCCTGCAGGAGGAAGTACTCGTCTTCGTTCTTGGACGGCTTGAAGTCGGAGGACATGGGGTTCAGGGAGGGAGGTGGTGGGTGATGCTCAGACCTTCACGCCAGACAGCAACGACTGGAACAGCACTAACCCATCGGTCGATCCGAGCAACGTCTCCATCGCCCGTTCGGGGTGCGGCATGAGGCCGACCACGGTGCCGGTCTCGTTCGCCACGCCGGCGATGCTGCGCATCGAGCCATTCGGGTTGGCGGCCGGCGATGCATTTCCACCCGCGTCGACGTAGCGGAAGACCACGCGACCCTCGCCCTCGAGCCGGTCGAGCGTTGCGTCGTCGGCCGTGTAGCGGCCGTCGCCATGCGCGATCGGCATGGTGAGCCGGCTGCCGTTGGTCGCGGCGCGGGTGAAGACCGTCTCGGTGCTCTCCACGCGGAGTGTGACGGGCATCGACCGGAACTGCAGGCTGGCGTTCCGCAGCAGGGCACCGGGTAGCAGGCCTGCCTCGCACGCGATCTGGAAGCCGTTGCAGATGCCGATCACCGGCCCGCCACGCTTGGCGTGGGCGATGACCTCCTGCATGATCGGTGAGAAACGCGCGATCGCGCCGGCGCGCAGGTAGTCGCCGTAGCTGAACCCGCCGGGGAGGATGATCACATCCGCGCCCTGCAGGTCATGGTCCTTGTGCCAGAGGAGGACGGCCTCCTCGTCGAGCTGTTCGACCACGGCGAGCAGTGCGTCCTCGTCGCAGTTGGAACCGGGGAACGAGACGACGCCGACCTTCATGCGGCGACCACGGCGGCGATCTCGAAGTCCTCGGTCACGGGGTTCGCGAGCAGGCGCGAGCACATCTCGCGCACCGATGCCTCGGCGTGCGTCGCGTCGCTGGCGCTGGTCTCGATCACGAGATGCCGACCGACATGCACGTCGGCGACGGTGGAGAAACCAAGCGTGTGCAAGGCATCGGCAACGGCCTTGCCCTGCGGATCGAGCAGCCCCTTGCGCGGGACGATATGGACGGAAACGCGGAACCGCTTCACTGGCGGGCACCCTCGGGCGAAAGGTCGTCCTCGTCGTCGCCGTCGGGCGCGTCGGCGAAGGGCGGGGGGAGTTCGAACACATTGCGCAGGATCGCGAGCACGATCCCGGTGATCATGTACGCGACGCCGACCGGGAAGAAGAACTCCCTCGGAAGGAAGAACAGGGCGAAGACGGAGGAAATGAGCACGGTGATTCCGAGCACACCGTGCAACGTGCGGAAGCTGAACTTCGGCCAGGCGGGGTAGGGGACCTCGCTGATCATCAGGCCCGCGAGGATGAGCATCAGATACCGCATGATGGTCTCCCACGGCCAGTCGATGAAGAACT
>JANOTB010000257.1:0-4085 GCA_031416115.1 Gemmatimonadota bacterium
GTTCGCCACCAACGACTACCTCTTCGCGATCTCGGGCGGCTCCAAGTACGTCATCATCGACGTGCGCGACATCACCAAGCCCAAGTACGTGAGCGAGTACCGGCATCCGAACGCCCGCATCCACGACCTCTGGGTCCGCGATGGCATCGCGTACTCGGCGCAGGGTGGTGTGGGCGTCGTCGTCGTTGACGTCGGCAATGGCAAGTACGGCGGCACGATCGAGGCGCCCAAGCTCATCACGACGTACAAGGTGAACTCCGGGCATGAGATCTTCCCGTACTTCCAGCAGAAGACCGGGCGAACGTATCTGTTCATCGGTGACGAGGAGATGAGTCGCCGCGGCCGCGTGTGGGAGGGGACGCAGTACGGGCTCTCCGGTCCCGACGGCAAGCCGCCGCGGGGGGGCATCGCGCAGACGTCGGGTGGCTACACGCACATCATCGACTTCACGGATCCGCTCAACCCGCTCCCGGTGGGTCGCTACCACCTCGAGGACTACGGATCGCACGACATCATCGTCGAGGACGACATCCTCTATCAGGCGTACTACGACGGTGGTGTGCGCGTGGTCGATGTCTCGGGCGAACTGATGGGCAACCTCACCGATCAGAATCGCGAGATCGCGGTGTTCAAGCCGTACGATCCCGACGCCTACACGGCGAACGCCCCGTTCGTCATGAACGCGATGCCCTGGAAGGGTCGCGTGCTCTTCACGGACTTCAACAGTGGGCTCTGGGCGGCGAAGCTGATCCCCAAGCCGGTCGTGCAGTAGACGACCGGCGGCTCGATGGACTCGATCGTCTCGTACTTCGGTACGATCCCGTCGTCCCACCGCGCGCTCATCCTCGCCGGCGGCATCGCGTTCTTCTGGATCTGGGAGAGCGCGGTGCCGCTGTTCGGGTTCGAGTACCGCAAGGGGAAGCACGCGCTGGTGAACATCTTCTTCACGGCGACGACGATCGTGGTGAACTTCGCGCTCGCGTTCCTGCTGCTGCGTGCGTCGGAGTGGGCGGTGGCGCGCGAGGTCGGCGTACTCTTTCTCGTGCCCGGGCTCCCGCTCGTGCTGCAGATGCTCCTCGGGTTGCTGCTGCTCGACTTGCTGGGTGCCTGGCTCGCACACTGGGTGGAGCACAAGACGCCGCTGCTCTGGCGGCTGCACCTTGTGCACCACTCCGACACGCACGTCGACACCACGAGCGCCAACCGGCATCACCCGGGGGAGAGCGTGGTGCGGTTCGTCTTCACGTTGCTCGCGGTGATCGTGATCGGCGCGTCGATGTGGCTCGTGTTCCTCTATCAGGCCGTGAGCGTGGTGTTGAGCCAGTTCAACCACGCGAACATCGCCCTGCCCAGGTCGCTCGACCGAGCGCTCGCGTGGGTGTTCGTGTCGCCTGACATGCACAAGGTGCATCACCACTACGTGCTGCCGTACACCGACTCCAACTATGGGAACGTGTTCTCGGTGTGGGATCGGCTGTTCGGCACCTTCATGGCCATGGATCGCGCGACGCTGGTGTACGGGATCGACACGCACATGGACGCGCGCGAGCATGGGACCGTCGGGGCGCTCCTGACGATGCCGTTGCGACGCCGGAACAAGCCGTCGAGCGGCTAGGCGCCCGCGTGCCGTGCCAGCCGCGCTTCGAGGTGCGAGCGCACCGCTGGCCACTCGGCGCGTAGTATGCTGTACATCACGGTGTCACGTCCGCTGCCGTCCCGCCGCGCCATGTAGTGCCGCAGTACACCGTCCCGATTGGCGCCCAGCGCTTCGATCGCCTGCTGCGACCGCGTGTTGAAGATGTCGGTGCGCAGTCCGACCACCGCGCACCCGAGCGCGTCGAACGCCTGCGTCATGAGCAGCAACTTGCACGCGGTGTTCACGCGACTGCGTTGCCAACGCGCTCCGTACCAGGTCCAGCCGATCTCCACCCGGTCGACCGGTGCGACGATGTCGTGATAGCGCGTCGTACCCGCGATCAGGCCGGTCGAGAGCTCGCGGACGGCCCACGGGAGCATCTGTCCTGCCGCCAGGCCTGCGAGCGCCGACTCGATGTACTGCGAGGTCTCGCCCGGAGCGGGGACCGACGTGAACCAGAGCTTCCAGAGTTCGCCGTCGGCGGCTGCCGCCGCGAGCGGGGCCTCGTGAGCCGCCGTGAGGGGCTCAAGGCGCACACCATGGCCCTCGAGGGTCACCGGGACTGGGAAGATCATACAGGAGAATCTACCGCACACACCTCAGGCGTTGGCAGCCTCAGGCGTTGGCAGGGAGCGGAAACCGCAGGCCGGCGATGATGCCCTCGGTGTCGTTGTCGTGTAGCGTGCTGGGGAAGCTGGGCGCGAGGACGACGCTGGCGCCTTCGAGGAGCTCGGTCACGCGACGCATGCGCATCGTCGCGTCGAGTGCGATCAGGGCGTCATGGATGATGGGAAGCGCGGCAGCGTCACTCAACGGCATGGTGAGGGCGGGCACCACGACCGACCGTGTGGCGACGACGTCGGGCAGCAGATCGAACAGATGGGCGCTCGCCGCCGCTCGCCGCCGATCAGCACCGGTTCGTGCGCCTCGACGAGAGTCACGACCCGCGCCCTGACGTCCGCGAGCAATCGCTCGGTCGCGTCGATCTTCTGCCGCTGTTCCTCGTCGGTGCCGGTGCGCCCGCGCGTGCCGCTGTGGAACCCTTGGCGAGGCGCGTCCCCCATGTGCGTTCCCACATCGTGCGGCGGCTCGGTCTCGAACAGCGCGAGGGTGTCGAGCTCTTCGTTGTGCCAGCGTTGGATCCGTGCATGTTCGCGATCGATCCGCACGACCAGCGCGCGCCCCTCGGTCATGTGCCTCAGGTAGGGAACGACTCTCGCGCCGGGACCCCAGGAGACGTTGGTCTCGGTCGAGTCGGGCAGTGTGGTCGCGAAGACCTCACCGCTCGCGGTCGCGAAGCAAGCCCAGCCATGGGTCGCGGGCGCCGTGTCGCCATTCGGGAGACGCCCCATCACCTCCGCCGCGCACCGTTCGAATGCGTCCTGCTCATCGCGTGGCGCGGCCGTGAGCGTGCCGCGCACCTCGTTCAGACCCTGACGGAGGCGCACGCGCCAGTTGCGGCGAGCGGCCGGGTCGTGAGGAGCCGCCTCGATATAGACGCTCAGGGTGAGTTCGTCGCGATGGGCGCGGATGAATGTGAGGAGATCGTCTGGGAAATACATGTGCACTCTCCTGCGGTGGACGGCTGCGTGACACACGCAATTTCGCCCGCCGCTCGACAGGGCACCATAAGTGGAGACCCTAGGCCCGGTGGGGGAAGACACGTAGGCGCGCCGGAACACCCATGCGGTCGGACCGAGCACGCGCACGTGGCCGAAGGGCCCGGCCAGTCGTGGACTGGCCGGGCCCTTCGATGACCGCGGTGGTGCGCGTCGTCGCTATTGCACGACGAGCGTCGGCGTGCGCTTGGATTGGTTCACACCGGTACTGCCGAGACGGCCGTTGCCGTTGTAGCCCCAGCAGTACAGGACCGAGCTGGCGCCAGTTCCCGTCTTGGCGCAGGAGTGGTCCTGGCCGGCGTCGAGGCTCGTGAACGCAAAGGCCCCGGCGACGAGCGTCGGAGTGTTCTGCTGGTTGATGGTCTCTTCGCTGCCCAGCTGCCCGTTGTAGTTGATACCCCAGCACTGGCTGAAGGCCGGAGTGGAGCCACAGCTGAGCTGGTTGCCGGCGGTGACGCGCACCCAGTTCGTGAGGCTGCCGGCGACCGTCACCGGGATCGTGCTCGTGGTCGCGAGATTGTCTCCCAGCGCGCCACTTTGCCCATAGCCCCAGCAGCGCGCGACGCTACCGCCGGGGCCAGCGATGCCGCAGGTGTGGTAGAGGCTTGAGGTGATCGATGTCCAAGTGTACGCAGGGCCTGCCGCATGTACCTGCGTTGGAACATTCGCGCTTGTGGTGGTGGCGGCAGCCGTACCGAGTTGGCCAAACCCGTTGTTTCCCCAGCAATAGGCCACGGAGTTCACTGCGACGGCGCAGGCGTGGTTCCCACCGACGGCCACTGAAACAGCGCGCGTCGTCGTCTGCAGCGGTTCCGCGACCCGTACCGGAA
>JANOTB010000258.1:0-37378 GCA_031416115.1 Gemmatimonadota bacterium
CATGGTCCTCGAGCAGACTGTCGTCGGACCGGAGCACGCGTCCGGCGAACGACACCGCGATGCTCGGCACACCGAGCGCGAGTCCCACCATGGCCGCGGCGACGGTGCCGGAGTAGAGCACATCCTCACCCATGATAGGACCGTGGTTGATCCCGCTCAGCACGAAGTCCGGTCGGTCGGGCAGCAACGCCGAGATCGCGACCATCACACAGTCGGTCGGCGTGCCGTCCACCTGCCAGCGCTGGTCGCCGAGCTGCACTGGCCGCAGGGGGTGATGCAGTGTCAGCGAATGGCTCGTCGCGCTCTGCTCGCGGTCGGGGGCCACGACCCACACGTCCCCGAGCGGGCGGGCGGCGCGCTCCAGGCATTCGAGACCGCGCGCGAGGATACCATCGTCATTGCTGATCAGGAGCCGCATCGAGGGGGGTTGGTCAGATGTTGGATTCGAGGATCTCGAGGATCCCCTTGAGGTCCTGCTCGAGGAGTTGCACGGTCTCGGTGTCGAGGCCCAAGCGCGCCGCCGGCCGCACCCCTCCGCTCTTGCGGTGCTCGTCGAGCTTCTGCTTGGCCCCTTCGATTGTGTACTTCTCCGTGTAGAGCAGCTGCTTGACGAGGAGCACGAACTCGACCTCACGCCGCGTGTAGACGCGATTGCCCGAACGGTTCTTGGCCGGACTCAGCACGCGGAACTGGCTCTCCCAATACCGCAACACATGCGGCTTGAGCTCGGTGAGATCGCAGACGTCGCCGATCGAGAAGAACTCCCGGACCGGTTCGCCTTTGGGCGCGCTCATTCGTGCTCGCCCTTGAGATCGCGCGTCATGAGTTCGACCAGTGCCCAGCGGGCCGGCTGCTTCTCGAACAGCACCCGATGCACGGCGTTCACGATCGGCATCTCGACCCCTTCGCGTTCGGCGAGGGCCTTGGCACTCTCGGTCGTCACCACGCCCTCGGCGACGGTCTCGCGGCCCTGCAACACTTCCTGCAGCGTCGCGCCGCGGCCGATCTCGAGTCCCACCGAACGATTGCGCGAGAGCGAGCCGGTACAGGTGAGCACGAGATCGCCAACGCCGGCGAGCCCGGCGAACGTCGCGGGATCGGCGCCGAGCTTCACGCCCAGCCGCGTCATCTCGGCGAGCCCACGCGTGATCAGCGCCGCGCGGGCGTTGAATCCCAACTGGAGCCCGTCGGCGATCCCGGTCGCGAGCGCCATGACATTCTTGAGCGCGCCGCCCAACTCGACACCGATCACGTCGCGCTGAGTGTAGACGCGGAACGCGGATGTACTGAGCGCCTGCTGTGTGAGCAGCGCGGCCACCGGGTCGGTCGACGCGGCGACGACCGCCGTGGGCAGATGATGCGCCACTTCGAGGGCGAAGCTTGGGCCGGAGAGCGCCACGATCGCGCGCCCAGGGATCTCCTGCTCGACCACGTCGGTCATGAGCGCCAGTCGCTCGCGGTCGATGCCCTTGGTCGCGACGGCGATCGTCGCCGACGGCGGCACCCACCTCGCCGATTGTGCAGCGACGTTGCGCAGCACATGCGACGGAGGCGCGAAGAGGACGAACTCCGCGCCGGCGCACGCCTGCTCGACATTCGACGTGGCCTGCAACTGCTGATGCAACGGCACGCCCGCCAGGAAGCGACGGTTCTCGTGCGCCGTATTCACCGATTCAGCAACGTCCGGTTCGTGGGCCCAGAGCATGACCTCATGGCCATTCTCCGAGAGCAGGCTCGCGAGCGCAGTGCCCCACGCGCCGGCGCCCATCACGGTGCACTTCATTGCGCTCCCTCCGCCTTGGGACTGGTGAGCCGCGGCTCGGTGCCGGCACGGATCCGCTGGATGTTCGCGCGATGCATCCACACGACGAATAACGCGATGAGGCACGACGCGGAGAACACGGGTGAGGCCGCGCCGAGCGTGATGGCGACGGCGATCGGCAGCGAGAGCGACCCACCGATCGACGCGAGCGATACGAGCCGGGACCGGTACACGATCGCGGCGAACACGATGACCGCGAGTCCGAGGGCCGCTGGTGCGAGCGCGGCGAACACGCCCGATCCCGTCGCGACGCCCTTACCGCCTCCCTTCCCCATCAGGAATATCGGCTTCGCATGCCCTGCGATAGCGGCGACGCCGCATGCGAGTCCCCACCAGAGCGTCGCGTTCGCGCTGCCCAGGAAAGCGGCGTCGATCGCCGCCGGCAGGAGCGCGGCCGGCAGCGCCCCCTTGAGCGCGTCGATCAAGAGCACCACCGACGCCGCGCCCGCACCCAGCGTGCGGTAGACGTTCGTTGCGCCGAGGTTGCCGGAACCCACCGTGCGCAGGTCAATGCCTTTCAGCGCCCGTCCGGCCAGGTAGGCCGACGGGAACGACCCCGCGACGTACGCGATCAGCACGGCGAGCGCCGGGGTCATTCTTCCTTCTTCCCCTTCTTGCGGAGGATGATCTTGAGTGGGTTGCCCATGAAGCCCCACTTCTCACGGAATCCGTTGTGCAGGTAGCGCACATAGTGCTCCTGCAACAACTCGGGATTGTTGCCGAATACCACGATCGCCGGTGGTGCCGTCTCCACCTGTGTCGCGAAGTTGAGCTTGATCTCGTGGCCCGCCGCCTGCGGCGGCTGACGACGTTGCAGGAGCTCCTGCAGTGCCTCGTTGACCTCGGAGGTGGTGATGCGCTTGGCGCGCTCCGCTTCCACCTCGAGGATCACCTCGAGCACCTTGTTCACGCGCTGCCCGCTGACCGCGGAGGTGAACAGGAACGGGACCCACTTGAAGTAGGGCGCCTTCTCCTCGCACTCCTTCTCGAACTTCTGCGCCGTCTTGTCGTCCTTCTCCTTCAGGTCCCACTTGTTCACGACCATGATGAGTCCGTGCCCGCTCTCCCACGCGAGCGTCGCGATCTTGAGGTCCTTGTTCTGCAGCCCCTCGGTCGCGTCGATCATCAGGATGCAGATGTCGGAGCGGTCGATCGCGCGGCGTGTGCGCAGCGACGAGTAGAACTCGATGCCATCGTCGATCTTGGACTGCCGGCGCAGGCCGGCGGTGTCGATGAAGATGAACTCGCGACCGTGGAACGTATACGGCGTGTCGATCGAGTCGCGCGTGGTGCCCGAGATCTCGGAGACCACGAGCCGGTCCTCGCCCAATAGGCGATTGATGAACGAAGACTTGCCGACGTTCGGACGACCGACGACGGCGATCCGGAGCGCCTCCGTGAGCGCCTCGCCGTCCGTCGGCGGGAGCTTCGAGACCACGAGATCGAGCAGGTCGCCGGAGTTCTTGCCGTTGGTCGCCGACACGGGGATCACGTCGCCAGCGCCCAAGTTGAAGAACTCGAAGTAGTCGGAGCTCTTGGGGTCGTCGACCTTGTTGGCCACGAGCAACCAAGGCTTCTTCGAGTTGCGCAGGAGATCCACGAGCCGCGCATCGCTCGGATGCAGCCCCGCCTTCGCGTCGACCGTGAGCAGCATCAAGTCGGCTTCGGCGATCGCCTGCTTCACCTGACGCTTGATCGCGACGTCCATCGGCAGGTTGGAGTCCTCGATGATGCCGCCGGTGTCGACGAGCCAGAAGTCGCGGCCCTGCCACTGGGCGAGCGCGAAGTGACGGTCCCGCGTCGTGCCGGGCTCGTCGCTCACGATCGCGTTGTCATCACCGATGATGCGGTTGAAGAGTGCCGACTTGCCCACGTTCGGGCGGCCGACGATGGCGACCACTGGGACGTCAGCCACTGGCCACGCTCCCTTCGAGCGCACAGGACGGCTGCCCCTCGTGTTCGAGCACGTCGATGAAGTCGTACGACGGGAAGACAGGCATCGGCAGCGACTCGCGGACGGAGACGAAGGACTGGTCGTCCAGGAAGAGGCCGCCGTCGTTGATCGTCTCGGCCGGGATCAGCGCGAGGTCGAGGTCGGTGCGGTCGGCGAGGGCGCGTGAGATATCGGCGCCAACGAGGAGGCCCGCCGTGGTGACGGTCGGGCCGAACATGGAGTTCACGGTGGGGATCAGGTCGAAGAACGCGCCGGTCGCGGCGGTGAGCTGGTCGAGCAGCTCGGGCATCAGGGAAGCCATCGCCGAACCGGTCACGACACCGATCCGCTTGCCGTCGAGGCGCGGGAGTCGCGAGATGCCGTCGCGGACGCGGTCACGCAACGAGGTCACGGCACCCACGCCGTTCTCGATCTGCGCGAAGTCACGGTAATGCGCCGCCGTGGGGAGCGGCCGGCCGGCGAGGAGATACAGCTCGTCGGACCCATACACCCAGGGCTCTCCGCGCTCGCGTTCGGCGCGCTCCGCCCAACGGTCAACGGCCTCGAGGATTCGCGTGGCGTTGCCCACGTCCATGGACTGGCCGGTGTAGATGTGCGAGAACTGCGTGAGTCCCACCGGCACGAGCGCGACCGAGAGGCACCCCTCGCCGAACGCGTAGAGATCGGCGAGCGACTCCTCCAGCACCTCGGCGTCGTTCAATCCCGGCACGACCACCATCTGGCCGTGGAACTGGATCCCGCCCTCGGTGAGGCGCGTGAGCTGCGCCTGGATATTCGGGACGCGCGGGTTGTTCAGGAGCTTTTTGCGCGCTTCCCACGGCGTGGCGTGCACCGAGACGTAGAGCGGCGAGAGTCGGTACTCGAGGATCCGCGCGAAATCCTTCTCCTTGAGGTTGGAGAGGGTCGCGAAGTTCCCGTACGCGAACGAGAGCCGGTAGTCGTCATCACGCACGTAGAGGTTCTTCCGAAGACCCTTGGGAAGTCCCTCGATGAAGCAGAACTCACAGCGGTTCGCGCAACGCCGGATGTTGGGCGGCTCGAGCTCGATGCCCATCGGGTCGCCGCCCTCGCGCTCGATCTCAAAGATGAGGTGCTCGCCATCGGGGAGCCTGGCCTCGAGCTCGAACGCGTCGTCCGCAGTGAGGAACTCCCAGTCGAGGAAGTCCTCCAGCTCTCGACCGTCCACCGAGATCAGCTCCGTACCCGGAACGATCCCGAGTTCGGCGGCGATGCTCTCAGGTTGAACGCGGAGAACGCGGATCATGCGGCGGCTGGCTGAACGACGGAGGCAAAAAAAACCGCGGGCCGCGGCTCATTCAATGTATCAAGCGAACGAGTCGAAGTCAATGAATGACAGTGACTTCCGCTAGAGCGGCCCGAGTGCGGAAAGGGCATCCGCCGCGACATCCGCGAGCCTACGTCCCTGTTGTTCCGCCACCCGTCGCACGTCGTCGAACTCAGGCTTCGCACGGCGCGTCCCACCGGGGAGCGTCACGACCTTGACTCGCACTTTCTCGCCGCCGACGCGGACCTCACGCATCTCGCGCGCGAGTGATCGCCGGCTGACCGCCTGCCGGCGCACGCCGATGGTCGTGCTCTCGATCAGCAGTAGTCGTTCGAGGCGGTCGGCGTCGAGCGGGGTGCAGAGGACTTCGAGCCGCGTCCCAGGGCGCCCCTTCTTCATCACAGTCGAGAGCAGCGTGACGTCGAGGGCACCGGAGAGGCGGATCGCGTCTGCCAACGCGGCGATCTGTTCGCCCGTCGCGTCGTCGATGTCGGCGGCCAGCATCACCAGCGCCTCGACCGAGCCCGCATCAGGGTTCGCGTCCGCAGCGGCCGCGGTGTCCGCGGTGTCCGCGGTGTCCGCGGTGTCCGCGGTGTCCGCGAGCACGATCCGCAACGCGTTCGCCCGGTCCTTGAAGTCCTTCGTCCCTGCCCCAAAGCCGCTCCCGCGCGGCGTGTACTCTGCCGGTGGGGCGCCCCTGCTCAACACCCGCACCAGCGCGGCCCCCGTGGGCGTGACGAGCTCGCCCGCTCCCTCGGGACCCGGCCGCACCGGCAGTCCCTCCAGCAGGCGCAACGTCGCTGCAGTCGGTACTGCCATGCGGCCATGCTGCGTGTCGACGAACCCGTCACCGAGCGAGAGCGTCCCGCAAAAGACGTGCGCAACGCCGAGCTTCTCGAGCCCCCAGATGCTGCCGACGATGTCGAGGATCGCGTCCACACTGCCGACCTCGTGCAGGTGCACCCGTTCCACCGTGGTTCCGTGGATCGCCGCTTCGCACTCGGTGATCAGCGTGAAGGCCTGCATCGCCTTCGTCTTGACCGAGTCGGGCGCGGGAGTCGCCTCGACGATCGTCTTGATGTGCTTGAGGTGACGCCCGTGCGGCTGAGGCGGGATCGTGAAGTCGACCTTGTGGCAGGCGATCTGCCCGCGCGAGACCTTGGTCACCTGCGCGGTGACGCCCTCTAGCCCGAGCACCGCCGGCAGCGTCGTGACGAACGACTCCTCGAGTCCCACGTCGAGCAGGGCGCCGAGGAACATGTCACCGGAGATGCCGGAGAACGGATCGAGGATCGCGATGCGCATGGGGCGACGACAAAGGCTGGAGGATGAAGGCGGAAAGATAGCGCCATGGCGCAGCCTTCATCCCTCCCCTCGCGTCCACTGCTACCAACGGTACGACGCGCCGGAGCCCGTGTTGAACACCACGACTTCTGAGTTCGCGTCGAGGCGGCCCGAGGCCACCAGCTGTCGCGTGGCCTCGAGCGCCGCCCCACCCTCCGGTGCCGCGTCGATGCCGCTCATGGACGCGAGCAGGAACGTGCCCGCACGGATCCGGTCCTCACTCACCGCTTCGGCGTCGCCAGCACTCTCTCGCAGTGTTCGCAACGTGAGTCGGTCGCCCAGCGGGCCGGGCACGCGCAGACCACTCGCGTGCGTGGTCGGATTCTCCCATGAGGTCGCCTTCTCCGCGCCCTCGCGGAAGGCGCGAACGAGCGGTGCGCAGCCATCGGCCTGCGCGATGATCATCCGCGGCTTCCTCGTGCCCGCATCGAGCCAGCCCCACTCGAGCATCTCGGCCATTGCCTTCCAGATGCCGATCGTGCCCTCTCCACCTCCTGTGGGATACACGATCGCGTCGGGCAGGCGCCACCCCAACTGCTCCGCGACTTCGAACCCCATCGTCTTCATGCCCTCGACGCGATACGGCTCGCGCACGGTCGCGACGTTGAAGAAGCCGCTCTCCTTCGCGAAGGCCAGCGTCGCCTTGCCCGCGTCGCCGATGTGTCCCGACAACAGTTCCAGATGCGCTCCCAACGCGCGGATCGATCCCAGGATCGGCGGCGGCGTGGTCTCCGGTGCAAAGATGCGACACGGCATCTGGGCGGTCGCCGCGTAGGCGGCGAGGGCGATCCCCGCATTGCCCGCCGTCGGCACACACACCCCAGGGAGCCCGAGCGCCTTGGCCCGCGTGACCGCCATCATGAGTCCACGCGCCT
This sequence comes from Gemmatimonadota bacterium, assembly GCA_031416115.1. GTDB lineage: Bacteria > Gemmatimonadota > Gemmatimonadetes > Gemmatimonadales > Gemmatimonadaceae > Pseudogemmatithrix. The sequence continues at coordinate 7,281 of JANOTB010000258.1, forward strand.
TGAAGCTCGCGGTGGGGTTGATGCCTTCGTCCTTGACCCACAAGCGTCGCACGCCCACCTCGCGCGCGAGGTGCGGGAGTTCGAGCATCGGTGTCATGCCTTCGCCAAGCGTGACGGCGGTCTCGCCGGCGGCCAACGGGAGCGCGGCGCCGTACCGCCACAGGCTCGCCTCGCCGGTGATGGCGCTGCGCGGAACGGCAGCGGAGTACCGGACCATCAGCGGTTGGCTACAGTCCGGGCAGAGCGACGCGAGCTTCGAGCCGTCGCGCTGCGTGTAGGTGCAGACGGAGCAGTGGAGCGACCAGGTCATGGCAGAGTGAACGCTGAAGGATGAAGGGTCAAGAGGCGGACTCGGACTTCGTTTCGACGGGCAACACACCCAACGCCTGCAATACCGCTCTCGCACTGGTTTCGCTGAATCCGTCAAGGCCGGCGATCTGCTCGACCGTCGCCTCGCGCACCCCTTGGAGCGACCCGAAGTTCGCCAGGAGCGACGTGCGCCTCTTGGGCCCCACACCGGGGATGCGTAGCAGTTCGCTCGTGATCGTGCGCATGCTCCGGCGCTTGCGGTTGTAACCCACGGCGGTCCGGTGCGCCTCGTCGCGCGCCTGCTGCATGAGGCGCAGCGCCGGCGACCGTCGCGGGAGCCGCAGCGGCTCTGAGCGGCCGCGCACGAAGATCTCCTCATCGCGCTTCGCGAGGCTCACAAGCGGGAGCGCACCGAGTCCGAGCGCTTGCAACGCCTCGTCGGCGGCGCTGAGCTGGCCCTTGCCGCCGTCCACGACCACGAGATCAGGGAGTGGCTTCTTCTCCTCGAGGCGCCGGCGGAAGTAGCGGCCCACGACTTCGCGCATCGACTGGAAGTCGTCCGGTCCGGCGGCCTCGTCCACCGACTTCACCTTCATGGTCCGGTACTCCGCGCGTCGCGGTCGGCCGTTCTCGAACCAGACGATGCTCCCCACCGAGTCCTTGCCCTGCGCGGTCGAGTTGTCGAAACACACCAACGAGCGCGGTAGCTTCTCGAGCCCCAGTTGTTGCCCGAGCTCATACACAGGGTCGGCCGCGCGCTCGTCGGTCTCCTGCTCGGCGAGCTTGAACTCCTCGAGCAGGTGCCGCGCATTCTGCTCCGCGAGATCGAGCAGGTCGCGCTTGGGGCCGCGCTGCGGGTAGAGCACTTTCGCCTCGCCGGCGAGCGTTTGCTCGAACAGCTCGCGGTCGTCGAAGTCGAACGGGATGAGCAGTTCACGGGCCCGTGCCGACGCCTTGAGGTAACTGCCCACGAGGTAAACGGCGAGGACCGTGCCATCGGGTTCGCCCTCCACGCCTTCGAGGAAGCGATGCTCGCGCGCGACCAGCTTGCCGTTGCGGATGCGCAGCAACGTCGCGGCCGCGTCGTCACCGTCGCGCGCATAGCCGACCACATCGCGGTCGCCTCCCTCCACTTCCATCATGACAGTCGGCTCCTCGAGCCGTTGCAAGCGGAGCACGGCGTCGCGCAGCTCGGCCGCGCGCTCGAAGTCGAGCGCCTCGGACGCCAGTTCCATGCGCTCCCTCACTCGCCGCACCACATCGTCAGTACGGCCGTCGAGGAACGCGACCACCTCGTCGATCATCGCGCGGTAGTCCGCCTGCGACTGCAAGAGGACGCAGGGCGCCTTGCACCTGCCGATGTGATAGTCCAGGCACGCGCGTTCTGGCATCTCGCGTGGCATGTCGTACTTGCACGAACGGACCGTGAAGATCCGCTTCATGACGTCGAGCGCGCGACGCATCGCCGTGACGTCGGTGTACGGACCGAAGTAGCGACCGCCGTCACTCTGCAGCCGACGCGTCACGAACACACGCGGAAATGGCTCCTGCACCGTCACCTTGATGTACGGATACGTCTTGTCGTCCCGCAGCATCACGTTGTACTTGGGGCGATGCTCCTTGATCAGGTTCTGCTCGAGGATCAGCGCGCTCGCTTCGTCGGGCACGACGATCGTCTCGACGTCGGCGATCCGCTCGACAAGCCGCTGTGTCTTGGGATTGTCGAGGTGGTCCGACCCGAAGTAGCTGCGGACGCGCGGCTTGAGGCGCTTGGCCTTTCCCACGTAGAGGATCACTCCCTCGGCGTCCCGCCAGAGGTATACGCCGGGCGTATCGGGCAGATGCGCGAGCTTCTGCGCAACGACGTCAGGCGCGTCGCGCATCGTCCACACCGAGGAGCCGCGTCAAGCCGAGGTAGATCGCCCCGAAGGTCGGGACCGCGACCACCGCGACGACGATGGCCAGCTGCCCTTGCATCGCACGCGCGGCGGCGAAGCTCGCGAGTCCCGCAAGGATGGCGCATCCCCAGAGGCGCACGAGCTGGCCGAGTGGTACGCCGGTGGCCCCGATCCGACGCGAGATCGCCCCCCGCAGCAGTTGGAACTCCACCCACGCCGCGACCCCCGACGCACCGGTGAGCATGGCAATGCCCCACCTCGCGTCGATCCCGAGCAGGCGTGGCAATGAGAGCGAGAGCGACCACCCGAGCGCCGCGCCGAGTGAGACACGCACGATCGCGAACTTGAGCGGAGTGGTCGCGTCACCCAATGCGTAGCTGGTCGAGGAGTAGAGTCGCCCCATCGTTCCGGCGAGCAGCCCGACCGCAGAGCCCGCGAGTGCGGCCCACACCCACCGCGCACTCTCGGCCGAGAATGCGCCACCCTGGTACAGCCCGGCGGCGATCACGCCACCGAGCATCAGGAAGGCGATCGCGGACGGGATCACGAAGTACGCGATCTGTCCGAGGCCGCGATCGAGTCGCGCGCGCAGTGCGCGCGCCACTTCATCGGCGCTTCCCGTCTCACCGGCCATGGCAGGCAGTTCGGCGGCCGAGATCGCCATACCGAAGAGCGAGACCGGCAACATCGAGAGCGCCTGCGCATACCCGAGTGTGGCGACGGCGCCGGCGCCCACCAACGAGGCGATCGCGGTGTCGACGAAGCCGCTGATCTGCACCACGCCGCGCCCGACCACCACGGTGCCGAACCGCGAGGCAACGCCGCGCACGATCGGAGAGGCCTGCGGCCGGAACACGAGAGCGCTGTCGAGACGCCGCACCGCCGGCAGCTGCACGAGGAGCTGCGCCAGACTCCCCGCCACGCTTCCCCATGCCGCGATCAGCACGATCTGCTCGGGAGTGCGTCCAGGACCGGCCGCGATCAACGCGACGATCATGGTCGCGTTGAACAGCACCGGTGAGACGTACGAGAGGAAGAACCGTCGGTGCGAGTTCAACACGCCAAGGCACCACGCGCTCAGCACGAGCAGTCCCACACCGGGGAAGATCAGTCGAACAAGCCGCACCGTGAGATCGCGCTTCGCTCCATCGAATCCGGGCGCGATCAGATCGACCAACAGCGGCGAGCCGAGCATGCCGCCGAGGACCAGCACCGACGTGGTGAGCGCGAGCAGCGAGAACACCGCCCCGGCGACTCGCCCCGCCTCTTCGCGCTTGCCCTCGGCGATCAACTTGGAGTACGCCGGGATGAACGACGCCGACAGCACCCCTTCGCCGAACAGGTTCTGCAGGAAGTTGGGGATGCGGAACGCCGACGCGAGCGCGTCGGCGGCATCGCCGTCACCAAGGAACCACGCGATGACCTTTTGCCGGACGAGTCCCGAGATCCGGCTGAGCAGGATCCCCGCGGCGATCAGGCGGGCCCCGCCCCAGGTGCTCACGCGCCGACCAGAGTCCCCGCGTGCATCGCGGCCCCCGCCTTCAACTGCGCGAGCAGCAGGTCACCGTGACGCGCGAGCATCGGGACCGCGTTCAACCGGCGTTCCTGGCGCTGTCCCTCGGGCATGAGCGCGGCGCGCACGGCGGCGAGGTCCTGCACCGCCTCCGTCTGCCGCGCACGTGCCGCAGCACGCAATCGGCGCTCCAGTCGGTCCACGCGATGCAGCATCTGGTGGCGTGCGCCCTCGATCACGCGTTCGGGAACCAGGTGATCGAGCCCAGCGGAGACGTCGCGCAACGCGCCCAGCCGGCGAGCGAGGTCCTCGCGGAGACCTTCGAGTCCGGCGCGCACATCGGCAGGCACCGCGCGATCACCCAAACGGCGTTCGGCGTCATGCGGTGCACGAATGTCCTCGATCACCATACCGAGGCGGCCGAGCCGACGATCGATGTTGGGCTCGACGATCGTCGCTCCCCACCGCGGCACCGCGAGCGGCGTCGGGATACCCAACGCCTCGGCGACCGCACCGACCTGCGCGAAGTACGCGATCTCTCCCGGCCCCGCGACATACGCGACCGTCGGCAGGATGCGCCGTTCGACGATCGGCCGCAGCAGCACGTTGGCCGAGAGCACCATGTCGGCGCGGTCGGCGACGTCGAGTGCCTGCGAGATCGGGACTCGTTCCTTCACGCCAGCGAGGCCACGGAACACCAGCGAGAGCTTGGGCACGCGCGCGACCTGCGCCCGGAAACCTGCGCGCTCGATCGCCACCACGCGGAGGCCGAGCGCCTCATCGACCGCGGCCGCGCGCCGGAGCGCCTGCACGAGCGTCGGCCGCGCCGCGGCGCGCGTCGAGGGATGCCACGAATCAAGTACCGCCATACCATGCGGCTCGAGGATGCTGCGCATGAACTTCACGTACGCCGACCCGACGGTGGCGTCGGGCTCATATGCCGCGCGCAGGGCGTCGAATACTCCGGCGTGCGGAGCCGATCCGGCGGCGTGCAACAACTGCTCCAGTTGTGGTGCCGTCTCGCCGAGCGGCATCTCGGCCATCACGAGTCCATCCTGCCCCTTTCGCGTGATCGTCAACCGACGGACCGTTCCCTCGTCGGCGACCGCAGTCCACGACGCCTCGGCGAAGTCGGCATCATCGGTGGCCGCCCAGAACACGGGTGCGGTGGCGATACCCGTCTCCCGTTCGATGCGATCGGCGAGCGCGAGCGCCGAGAACGCCTTGAGCAAGGTGTAGAGCGGACCGCCAAAGAGGCCCGGCTGCTGGCCCGTCGTGACCACAATGCCGTTCTGCGACGCGACGCGCTCGAGTCGTTCCGCCGCCGGGCCCGACGCGTCGAATGCCGGGCGCAGTCCGGCGAGCCAGCGGCTCGCCGAGAACTCCGCACGCACCGCCTCGGCGTGCGCCGTCCACTCCACGGCGCCGCGTGGGCGCGCCCTGTACCACTCGGCCGGCGCGACCCCGTCCTGCATCGCCCGCGAGAGCGGACCGCCGCCCAAGGGCTCCGTGACGACGCGAGGCGCGCTCACGTCGCCGCCCCGACCGAGCAGCGCGCCTGCGGAGCACATCGAAGCCGATCGGAGGACGGGAACATCACGGCGCGAAGCGTCACTTGTGGTAGGGTTCGTTGCGGCCGATCGTGCCGGCGCGGTAGAGTTGCTCGGCGAGCACGAGGCGCGCCAGTTCGTGCGGGAGCGTCCAAGGGGCCAGCGCGATCCGCCGATGTGGCCGTTCGCGCACGACCTCACCTATCCCATGCGCGCCGCCGATCACGAAGGCGACGTCCTGCGCCCGCTCCCGCTGCTGTTGCATCATCGCAGCGAAGGTCGCGGAATCCATCGCCTCTCCGCCCGGATCGCACAGGATGAGTCGTGCGCTGGACGGGATCCTCTCGAGCAGCCGTTCCCCCTCCTTCCGCATCACCACCGCCCCGCTCGACGCGCGAGCCGATTCCTCTTTCACCTCGACCACGTCGAGCGGCCAGTAGCGCGCCGCCCGTGTCTCGTACTCACGAATGGCCGCCGCGAGTGCCGCGTCGCGCGGCTTGCCTACGACGGCCACCTGCACTTTCACCGCCGCCCCCGACCGCGCGGGGCGACGATCGGTTCACGCATAGATGCCGCGCAGACGATGCACCGTCGCCACGCGACTGATCGCCACCATGTACGCCGCGGTGCGCATGTTGACCTTGTGTTGCATCGAGAGCTTGAGCACTTCGCGGAAGCTGTTGACCATGATGTCGCGCAGCCGGTCGTTCACCACCTGCTCCGTCCAGTAATAGCCGCCGCGGTTCTGCACCCACTCGAAGTAGCTCACCGTGACACCGCCAGCGTTCGCGAGGATGTCCGGGATCACGAAGATGCCCTTCTCGTCGAGCATCTCGTCGGCGACCGCCGTCGTGGGGCCGTTGGCGCCCTCACAGATCACCTTCGCCTTGATGTTCTTGGCGTTCTTGGTCGTGATCACGTTCTCGAGCGCGGCGGGCACGAGCACGTCGACCTCGAGCTCGAGCAACTGGGCGTTCGTGACCGCTTCGCCCTTGCCGTAGCCTTCGAGCGTCTTGTGCTTTTTGACGTGGGCGATCGCGTCGTCGACGTCGAGCCCCTTCGGGTTGTGCCAGCCACCGGTCCGGTCACTCACCGCGACCACCTTGCATCCGGCCTGCTGCAGCAGCTGCGCACCGATCGAGCCGACGTTGCCGAACCCCTGCACGGCGACCGTCGCGCCCTTGGACTCCATCTTGAGATGCTCGAGCGCCTGCAGCGTCGTGATCATCACTCCACGCCCCGTCGCTTCACGACGTCCCAGCGAACCGCCCATCTCCACTGGCTTGCCGGTCGTCACCGCGTTCACGGTGTGACCGACGTGCATCGAGTAGGTATCCATGAGCCAGGCCATCACGCGTTCGTTCGTGTTCACGTCGGGCGCGGGAACGTCGGAGTCAGGGCCGAGCGTCTGGATGATCCCGGAGGTGTAGCGACGCGTCACGCGCTCAAGCTCACCGACCGACATCTTCAGCGGGTCGCAGATCACGCCACCCTTCGCCCCGCCGAACGGGATGTTGACCACCGCGCACTTCCAGGTCATCCACGCCGCGAGCGCCTTCACCTCGTCGAGCGTCACGTTCATATCGAACCGGATCCCGCCCTTCGCCGGACCGCGCGAGGTGTTGTGCAGGACGCGGATGCCGGTGAAGACCTCCACCTCGCCGTTGTCCATCATCACGGGGATCGACACCGTGATCTCCTTCTCGGCGCTCCGGAGCACCTTGTAGATGCCGGGCTCGAGGTCGAGCAGCTTGGCCGCGCGGTCGAGGCGGGACATCATCGCCTCGAACGGATTCTCCTCGTTGAGGAAGCGGTCCTTGTCGGGGCGGACGATGTTGTCGGTCGGAAGGCGGAAGTCAGCCATGGGAGTTGGGACAGAGCCAGCGGGAAGCCGGCGGATCGGGTGCGGTTGGCTAGCGGCGGACGGTCATCGATCTGGTGAGCAGACGATCCAACTCCCCTGCACCGCGCTCGATCGTGACCGCTTGGGAAAGATACCACAAGGCTGGGCCTTGGCGAGGCCAGCGCCCTTCGAGCTTGACGGCGTCCTTGAGCGTGCAGACGACACGATCCGCGCCCGCGGCCAGCGCCACGAGCAATGACACATCACCGTCGGTGAATGCGTGGTGGTCCTCGAACGCCGCCGACGTGACCTCGGCGCCGAGGTCGGAAAGTTGCCCCTCGAACGCGGCGGGCTGACCGATCGCCGAGATCGCGAGTACGTGCGCCGCCCGAAGCGCCACGACCGACTGTCGCTCCGGTTCCCCGACCCGCACGAGTGTCGCCGGTGCGAGCGATGCGATCGCCACCGCACACGACGGATTCTCTCGTACCCACCGCTCGGCGACCGCCTCCGCCTCGGGGAGCGACGCGCGCTTGCGCGTGACCACGAGCGCGTGCGCACGGCGCAGCGCCGACGCCGGCTCACGATACGGACCGGCCGGCAGGAGGCGCTGCGATCCCGCCTGCTCCGCAGCCACCAGGACAATGTCGAGATCGCGTCGAGCCTGCCGGTGCTGGAACGCGTCGTCGAGCACCAACACCTGCGCGCCGCGAAGCATCGCATCAGCGGCGCCGCGCACGCGATCCGGATCCGCGACGACGATCGCCCCCGGCGTCAGCCGTTCGTGCACCAAGGGTTCGTCCGCGCCGTAGCCGCGGAGCAGGATCGCCGGACGCATCCCGTGCTCGATCATCCACTGCGCGACCCACGCGGCCATTGGTGTCTTGCCGGTCCCGCCCACGCTGACGTTCCCAACACTGATCGTCGGGAGGCCAAGTGGTCGTGAACTCAGAAGCCCGCGGTCGTACGCCGCGTTGCGAAGCGACGTGCCCGCGCCGAACAACCAAGACAACGGCGCCAGCGCTCGCGCGCCGGCGCCGTCATGCGCCCACAGCGCTTCGATCCCGCGGCGCGAGCCCGCCGTCATGTGCGCGGTGGGAGATGCGCCGGGATCGCGCGGCCCATACGCCCCGAGAGTTCCTTCTGCGCCACCTCGTCGGTGCCGGTCGCGACCCACGGCTCTCCGTACGTCACGTGCACGCGCGCGAACGGCTTGGGGATCATGAAGCGGTCCCAGCCGTTCAGGTACCAGGCGTGCCGACACGACACATGCGCCGGAATGACGGGCGAGTGGGAGCGCTGCGACGCCAGGAGCGTCCCGGCCTGTGCCACACCAGCAGGTCCCCTCGGACCATCAGGCGTGATGATGAAGGCGCGCCCCGCTTCGAGTTCGCGGATCATGCCCAACAGCGCTCGTCCCGCGCCGCGAGAGGTCGAGCCGCGCACGAGTGTGTATCCCCAAAGCGCGCTGATCCGCGCGATGATCTCACCATCGCGATGCTCGCTGATCATCGCCGACAGGCCCGTGGTTCGGAGGACCCAGCACATCGGCAGCAACTGCCCGTGCCAGAGCGCGATGATGAACGGTTGCTTCGCGAGCTTCAATCGCTGCCAACCCTCGCTGCCCACTTCCTCGATCCGCCAGGTCGACGAGAGTAGCCGGAGCAGCGGCTCCCCGAGTCGCACGATCCACCGGAGGCGGCGCTCCTGCGCTGCAGTCCGTTCCGGTCGCGCCGTTGTGGATCGTGTCGCAGGCGCCGCGCTCATCCGATCATCTCCGCCGCCATCGCCGCCACGCGTTGCGTCGCCCCCGGATCCCCCAGCCGTGCCCTGACCTCGGCAAGCCCCGCGAGCATCGCGAGTCGCGCCGCACCGGTGCGATCGAACAACGGCTCGAGCGCGTCGGCCACCGGCACGGCACGGAACGCGTCCTGCACGAACTCCGGCGCCACCGTGCGGCCCGCCACGATGTTGAGCAAGCCGATGTGCTCGATCCGCACCAACCGCCGCGCGATCGCGTACGAGATCGCGCTCGTCCGGTACACGATCACGCACGGGCAGCCCGCCACTGCAGCCTCGAGCGTCGTTGTCCCGCTCTTGCAAAGTGCCACGTCCGCGGCGCGGAGCACGTCGAACGACGCCGACCGCACGAGCGGGAACGGCACCTCGTCGTCGCGCAGCTGGATCGTCGGCGCGACACTCATCACGACCTTGAGCCCGGGGCGGCGAGCCTGCAGTGCGCGCGCGACGGCGACGAACTCCACGAGATGTCGCCGGATCTCCTGCGCGCGACTGCCGGGAAAGAGCGCGAGCACCTCATCGCTCTCGCTGAATCCGAGCTTCGCCCGCGCCTCGGCGCGGCTCGGCATCGCGGCGGCGCGGTCGAGCAACGGATGCCCGACGAATGTCGCGTCCACTCCGGCGGCCCGCAGCATCTGCTCCTCGAACGGCAGGATCACGGCCGCCTTCGTGATGATCCGCGCCATGGTGCGCATGCGGCCGGCGCGCCACGCCCAGACCTGCGGCGTGATGTAGTAGAGGACCGGCACGCCGCGCGCATGCGCTGCCGCCGCCACGCGCATGTTGAACCCCGGATAGTCGATGCAGAGCACGAGCGCCACATTCCCGGCATCGAGCCGACGCTTGATCCGCCCAAGCAGTCGCAGGTGCGCTGGGATATGCCGCAGGACCTCGACGAAGCCGACCACGCCTTCGTGTTCCTGGATCATCTCCACGCCGGCCACGCGCATTCGCGCCCCGCCGGTCCCCGCGATCGCGAACTCGGAGTGCATCGCACGCAGTCGCTCGGCGAGGATCGACCCGTGAAGGTCCCCTGACGCCTCGCCGGCGAGGATCAGGATCTCACGCACCACGGCCGGGCAGGGCGGCGCCCAGGGCGGGGAGCGAACGCTCGATGTCCGCGACGATCCTCAGTGCGACGGCCAGCGCATCGCGCCCGGCCCTGCCCGTGACGGCGACCGGCTGCTCGCCGCGCAACGCCGCGACGAAGCTCTCAAGTTCGAGACGCAACGGTTCACCCTCGGGAGCGTCGATCGCCACGCGTTCCACGAATGCCTCGAGCGGCTGCGCCTGCAGCGCGAGCGTGGCGAGATCGACGTCCTCGCGCAGGCGATACATCTCACCCGTGCCGGCGGCGAGGTCGAGTGAGAGATAGCCGTTCCGCTGGAAGATGCGCAGCTTGCGCATCCGGTCCTTCGACACGCGGCTCGACGTGATCGTCGCCACGGCACCGGTCGTGAACGTGATGCGTGCGTCGGCGATATCGATCGACGGTGTCAGCACCGGGAGTCCTGCGGCAGAGACGTCCCGTACCGGCGAGCCGATGAGGGTCAGCACCAAGTCGATGTCGTGGATCATCAGGTCGAGCACCACAGCCACGTCCGACCCGCGCGGATTGAACGGTGCGAGTCGGTCACTGTCGATGAACAGCGGACGATCGACATAGGGGAGCGCCGCGCGGATCGCGCGGTTGAACCGCTCGATGTGCCCGATCTGCACGAGCACGCCCTTCTGCTCGGCGAGCGCAAGCAGTTCGTCAGCTTCGGCGAGCGTCACCGTGATCGGCTTTTCGATGAGCAGATGTTTGCCCTTGGCAAGGGCGGCCATCGCGACCTGATGGTGCTTCGGCGTCGGCACGACGATCGATACCGCATCGACGTCGTCGAGCAACGCATCGAGCGTGGGGTACGCGCGCACGCCGAGTTCACGCTCGACCGTGCCAGCGCGCTCGGGATTCGCCTCGTAGAAACCACGGAACACGACCGCCGGGATCTCCCGCAGGATCCGCGCGTGATGATAGCCGAGGCTTCCCGTACCGACGACACCGACCCGCAGCGGCTCCGTCATGTGACGATCCCTCGGTCGCTCGCCTCGACGAACGCGATGAACGCCTGGACTTCGGGGAACGGCTGCAGATCGACTGCCGCCCGCTCCATCGCCTGCGAAATATTGATGTCGGATCGGAAGAAGAGACGATACGCCTTCTTGAGCTCCGACACCGTCACGTCGGAGAATCCGCTCCGCTGCAGCCCGATCGAGTTGAGCCCGTAGAGCTTCACCGGGTTCCCCACCGCCTTCACGAACGGCGGGATGTCCTTCGCCACGCGCGACATGCCGCCGACGAATGCATGTCGGCCGATCTTCACGAACTGATGCACGGCGCAGAGGCCGGAGATGATCGCCCGGTCGTCGATCTTCACATGCCCCGCGAGCTGCGTCCCGTTCGATATGATCACACCGTCGCCGATGTGACAATCGTGTGCCAGGTGCACGTACGACATGAGGAAGGCTCCCTTCCCCACCGTCGTCTTGAACGACTCCGAGGTGCCCCGATTGATCGTCGCGTACTCTCGGATCGTCGTGCCCTCACCGACTTCGACGGTCGTGACCTCGCCCCTGAACTTCAGGTCCTGCGGCAGACCGCCGAGCACGCTCCCGACACCGACGCTCACGCGCGCCGCGAGGTGCACATGCGCCTCGAGCGTCGCGCGCATGTGGATCACGCTGCCGGCGCCGACGCTGCAGTGAGGACCGATGTAGGCCCAGGGGCCCACTTCGACGTCGTCGGCGAGTTGCGCGTCGGGGTGGACGATCGCCGTGGCATGGATGCGGGCGCTCATCGGTCGCGCACCACCGCCGCCATTTCCGCCTCGCACACCACGACGTCGTCGACCTTCGCGACGCCCTTGATGCGGCACACCGTATTGCGCAGCTGCACGATGTCGACCTCGATCCGCAACTGGTCGCCCGGCTTCACGGGGCGGCGGAACTTCACGTTGTCGAGTGACATGAAGTACACGACTTTGCTGTCCGGGTCATCCACCGTGCCCATCAGGAGCACGCCACCGACCTGGGCCATCGCCTCCACGATCAGCACGCCCGGCATGATCGGGTGCCCCGGGAAGTGCCCCTGAAAGAACGGCTCGTTGATCGTGACGTTCTTGAGCGCCACGATCCGCTTCTTCTCCTCCATCTCGATCACCCGGTCCACGAGCAGGAACGGATAACGGTGGGGGAGGATCTTCATGATCTCTTCGATTCCCAGTTGCACTCGTGCCTCCGATTGTTGCGGCAGTGCGTGCGCGAGCATCTCGCGCACGAGCGTCACGGTCCCGCGGTGGCTCGGCCTGGTCGCGGTGATGCGCGCCGCGACGCGCATCCCCGCCAGTGCCAGATCCCCGACCACGTCCATCGCCTTATGCCGGACGAACTCATCCGGCCAGCGCAGCGTCGTCCCGACCACGTCACGCTCGTCGAGCACGATCGTGTTCTCGGTGGACGCGCCCTGAATGAGCCCCTTCGCGCGGAGCCCTTCGACCCAGCTCAGCATCCCGAATGTGCGCGCCGGCGAGAGTTCGCGCGAGAAGGACTCCGGCGTGACGCGATAGCGTCCTTGCTGCGCGCCGATCCGCGGATGCGGGAAATCGATCAGCACTTCGAGGTCAAGCGCGTCTGCCGGATGCGCCACGTAGACCGACTCGCCGTCGACCACGCGCACCGACTCCTTCAGTCGCAATACGTCTGCCGTCCCGCCGCCGAACGCCGGCGTCGCGTCGAGCAACGCGAGACGGAACGGTTCCGCCGACCCGTCCATGATCGGCGGTTCGGCAGCATCCATGGCGATCATCAGGTCGTCGATCTCGAGTCCCGCCACCGCCGCGAGCACATGCTCCACAGTGTGCAGCGCCCCCTCACCCGTCCCCAGCTGCGTCCGGCGTTCGGCCGCGATCGCGAGCGAGACGTGCGCGCGCGTCTCTGGCTGCCCCGCAAGATCCGTCCGCCGGAATCGGATGCCCGTCCCGACGGCAGCTGGCTCGAAGGTGAGTGCGCAGGGGCGCCCGAGGTGCAATCCCGTGCCGGCGACGGTGACCGGGCGCGTGATCGTGCGACGAGCGCTCACGCGTCGGGGTCCCGCGCGAGCAACTTCTCGAGCCGCTTCATGAGGTCGGGGAGCTTGTTCACCGCCGCATACCCCCGGAGCGTCTCGCGCTGCGATCGCGACGGGAATCCGCCCCACGTCTCTCCGGCGGGCACGCTCTTGAGCACGCCCGACTGCGCGGTGATGATCGCGCCTGCGCCGACCGTGATGTGACCCGCGACGCCGACCTGTCCGGCGAGCATCACGCCATCTTCGATTCGCGCGCTTCCCGCGACCCCCACACCGGCGGCGAAGAGACAGAGACGTCCGACCCGCGCGTTGTGGCCGACGTGCACAAGGTTATCGATCTTCGTCCCCGCCCCGATCTCCGTGGCGTCGATGCTGCCTCGGTCGATCGTGCTGTTCGCCCCGATCTCGACGTCGTCACCGATCACGCATCGTCCCACATGCGGGACCTTCTGGTGGATCCCCTCGCGGAAGACGAAGCCGAAACCGTCACTCCCTATGCGCACACCCGCATGTAGCAGGACGCGCGCGCCGACCTCGGCCCCAGGGTAGAGTGTCACCTGGCTCACCAGCCGAGTGTCGGCGCCCACCGTCACCCCCTCGCCGATCACGCAGTGCGAGCCGATCCAGCATCCCCGACCGATCACGGCATCGGCTCCGACCACACAGAACGCCTCGACGCAGGCGTCCGCGTCGACGCGCGCGGTAGCGTCCACGATCGCCGACGGATGCACTCCAACGAATGGCCGCGACGGCATCCGATAGAACGTCGGCAGCAGGGCGATCATCGCCTCGTGCGGATTGGCGACGACGATGCGGTTCCTGCAGTGCCCCGGGACGTCGGCGAGTTCCGGGGTCACGAGCACCCCGCCGGCCGCACTCTCCAACAACAGCGGCGCGTACTTCGATGACGCGAGGAACGTCAGGTCGGTCGGCGTCGCCCGGTCGAGCGACGCGATCCCACTCACCCTCGCATTCCCGTCACCCACGACCGACCCACCGACGGCGATTGCGACGTCGGCGAGGCGGCGTGAGGTCAAGGGTGCGACGGACATCGGGGGTGGGAGTCCGATGTGCGAGGCTTACGGGCGGCGCACACCCGCCGGCGCCGGGACCGGTCCAGTCGGCCGTGCCGCGGGGGCGGGAGCCGGACGAACTGGCACCGCGACCGGACGCTGCGCCGGCATGGTGCGGAGGCGCGCGATCACCTTGTCGGAGAGGTCGAGATTCCGATCCATCGCGACGATCGGATTCGCCTGACCCCCGATGTCGAAGATCATCGCCAGACCATCCGATGCGCGGATGTCATCGAGCGCGACCTTGATCAGGTCGAACAGTGGCTGCATCGCTTCGCCCTGGAGCGTCTGTGCCTCAGTCTGCAACGACTGCAGCGTGTCCCGGTACATCGCGTCGTACTTCTGCAACGCGGTGAAGCGGGCGGTGCGATCGGCGGCGGCGAGCGTCGCGGAATCCTTCTCGAACGCGCTCATCATGACGTTGAGCGAGTCGATCATCCTCTTCTCGCGCGCGGCGAGCACTTCGAGATCGGTACGCAACTTCGCCTCGACCTGCTGACGCCCTGGCATCTCCTGCAGGATCTTACGCGAGTCCACATAACCGAAGCGGGCCTGCGCCTGGACCGGCGCGGCGGCGATGACGAGAACGAGAGCGGCGAACAGGCCGCGCGAACGGACGAACATGGTAGGGCTCCGAGGTTTAGAAGACTTGGCCGAGACGGAAGTGCAGCTGCCACCGCGGTGCCGGGAGTCCGGCAGCGTCGCGGCGATCGAACCCGTACGCATAGTCGATCCCGAGCGGACCGAGCGGCGTGACGGTGGAGACACCGAGGCCAGAACCACGGAAGAGTCGCGTCGGGTCGAAATCCCGCGGACGCAACCAGAGGTTGCCAGCATCGAAGAAGGCGTTGATGTACACCGACTGATTGAAGCGGAGACCGATCTCCGCCGTCGAGGCGAAGAAGGCACTGCCGAACGACTCGCGCTGAGCGTTGAACTGCCCGGTGCCGCCGAGGAAGCCGGCCGGCGTGATCGAGAACTCGGGGTACCCGCGTAGCATCTCACCGAACTGCACACCGCCGAGTGAGAACTGCTGCGACCAGAAGAAATCGCCCGCGTCGCCGAACACCGCACCGGAGCGCGCCGAGAGTCCGAAGGTGAGGCGCAGCGGCTGCGATCCCGGCTTGCTACCACCGATCCGTGCGAGCACAGTGTACGACCGGAACTCGGACGTGAGGCGCTGGAACGTCGCCGTGCCGCCGAGTGGGCCGCCATTGAACTGCGCGCTCATGGTCTGGAACTGCCCTTCGGTCGGGAACGGCATGTCGAGTCGCGTGTCACGCGTCACGTCGAAGCCGATCGTGCTGCGGAGACATCCCGAGCAGGTCGCGGTCGTCGCGCTCCCGAGCAGACCGTCCTGACCGAACGCGACCGATTCAAGGCCGTAGGACGTGAACACGCGCGTGAACCGGCTCTGCGGGAACGGGAACCCGACGCGCAGGTTGAAGCCCGTGCGCGTCGACCGACCCAGGTCCGCGATCCGATACCGTGCCTGCGAACGATACGCGCTCAACTGGCCCGAGATCAACGACCCGCGGATGCCGGGATCGGTGTACGAGGTATTGAAGTCGTTGATGAACTGGCCGAACTGCCACTGGACCGAGCCACGTTTGCACTTGCCGAACAGGTTCGGTTGCTCGAGTCCGATGAAGCCGCCGAGTCCGGTGCCCTGCCCGACCGAGGCGCCGAAGTTCACGTTGCCCGTCCGCTTCTCCTTCACGCGGAAGACGATGTCCACGTCGCCGGCCTCGTTCGCCGGCCGCACGTCCGGGAACGGCAGCGGCGCGTCGAAGAAGCCGAGATTCGAGATGCTGCGCCAGCTGCGGATCATCCGCTCCTGATTGAACACGTCACCGGGGATGATCACCAGCTGGTCCCGGATGCAGTTCTCAATCGTGAAGTCGTTGCCGAGGATCTCCACGCGATTGATGATCGCCGGCGTCCCCTCGACGACGTCCCACCGCAACCGGACGTAGCCTGCCGAGTCGGAGGGGTCGCGCTCGACCACGGGGCGGACCTGCGCGTAGATGTACCCTTCGTTGCTGTAGAGCGTACCGACCTGTTGGGTCGCCTCCTCCCAACGCGTCCGGTCGAAGATGTTCGTCGCTGGCGCTCTCCGCTTCACCAGCGCGCGCGCTCTCTCGGTGAGCGACGGCGCGCGGTCGGTGAACGGATAGTAGGCCGCGATCTGCTCGGTCGTGAAGCGCCGGTTGCCGACCACTTCAAACTCTCGCACGCGATACTGCGCACCCTCACGCAACGTGAGTTCGATCATCGCCTTGCCGCGCTCGCGGTCGACCACCAGCGAATCGCGGTCGAGTTGGAAGTCGACGTATCCGCGCTCGGCGAAGAGCTTCGGTATCCGCTCTCCGAGGTCGGTCGCGAACTTGTCCTCGTCGAACGCCCCACGCCGGAACCACCAGAAGCCCTCGGGTTTCGTCTTCATCGCGCCGGCGACGTCCTGATCCGCGAGCGCGGTGTTGCCGTCGACCCGGATACCCGAGATCGCGAGCCGACGGCCCTCGTCGACGCGGAACACGATGTTGATCCGGTCGCCGACCACAGTCGTCTCGGGGCGCACTCGGGCGAGATAGTAGCCGTTCGCCTGGTACAGCGAGTCGATGCGCGTCATCGCCTTCGCGACCTGCGCGGCATCCACCGGCCTACCGATCAGCAGCTCAACGCGGTCCTGCACCTGGCGCTCGGACACGCGCCGGGGACCCGTCACTGAGACCGCGCCGAGCAGCGGCCGCTCCTTGACGACGATCACGAGCGTCGCCCGGGTCGGACTCTCAATGTCACAGTCGATGCCGACCTCGTCGAAATCCCCTGTGCCGAAGAGGTCGCGGATCGCGCGCTGGATCGCCGGGAAGTTGAGCGTCGTTCCGGGCACGAGCCCCGACGACGCGATCGCCGCCTCGCGGGAGATGCGCTGCACCCCCCGAACGTCGATCGAGTCGGGGGTGAGACAGCGCCCCGTCGGGGACGACTGATCCTGTGCAGCCAAGGGCGTCACCGCCAAGAAGGCGGCGAGCGCCACGGTCGGAACTCGATACATGGAAGGAATATACACGGTCAGGGCCGGACAGTTCAGTCCGGCCCCGAATCTCGTTCAAGGGATCGTGGAGGGGATCAGGCCTTCGGAGCGATGGCTGGGACCCGGAACTCGAGCTTCGCGCCGTCCGACGACACATCCACCTCGATCTCGTCCCCTCGACTGAACTCGGCCATGAGGATCTTCTCCGAGAGCGGATCCTCGATCCACCGCTGGATCGCGCGCTTGAGCGGCCGTGCGCCGTACGCCACATCGTAGCCGTTCTTGACCAGGAACTCGATCGCCCCGTCCGTGAGCTTGAGTGTGAGCGCCTCATCCCCGAGGCGCTT
This sequence comes from Gemmatimonadota bacterium, assembly GCA_031416115.1. GTDB lineage: Bacteria > Gemmatimonadota > Gemmatimonadetes > Gemmatimonadales > Gemmatimonadaceae > Pseudogemmatithrix. The sequence continues at coordinate 24,759 of JANOTB010000258.1, forward strand.
CTGCACCTCATTGAGCAGGATCGTCACGATCTGTGCGATGTGCTCCTTGCTCAGCGGATGGAAGACGATCACGTCGTCGAGCCGGTTGAGGAACTCCGGATTGAAGGCGTGCTGCAACTCCTCTTTCACCTTCTCGGAGATCCGATCGAAGTCCGAGATCACGTCGTTCGTCCCGAAGCCGAGCGTGCGGTTCTTGGTGATGTCCTTCGCACCCACGTTCGACGTCATGATCACGACGGTGTTCTTGAAGTCGATCACGCGGCCGTAGTTATCGGTGAGGTGCCCCTCGTCCAGCACCTGCAGCAGGATATTGAAGACGTCGGGGTGCGCCTTCTCGATCTCGTCGAGCAGGATCACGCTATACGGCTTGCGACGGACCGCCTTGGTGAGCGTGCCGGAATCCTCGTAGCCGACGTAGCCCGGCGGCGCGCCGATCAGACGCGACACGGAGAACTTCTCCATGTACTCGCTCATGTCCACGCGGATGAGCGCCGCAGAATCCGCGAAGAGGAACTTCGCCAACGCTCTGGCGAGCTCGGTCTTGCCGACACCGGTCGGGCCGCAGAAGATGAACGAGCCGATCGGACGCCGCGGATCCTTGAGGCCCGCGCGGCTACGACGGATCGCCCTGGCGATCGCCTTGATCGCCGCCTCCTGCGCCACGACCTGCGAGTGCAGCTCTTCCTCCATCCGCAACAATCGCGCGGTCTCGGCCTCCTGCAGCCGCGTCACCGGGATCCCCGTCCACCGTCCAACGATGAACGCGATCTCCTCTTCGCCGAGCACCGGCCGGATCGACTGACGACGCGTCTCCCACTCCTCCTGGCGCGCACGGATCTGCCCTTGCAGCTCACGCTCCGAGTCGCGCAGAGCGGCCGCACGCTCGAAGTTCTGGTCGCGCACGGCTGCATCCTTCTCGGCGTTCACGGCCTCGAGTTTCGTCTTGAGGTCCGCGACCTCCGGTGGCGGCACCTGCGCCGACAACCGCGCGCGGGCCCCCGCCTCGTCGATCACGTCGATCGCCTTGTCGGGCAGGAACCGGTCGGTGATGTAGCGCTCGGAGAGCTTGGCCGCGAGCACCAGGGTCTCGTCGGGGATCGTCACGCGATGATGGTCCTCGTACTTCGCGCGCAACCCCTTGAGGATCTCGACCGTCTCGTCGATCGACGGCGGATCGACGACGACCGTCTGGAAGCGGCGCTCGAGCGCGCCATCCTTCTCGATGTACTTGCGGTACTCATTGAGCGTCGACGCGCCGACGCACTGCAGCTCGCCGCGCGCGAGCGCCGGTTTGAGCATGTTGCTCGCGTCGATCGCGCCTTCGGCCGCACCAGCGCCCACGAGCGTGTGCAACTCGTCGATGAACAGGATGATCTGCTTGTTCTGCGCGATCTCGTTCATCACCGCCTTGAGCCGCTCCTCGAACTGGCCCCGGTACTTGGTCCCTGCGATCACCGCCGCCATGTCGAGCGAGAGCACCCGGTGGTCGCGCAGCGAATCCGGGCAGGTGTTGTTCGCGATCATCTGGGCGAGGCCCTCGACGATCGCCGTCTTCCCCACCCCGGGCTCGCCGATGAGCACCGGGTTGTTCTTCTTGCGACGCGACAGTACCTCCATCACGCGCTCGATCTCCTTGAAGCGACCGATCGTCGGATCGAGCTGCCCCTCGGCCGCGAGCGTCGTCAGGTCGCGGCAGAAATGATCGAGCGCCGGCGTCTTCGACTTCTTTTCGCCCTTGGCCACCGCCGGCTGAGGCACCACGCTCGGCTGGCCCGGCGTGCCCCCCTGCGGCAGCTCCGTCCCGAGCAGTCGCAACGTCTCGGCACGCGCCGCTTCGAGGTTCACGCCCGCCTCGGACAGCACCTGCGCCGCGATGCCCTTCTCCTCGCGCAAGAGACCGAGGAGCAGATGCTCCGTGCCCACGTAGCTATGGTTCAGCTCGCGCGCCTCGCCCATCGCGAGCTCGAGCACTTTCTTCGCGCGCGACGTGTACGGCAGATCAGGACCGGAGGCTTGCGCCGCCTTCCCCTTCTTCACCGTCTCCTCGATCTTCTGCTGGATCTCCTCGAGGTCGACGCTGAGGTTGTTCAGCACGGCGGCGGCAACGCCCTCGCCCTCACGGATCAGCCCGAGCAGGATATGCTCGGTGCCGACGTACTCGTGATGGAGACGCGCGGCTTCTTCGCGCGCCATCGCCAGGACCTTCCGGACCCGCTCAGTGAAGTTGTAGCCGTTCATCGGTCGCCTCGGGTTCCCGGATCAGCCGGGGAGCTTCGCTTCGGTCGCGAGCACCGTGCGCACGTACTTCGCGCGCGCCAGGTTCGCCTCGCCCTCGGTCAACACCCGCCCTGCCGCATGGGAGAGGTGCGCCGACTGGCTGAAGATCAGGAGCTTGTTGAGCGTGTATACACTGAGACCCGACAACAGATTCAGTCCCGCCGCCAGCCGCACGCCACTCAGCAGGTTCATCGCTTCGTCGGCCGGCAGGTTGCGCGCGTGACGCAACGTGCCGTAGGCCCGCCATAACTTGTCCTCGATAATATACCCGGCGTCGCGCACCAGGACACGACGGGCCTCCTCCTCACGCTCGATCACGCGGCGCACCACCCGCACGAGTTGGTCGGCGAGCTCGTCTTCGCCCTTCCCGAGCGTCGTTTGGTTCGAGATCTGGAAGAAGTTGCCGAGGACGTCGCTGCCCTCGCCGTAGAGCCCGCGGTAGGTGAGCCCCATGTGCTGCAACCCCTGCAACACCTTCCCGATCTCCTGCGTGAGCACCAGCGCCGGCAGATGAATCAACACCGAGGCGCGCATCCCCGTGCCCGTGTTGGTGGGGCACGCGGTCAGGAAGCCGAACTCGTGGTGCCATGCGTACGGCACTTCGGTCCCCAGCTCACGGTCCATCCGCTCGGCATCGCGTAGCGCACCGGCCACGTCGAACCCCGACCGGAACACTTGCAACCGCAGATGGTCCTCCTCGTTGACCATCAAGCCCGAATCTCCGGCGACGAAGACCGCGCCGGCGCCGGGCGCTGTGGCCCCCTGGTCCAGCCCCGCGAGCTCACGACTCACCAGGTGCCGCTCGTGGAGCAGCAACCGGTCCTGCGCGGAACACTCGTCCACGCGCACGAACGCCGAGTCGCGCAGCGACGGCACGCGCCCCACCGCCTCGCGCACCTGATGCAGCACCCGCAAACGCTCCCCCTCGCGCGCGCGCGGCGGGAACGCGTATCCCGCCAGATTGCGCGCGAGTCGGATGCGCGACGACAGCACGATCCCCGCGTGCTCCCCGGATGCGCTCAGCCAGTGCAGTCCACCGTCGGGCACCAGACTCAGGTCGAGACTCATTCGAGCCCCCGGATCTCGTCGCGCAATGTGGCCGCGTTCTCGAACGCTTCGTCCGAGACTGCGCGCTTCAACTTGTCGCGCAAGGCGCGCAACGTCTCGGCCCGCGTGACGAGTTCGGGGTCCCGCGCCTCGTAGCGCCACCCCTCGTGCTTCGTCGAGCCGTGCACGCGGCGGAGCAGTTCGCGCAGGCTCTGCTCGAATGCACCGTAGCAGTGCGCGCAGCCAAGCCGACCGCTCGCCCGGAAGTCGCGCAGCGACGTCCCGCAGTAGGCGCATCGGGCCGCATCGCCCGGCATCTGAGCAGCCTGTTGTTGCACCGCCTGCAAGAAGTCGCCGAGCGGATGCTTTGGCTCGGCGACCGTGGTCTCGATCCCCCGCTCCGCCGAGCACTGCTCGCAAAGGTGCACCTGCTTGACCGCGTGCTCGACCATCTGCGTCAGGTGCACCACGGCGTCGCGCTCCCGGCACTGGTCGCAGATCATCAGACGCCCCCCTCAGACGCCGCCGCCGGCAGCAGGCGCCCGTCCTCGAGGTGCAGCACGCGTGATGCACGCGCCGCCAACGACCGGTTGTGCGTCACCACCACTAACCCGACCGCGAACTCGGCCGTCAGTTCCGCGAAAAGGTCATGCAGTCGCTCGGCGTTGTGATGGTCGAGATTCCCCGACGGTTCGTCGGCCAAGAGCAGCGGCGGCTTCGCAGCCAGCGCCCGGGCGACCGCCGTCCGCTGCTGTTCACCGCCCGACAGCTCGGCCGGCCGGTGGTGCCGGCGAGCCGAGAGCCCTACGCGCTCCAACAGCGCCTCGGCGCGCGCACGCGCCTCGGCCGGCGGCATCTGGGCGATCAGTAGGGGCATCATCACATTCTCGACCGCGGAGAACTCTTTCAGGAGGTGGTGGAACTGAAAGACGAATCCCACGGTCCGGTTCCTTAGTTCCGCGAGGACCTCGTCGTCGGTCGTCCGCGTCGCCTGATCAGCGAGCTTGACCTCCCCGGCGTCAGGCCGATCGAGCGCCCCGAGTACATGCAGGAACGTGCTCTTGCCGGATCCACTGGCGCCCACCACGGCGACCATTTCGCCGGGCGAGACCATGAGGTCCACACCGTCAAGGACGCGGATCAACGTCCCGTCACCACCGCGGTAGGACTTCTCCACGCCAGTCGCTTCGAGCACGGGGCCGCGCGGCGCGTCGGTCATTCGCTGCGGATCGCCTCGATCGGGTAGAGCTTCGACGCGGACGCTGCCGGGTGCAGTGTCGCGAGGACCGCGACCCCTACGCTCAGCAGCGCGATCAGCGCGATGTCGAACGGCTGCAGCTGCACCGGCAGGTGATCGATGAAATACACCGAGGGATCGAGCGCGATCAGGCGTCCCTTGTCGAGCGCGAGCCCGACCCCGATGCCGAGCGCGAGTCCAATGCTCGTGCCCACGATGCCGATGAAGAGCCCCTGCAACAGGAAGATCGCGCGGACCGAGTCGGCGCGAAGGCCCATCGCCTTCAGGATCCCGATCTCACGCGTCTTGTCGCGTACCACCATGGTGAGCGTGCTCACGATGTTGAACGCCGCGACCATGATGATCAGCGCGAGCACCACCGCCATCGCGAACTTCTCGAGTTTGAGCGCGCGGAAGAGCGAACTGTTCTGCTGCTGCCAGTCGCGCGTGAAGTAGGCCGAGCCCATCGCGCTGTCGATCCGCGCCGCCACGTCGGGCGCTGCCCAGCGGTCAGTGGTGCGTACCTCGATGCCGGTGACCGCCGTGTCGAGCCCGGCGAACTGCTGCGCCCGTTCGAGGTCGACGTACACATAGCCGTTGTCGTACTCGTACATCCCCGTCTCGAAAAGCCCGGTGACCTCGAACTCGGCGTACCGTGGAATCACCACACCGAGCAGCGGGTTCAGCTCTCCGCTCGCGGTCACGAGGGTGAGCTTCGTTCCGACACTCGCACTGAGGCGGTCGGCGAGCAGCCTGCCCAAGACCGCTCCGCGGCGCTCACCGTCGGGCGTATCGAACGAGAAGTCGCCGGTCGTCGCATGATCGCGGATCGACGTGACCTGACGCGAGCCCGAGTCACCGGGGATGATCCCCGCCACCGAGATCGCCTCGGAGTAGCTGCTCCCGCTGGTCGCCAGTCCCTGATGCACCACGAATGGCGCCGCGTCGACCACGCCCTCCACCGCGCGGACCGCGACGAGAGCCTCTTTCCACCCTCCCATGCGCAGGTCCATGCCATAGGTCAGCACGCGCACGTCCGGGCTGCCCACGAGGATCTTTTCGCGCAGGTCGGTCTGGAGTCCATTCATCACACCCATGATCACCACGAGCGCGCTCACCCCCACCACCACGCCGGCGACGGCGATCACCGAGATGAACGAGAGCAGCCGCGAGCCGCGCCGGCTGCGCAGGTAGCGCCAGGCGATCGAGAGTTCGAGTCGCGAGATGCCGTTCATTCCGGGCGCATCAGCGGGAAGAGGATCACGTCGCGGATGTGCGGCGTGTCGGTGAGATACATGAAGAGACGGTCGAGCCCGATGCCCACGCCACCCATCGGCGGCATGCCGTACTCCATCGCCCGCAGGTAGTCCTCATCGACGCCGCTGGCTTCTTCGTCGCCGGCGGCCTTGAGGCGTGCCTGCGCTTCGAAGCGCGCGCGTTGGTCGAGCGGATCATTGAGCTCGGAGAACGCGTTGGCGACCTCCTTCCCCTTGGCGAAGAGCTCGAACCGCTCGGTGAGACCGGGCTTGCTGCGATGCGGCTTCGCGAGCGGCGACAGCTCGACCGGATAGTCGACCACGAAGGTCGGCTCGTCGATCTTCGACTCCACGTGCTCCTGAAAGAGTTCGTCCATGAGCTTCGGGCGCGAAAGCTTCGCCGCGTCGTTCACGCCGGCGCGTTCCGCAGCCTTTCGCAACTCCGCGTCGGACAGCGCCGTGACATCGGCGACGCCAAGCGCGTGCGAGAGCGACGGCAACCACTCGATGCGCGGGAACGGCGGCTGGAAGACCGGCACCGGCGCCGCCTCCTCTCCGTCAAATCGCTCACGCGGAGCATCGCCGAGCACCTCACGCACCGCCGTCGCGGCGGTGATCATGAGCTGCTCGACCCGCCCCATCATGACCGTGTAGTCGGCGTACGCCTCGTAGAACTCGAGCATCGTGAACTCGGGATTGTGCGTCCGGTCGATCCCCTCGTTCCGGAAGTCGTGCCCGATCTCGTACACCCGATCGAACCCGCCCACCACGAGCCGCTTCAGGTAGAGCTCGTCGGCGATGCGAAGGAACAGCGGCATGTCGAGCGCGTTGTGATGCGTAGTGAACGGCTTCGCCGACGCCCCGCCATAGAGCGGCTGCAGCACCGGCGTCTCCACCTCGAGGTACCCGAGGTCGTCCATCGCGCGGCGGATCGCCGTCGTCATCTTCGAGCGCGCCGCAAAATGCCGGCGCACGTCCGGGTGCACGGCGAGATCGGCGTAGCGCTGCCGGGACCGCTGTTCACCGTCGGCGAAACCCGAGTGACGCACGGTCTTCCCGTCCACGACCTCCTCTTTGCCGAACGGCAGCGGACGCAGCGACTTCGCCAGCATCGTCACCGCGTCCACGCGCACCGTCACCTCACCCGTCCGCGTGCGGAAGAGCGGGCCGTGCACGCCGATCACATCGCCTAGGTCGAAGTGGGCGAGCCGGAAGAAGATCTCCTCAGCCAGTTGGTCCTTGCGAAAGTAGATCTGGATCCGCCCAGTGTCATCACCCAGGTGCGCGAAGATCGTCTTGCCGTGCCCGCGCCAGGCCACGATGCGTCCCGCCACCTGCACCACGGGTCCCGTCTCGGCGTCCTCGGGTAGGAGCGGCGCGACGGCACCGCAGCCGTGCGTCCGGTCGAACCCGTAGGCGAACGGTTCGACACCCGCGGCCACCAGGGCCTCGAGATTCTCACGCCGCGCCTTCATCACGAAGTTGAGTTCGTCGCTCATCGCGCCCGTACCGTGGTCACATCGCGCGTCATCATGCTGGCTCCGGCGGTGCGCCCGACTGCTTGAGGTATGCCTCGATGAACGGGTCGATCGCGCCGTCCATCACCTTGTGCACGTCCGTGATCTTCGTCTCCGTCCGGTGGTCGTTCACCATCGTGTACGGCTGGAATACGTAGCTGCGGATCTGGCTGCCGAACGAGACGTCCTGCTTGGTCGCGTCGAGCGCGGCCTTCACGGCGGCCAGCTTGTCTGTTTCGCGCTGGTAGAGCTTGTTCTTGAGCTGCTTCATCGCCGTCGCCTTGTTCTTGCCCTGCGACCGCTGCGCCTGCGACGCGCAGACGATCCCCGTGGGGAGGTGCGTGATGCGCACCGCCGAGCTCGTCTTGTTGACGTGCTGGCCGCCGGCCCCGGAGGCACGGTAGACGTCGATCCGCAGGTCCTCCTCGCGGATCTCGATGTTGATCTCCTCGTTCACCACGGGATAGACAAAGACCGACGCGAAGCTCGTGTGCCGCCGCGCTTGCGAGTCGAACGGCGAGATGCGCACCAACCGGTGCACCCCCGTCTCCGGCCGCAGGAAGCCGAACGCGTACTCACCCTTGATCTCGAGCACCGCACCCTTGATCCCCGCTTCCTCTCCCTCGGAGAGGTCGGTGATCTCGACCGTGAATCCCTTTCGCTCCGCCCACCGCGTGTACAGCCGCATGAGCATCTGCGCCCAGTCCTGTGCTTCGGTGCCGCCGGCGCCGGCGCTGATCTCCACCTGCGCGTCGCGGAAATCGTCGCGCCCCTGGAGCAGCGTGCGGAGCTGGAAGGCCGCAGCATCGTCGCGGATCGCGCCCGCCTCGCGCTCGACCTCTGCGTCCATCTCCTCGTCCGGTTCGATCTCGAGCAGGTCGGCCAGCTCCACCGCGCTCGTGATCCGACCCGTGAGCTTGTCGTAGGGATCGACCCACCCCTTCAACGTCTTCACCTCCTGCACCACCCCACGTGCCCGATCCTGAGCGTTCCAGAACGCCGGATCGGCCATGTCGCCTTCGAGCGCGTTCAGGCGCTCGCGCTTGCGATCGAGGTCAAAGGTACCTCCGCAGTTCGTCCAGCCTGGCGGCGTCGTGACGAAGGGAGATACGGTGCGGAGAGTCGGCCATGGGATAGTCGGGGGCGGATGCCAAGCGAGCCGGTCCCGCGCGCGGAACCGGCTCGCCTAGCGTACGAGCGAAAGATAGCCCGAAGTGCAGGCCATCGGCACTCTCCCCTAGAACATCTTCTGGCCCCCAGCGAGCAGATCATTCAGGGCATCTTGGAAGTGCGTCGTGCTGTCCGCGAACTCCTTGCCGATCTGGTCCACGTATTCCTCGTAGCTCTTCTTGATCTCTTCCCGGAAGATCGCCTTGAGCGTCCCGTTCGCGAGCCCCTCCTCCCTCTTGCCGGGCTGATACGCGATCATGTCCGAAACGAGCGCCCTCGCCAGCCGACGGCCCTTCTGGTTCGGGTCGTTGTTCAGGAACGGGTTGATGCCGCGACGACCCACTGGCGTCAACGACGATGCGCGCGTCGTCGCGGTTGCAGACGATGGCGTCGGTTCACGCGCCGGGGCCGCGGGTGCGACCGGCGTCGGCGGGGACACCGGAGCTGGCGCGGTGGGCGGCGCCAGCGGACGTGCGGGCGGCGTTTCGAACCGCTGCACCGGCGGCGGCGCAGGCGCACGCGCGGGCGTCGGCATCGCGGGGCGCGGGGCGAACGCTGGCGGCGGAGCGGCTGGAGGTGCGGCAAGAGGTGCCGCAGGAGGTGCCGCAGGGGCGGGCGGCCGCGCAGGCGCCGACGCTGCGCTCGACATCGGGTTCACCGGCGCCGGTACCAGTGGTGGTCGCGCCTGAGTCGTGCGCTGCGTCGGCGACTCAGGGGACCGCAACACTCCCGGAACCGGAGGCGTGAACCTCGGCATCATCGGAGGACGTGCGACCGGCGGACTCACCGGCGTTGGCGGACGAGCTGGGGTCGGCGGCGGCATCGGCGTTGCCACCGTCGGCGTCGCATTCGCCATCGGCGCTGCACTCGCCATCGGCGCTGCGCGCACCGTGTCGGGGATCGCCGGCAGCTCCCCGGTGCTCCGACTGGCCCGTGCTACCACGCCCGGAGTGAACACCGGAGTGGGATTCCGCCGCTGCGGCGGGGGCGCGAACGGTGTCGCGAACGGGATCGAGGTCCGCGGCGCCGACGGAGTCGGGACCCGAGGCACCTCGATCGAACGCCTCGGAGGCGGAGGCTCGAATGCCTCTGGAGCGGCCTCCGCGTCGGACTCCCTGACCGCTCGTTCATTCGCCGCCCAGGCCGACCCGGGCGCGGCGACAGCGGCCGAGGCGCGCGCGGGCGTCGGAACCGAGCTGCCCTCCATGCCGACCCGGATCACCGCGCCGCACACTGAGCAGCGTGCGCGCACGCCGCCCGGCGGCACCTTCGAGGGATCCACCCGGAATACCGACTGACACTCGGCACACGTGACGTTCAACGTTCCTCCCTTGCTCGAGCCGTGGATACGGGCGTGATCGGACTCTCACCCGCCGGGCCGTCGCCGCGTCGATCCACGGAGAAGACCGATCCGATCAACGACTTCGCGTAGCTCTTCATCTCCGTCGCAAGCTCGCTCACTTGCGCCGCATGCGTGAAGTGGCGGCGCTCGTTCGTGACGACACCGATCGAGAGCGTCATGAGCGGCACCTTGTGCAACTGTCCCCGCCGGTCCTTGCCGAAATAGTAACCCGCGCGACGATCCTGCTCGCTGTATTGGTACGGGACCAACGCATCGAACACCGAGACGATCTCGGCGCAGGTCTCCTGCACCTCGTCCACCGGGATGATGCAGATGAAGTCGTCGCCGCCAATGTGCCCGACAAAGCCGCTCTCCCCGCACACGCCCTTCACGACGTCATGAAGGATCTTGGAGAGGATGCGGATGACCCGGTCGCCGTCATAGTAGCTGTACCGGTCGTTGTATTCCTTGAAGTGGTCGAGGTCCGCGTAGCAGACCGCGAACGGTATCTTTCCCTCGATCCGACGCAGGATCTCCGACTCGATCTCGATCGTGCCCGGCAGTCGGGTCGACGGATGCACGAACGTGTCGCGGTCGCTACGGCGGAGCAATGCGTCGAGCCGCAGCGTGACCTCGTGATTCGTGAGCCCCTCGCGGAGCACCTCGTCGCCGCCAGCGTCGAACGCGGCGGCGAACGCCGTGTCGTCGGCCCTTGTGGTGAGCACGACCGGCACGATCCCAGTGAACGAGTCCAGCTTGAGCCGACGGCAGGCGTGAAGCGCCGCGACCGGATGCTGCCGGGCATCGACGATCACCAAACGCGGACGCGACCGGAGCGCGGCGGACATCACGTCATCGCTGCTCTCCATACCCTTGGTCGGCAGACGGCGCTGATCGAGCCACTCCCGGACGTTGTCGGGGAGCGGCTTGCCATCCGGCGCGAAGATGAGGGCGATCGTTTGCGACACGGCGGTCAGCGAGGGTAGTATCGGGCGAAAACATCGGAGCCGGTCGGCAGTGTCAAACGACGACGCAGCAAGCGCTTGAGCAACCTAGCAGATGACACGTTCCGCCTGATCGAGCAACATCACCGGAATCCCATCCCGAACGGGAAAACGGAGCGAGCAAGCGGCGCACAGGAGCCGCTCACCTCCCTGCTCGTCGATCAGCTGGCCATGGCAACGCGGGCAGGCCAGCAATTCCCGAATGGCGCTCGGCACGATCACGACGGTCTCTCCTCAGGAAGGCGGTATCCTAGCCGAGCGAGGGCAGCGGCGTTCCGTCGCCAGTTCGGGAGCACCTTCACCCAGAGATCGAGGAAGATCTTGGAGCCCACCAGCGGCTCGATCCGACTGCGGGCTGCCTGCCCGATCGCCTTGATCCGGCTGCCCCCTTCCCCGATCACGATGCGCTTCTGACTCTCACGCTCGACGTGCATCACTGCACGAATGTACACTGGGTCGCGCCCTTCACGGAACTCCTCGATTTCGACGGCAATGCCGTACGGCACCTCATCGTCGAGCTGTTCGAGCACGACCTCGCGCAAAAACTCACCCACGAAGAACCGGAGTTGCTGCGTTGAGACGTCCTCGGGGTCGTAGAGGAACGGACTCTCTGGGAGTAGTGTGCGGATCGCGACGAGGAGTTCCTCGACTCCGTCGCCCCGGCCACCGGCTAGGAATCGTGCCTCAGGGAACCGGCCGGCGAGGTCGGCGCGCCGCTGCTCGTCAATGCGGTCGACCTTGTTCAGGACGAGGATGATCGGCGCTTTTGGCGCACGGGGAAGCTGTGCGAGCTGGACGAGGTCGCTCGGGAGATCCTCCGAGGCATCCACGAGGTAGACGATCACGTCCGCGTCGCTGATCGCCTGCTGTGCTGCGTGCTGCATCGCTTTGTGCAAGCTGTACCGTGGCTCGAGCAGTCCCGGCGTGTCGAGCAGGATGATCTGAGTGGTCTCGTCGCTCAGGATTCCGACGACGCGGTCCCGCGTGGACTGCGGCTTAGGCGAGACGATCGCGAGCCGCTCCCCGACGAGCTTGTTGAGTAGCGTCGACTTTCCGGCGTTGGGCTTGCCGACGATGGTGACGAAGCCGGCCTTGGTCATGCTCTGGGTCATGCTCTGGGTCATGCTCTGGGTCATGCTCTGGGACATGCTCTTGGACATGCTGGATGATACAGTGGTTGGGGCGTTCAGCGCGGCTGGGGAGCGAGTGAGGAGAACGTGGGTGGATGTGCTGGAAAAAGGAAAACCCCAGCCGAGTGAACGGCTGGGGCTTCCCAGGGGTGCCGGCGACGGCCTACTCTCCCGCGTCCTCTCGGACGGAGTACCATCGGCGCTGTAGGGCTTAACGATCGTGTTCGGGATGGGAACGAGTGTGGCCCCTACGCTCTAGTCGCCAGCGAAAAGCTGGTATAGCAACTGCGGTTCACCTACAAAGAGGTGACAACGGAGTGATGGTAGTGTTCGTGTGTTTGCGAATCTATGTAAATAGATCGTGCGATTGCTCTGCGGTTGTTTTCCAACCCCTGACTGTGAAGAAAGGGGGAGTAGTCAAGCCGCACGGGCGATTAGGATGAGTTAGCTCGGAGGTGATTGCTCACGTTCCACTTCCCACCTATCGTCGTGGTGGTCTCCCACGGCCCTTCAGGGGACTCAAGGTCCCAGGGAGAGTTCATCTTGGGGACAGCTTCCCACTTAGATGCTTTCAGCGGTTATCTGTGCCGACCTTCGCTACCCGGCGGTGCCACTGGCGTGACAGCCGGGACACGAGCGG
>JANOTB010000259.1:0-17158 GCA_031416115.1 Gemmatimonadota bacterium
TTGGTGCTCAATTGGGAGCGGCAGTGGCGCGAGGGGATGCGCTAGGCTTCTGGCTAATCGTCCACGCGTGTGCGAAACAACGACGCGGGCAGCCCCAAGCCGTTCACGAGGTTTGCGTCAGGGTTGTAGTCCCAGGCATAGCGCACTGACCGCGGATTCGTGACGCCCGCGCTTCGCACAATGACGGTGGCACCGTCGATGGTTGCCGTGGCCTCGACGTACTTGCCGTCTGGCCCGGCGATCTGGAATCCACGCAGCGGCCCGCCTCCCCGCACAGCCAAGCCGGATTCGGCGTGATTGAACCAGATGCGCATGGCATCGCCCTCGCGAGTGAACTGGCGATAGAGCGGACTCGCCCCTCGGCCCGCAGCGAGCAAGGCCAGGCGTCGGCCGACATCCTGCTTGTTCGTCGGATGAATGTCGGTCGGGTTGCCGATGTCGGTGATGACAACCACGCCGGTCGCTCGCAACGCCGTCGCCTGCACCTGTCCTTCCTGCACGAGCATCCAATGGCCGTTCGTCGGCGCGTCGCCGAAGTTGGCGAGTTGCACCCAGTAGAAGGGGAAATCGCCCTGGTCGAATGCGCGGCGCCAGTCGCGGACGAGGGTCATCATCGCCTCGCCGTAGATGTGGCCCTGTGCGCGGCCGGCTTCCGTTTCGCCTTGGTACCAGAGCGCGCCCTTGATGGTGTACTTGAGCAGGGGCGCGACCATCCCGTTGAAGAGCGAGGTGGGCTCGTGCGGATGGCCTGGACCCATGGGCGGGCCGGGGCGATTGCCCAGTGAGCCGCCTTCTTCCCAACGCCGCACTGCCCGCTGATGCCTGATGAGATTGTCGGGATACTGAGTGATCCGGTTGGCCCAGAAGGTGCGGAAGGGTTCGAGCGTCGCGCTGCTCGCGAGCGCAGGGCCGCTCAGCCATGACACAAGCGGCGATCCACCCCAGGATGAGTGGATGAGGCCCATCGGCGCCTTGAGGTCCTGCTGGAGCGTGCGACCGAAGAAGTAGAGGATGGCCGAGAACTCGCCGATGGTCTCGGGGGAGCACACGACCCACTTCGCCTGAACGTCCTGCACCGGTATCGGCGACGTCGCGCGCGGCACGGTGAACAGTCGGAGTTGCGGGCAGTTCGCGGCGGCGATCTCGGCCGCCGCATTCGCCGAGCTACGCACCGCCCATTGCATGTTCGATTGACCGGAGCCCACCCAGACGTCGCCGACGAGGACGTCGGAGATGGTGATCGTGTTGCGGCCGCGGATGATCATGTCGGCGGCGGGTCCCGGGTCGAGGGGACGGAGCCAGACTTCCCAGCGGCCCAGCGAGTCCGTCACACTCGTGACCGTCTGTCCGCGGAAGGTCACGGTCACCGACTCGCCCGGATCTGCCGTGCCGAACAGGCGCGCGGGCACGCTCCGCTGGAGCAACATGTGGTCGCTGATCAGACCCGGGAGCTGCACGTCTGCGAAGGCGCTGCTCGACAGCAGAAGCAGTGCGGCCAAGGCAGCGATACCAGTGCGCGGGATCATGAGTCGGTGGGTTGGGGAAGTGTGTGGGCCACGCGATGCCTTACGGCGCGCGGTCATCTCGGACGGCCGCGTCCAAGCGCGCCATGGTCTGCTGCACCCAATTGCGCACGATGACGATATCCGTGCGGCCACCTCACGTGCGAGTTGCACCGCATCGGCAATTGGCAGCTGCGTCTCGCGCTCGAGCCGTGAGCGCAGCGTTTCGCCCTCCACGAAGGGCATCACATGGAACAACTGCCCGTCAGCGCTGCCGCTATCGAAGAGCGGCAGGATGTTCGGATGCTGCAGGTTGGCGGTGGTCTTGATCTCGGACAAGAAACGCTCGGCCCCAAGCACGGCGGCGAGTTCCGGGTGCAGCACCTTGATGGCCACCTGCCGCGCGTGGCGGATGTCGCGGGCGAGCGACTGCTGGGTCGGGACGTTCATCGCGGTGGAAAGTCGCGCTCCGGAGGGCGGGGCGCTAGACGGGGCGAAGTCTGCCGGGCCTGCGACTCGCCGGTCGCTCGTCGAGTTTCTCGTTCAAAGGGAAGACGATCCTCGCGCCCGATGTGGGCAAGGCGTTGGGCGCGGGCGCCATCGTGGAAGGCACCGTGCGGCGCGCCGGTGATCGCATTCGCCTGACCGCGCAGCTCACCAGTACCCGCGACGGGCAGGTGCTCTGGAGTGATGCCTTCGAGCGCACGGGCGCCGATGTGTTCGCGGTGCAGGATGCGTTCACGAGCGCGATCGTGGCGGCACTCACACCGCGGTTGGGGAACGCCGCGGGTGCCGGTTCGGCCGCGACCCTCACTGGGGGCGCGCCGCGCGCGGATGAGCAGCGCTCGCCCTGGCGTACGTGATCCGTCCGAACTTCAACGATCGCGTTGATTTCGCGTCATCCGAATTCCCTGTCGCGAGTTCCTGTTCGGAATCGTGCCGAGTGCGCCGCACTGCGTAGCTTGATGTTGACACGTGGCGGAAGTGCAGGCTCGAACGACCGATGAGCCGCGCTGGCTGGTCATTGGGCGCATTGGGGGCGTCGCATGGTCGGCGGTGATCACGTACCGCGATCGCCGGATCCGTCTGATTCCGGTGCGCCGTGCGCGCGCTGAGGAGGTAGCGTTGGAAGGCGAAGGATTTTGACCGCAAGTTCGAACGCGACGCCGACCTCACCGGCGACCTTGATCTGTCGACGGCGCGCCGACCGACGCAGGCGCCGCGGCGAGTGAACGTCGACTTTCCGGAATGGATGATCGACTCGCTCGATCAGGAAGCCGCGCGACTCGGCGTGACGCGGCAGTCGATCATCAAGGGGTGGATCGCCGAACGACTCGAGAAGCGGGCGTCGTGATCGTCCGGCGCGCGCACCGCTGCTGTCACCGCGTACGGACCACTAAGCGCATCTGCAGCAGCGACTTACAGTAAATACAACAAAATGGCAATTCGATTGACATTTTGTGAATCACACCGCATCTTCCCAAGGTGATCACCCGAGACGCCGCAGCCCAGCTCGCCAATCTCGCGCGCCACTATCCCGTCGTCTCCGTGACCGGCCCTCGGCAGTCCGGCAAGACCACGCTCTGCCGCGCGACGTTCCCCGGCCTGCCGTACGTCAGCCTGGAGCCGCTCGACGTGCGCGAGTTCGCGACCGCCGATCCCCGCGGATTCCTTGCGTCGCTGCCCGACGGCGCAATCATAGATGAGGTGCAACGCGCCCCCGATCTGTTCAGCTACCTGCAGACGGAGGTCGATGGGAACCCCGCGCCGGGTCGCTTCATCCTCACGGGATCGCAGCAGCTCGGGTTGATGGCCTCGGTGACCCAGTCATTGGCCGGGCGCACCGGATTGCTCAAGCTCTATCCCCCCAGTTGGGCGGAGTTGAAGCGATTTCCCTCGGCCCCGACCGAGCTGTTCGACGTCCTGTGGACCGGAGCATATCCGCGCATCTTCGATCGCCAGATACCGCCACACCAATGGCTCGCGGACTACGTCGCCACCTATGTACAGCGTGATGTCCGCCAGTTGCTCAATGTCGGCGATCAGCGGACGTTCACCAACTTTCTGCAGCTGTGCGCGGGGAGCACCGCGGGTGAGACCCATCTTTCACGCTTGGGCGCCGACGCCGGCATCTCGCACAATACCGCGAAGGCGTGGCTCTCAGTCCTCGAAGCGACCTATCTGCTCTTCCGTGTGCCCGGTTGGCATCCGACGTTTCGCAAGCAGGTCGTCAAGTCGGCCAAGTTGCATTTCGTCGATACGGGAGTGGCGTCCTACCTGCTGGGCATCCGCGAGCCGGACCAGTTGCGGACCCATCCGCTCCGCGGTGCCCTGTTCGAAAGCTGGGTGGCGGCGGAGCTCCTCAAGCGTGGGGCGCATCAGGGCATTCGCCGCGAGCTCCATCACTATCGCGACGCCGCTGGCCTCGAGGTCGATCTGGTGTCGACCGACGCGAGCGGCGTGACGCTCATCGAAGCGAAATCGGGGGCGACCATCGCCAGTGACTTCGCCGAGGGGGTCGAGCGGCTCGCGCGCGGAGTGCGTGACCGCGCGCAGGACCGGACGATCGCCACGCGCGTCATCCATGGCGGGATGACGCGACAGACACGCGGCCAGACGCAGTTCCTGCCCTGGCACGAGATCGATCAGCTCACCTGGACCGACACGGACGGCTCCATATGAATGCACCGCAGGCACGTCTCGCGGCGGCCTTATCGGATCGTTACCGCATCGAGCGTGAGCTCGGCCAAGGCGGCATGGCCACCGTGTACCTCGCGCACGACCTCAAGCACGAGCGTGATGTCGCGATCAAGGTGCTGCACCCCGATCTCGGCGCCGCGCTCGGCGGTGAACGGTTCTTGAGCGAGATCCGTACCACCGCGCGCCTGCAGCATCCGCACATCCTGCCGCTCCTCGACTCGGGCGACGCCGATGGCCTGCTGTACTACGTGATGCCGCTGGTGACCGGAGAGACGCTCCGCGCTCGGCTCGAACGCGAGCGCCAACTGCCAATCGCCGACGCGGTGCGCATCGCCCGCGAAGTGGCGAGCGCGCTCGACTACGCGCATCGCCAAGGCGTGATCCACCGCGACATCAAGCCGGAGAACATCCTCCTGCACGACGGGCAGGCGATCGTCGCCGACTTTGGCATCGCGCTCGCGGTGCAGACGGCGGGCGGGGCACGGATGACGCAGACCGGCCTGAGTCTCGGCACGCCGCAGTACATGAGTCCCGAGCAGGCGATGGGGGAGCGCAGCATCGACGCGCGGAGCGACATCTATGCGCTCGGCGCGGTGACCTACGAGATGCTCGCCGGTGACGCGCCGTTCACCGGCAGCAGCGTGCAGGCGATCGTGGCGAAGGTGCTGAACGAGAAGCCGACGTCCTTGCGCACGTTGCGCGACACTGTGCCGCCGCATGTGGAGCAGGCGGTGTTCACCGCGCTGGCCAAGTTGCCGGCCGATCGGTTCGAGAGTGCCCGGGCGTTCGCCGATGAACTCGGCACCGCGCGCACACCGGGTCGGACTCGCGCGTGGAACGCCGTCACGATCACGCTGGGCGCGCTCGCCGCGGGGCTCGCGATCGTCACCGCCGTACTGTGGCGCGAGCGTGGCCTCACCGGCGACACGACCGCCGCGCCGGTCGTGCGTTTCCCGCTCGTCGCCACCGATTCCCTTCTCCTCACCACCCTGAGCACGACGCCGTTCGCCGTCTCGGCCGACGGGCGCACCGTCGTCTTCGCCGCGATCGGGCCCGACGGTCGCTCGAGCCTCTGGGTCCGCACCCTCGACGACGCTCGACCGAGGCGGATCGAGGGCACCGAGGACGGGGCGAACCCCGCCATCTCACCCGATGGGATGTCGGTCGCGTTCGTCGTCGGGAACTCGACGATTCGGCGGGTGCGGCTCGCCGGCGGCACGCCGACGACGGTGACCTCGCAGAGCGGGGGGACGGCGAGCCTCGCCTGGTTGACGCCCGATACCATCCTGTACGAGGACATGCGCGGCGGCACCGGGATCTCGCGCATCGGGGCGAACGGAGGTGCGGCCACCACGCTGATCCCCATCGACTCCGCGGCCGGCGAACGTCGGCAGCGGCGTCCGTTCGTGCTCCGCCGGCAGCGGATGGTGATCTTCGCGAGTCTGGACACCGCCGGCGTGACACTTCACGCCTACTCCCTCGCCGATGGGCGCCGCCGGCCGCTCGGGGTCGACGGCGTCCAGGCGCTCGGCCTCGTGGATGATCGGTTCGTCTATGCGCGCGCCGACGGGACCTTGATGTCGGTGCAGGTCGACCCGGCGACGCTGCGCCTCCGAGGATCGCCGCAGGAGCTGGACGAGCGGGTGCATGCATGGAGCGGCGGGACGAACGTCATGTTCTCGGAGGGTGGCACGCTGGTCCACCGCCCCGCAGTCGCGCCCGCGCCGGCACCGCTCGTGCTGGTCGATACCGGTGGGAGGACGCGGCCGTTGGGTACCGTCGCGCAGGTGTACTCCCACCCGCGCTTCTCGCCCGATGGGCAACAGATCCTCGTCCTCGGAAGCACCGGCCTCGATGAGGTCACCGCGCTCCCGAAGACCGACCTCTACCTGATCGCGCGCGCGACCGGTGAGGCGACGCGGTTGACGAACACCGGATCGGTCCGACAGCCGGAGTGGATGTTCGACGGCAAGGGCATCACGTGGACCGTCCGGACCCCGCAGGGTGGGCAGCTCTGGGGGCTGCGTCTGGACGGAAGGGGACAGCCGACGCTGCTCTCGGACCCCAAGGAGAACTTCATCCACGCAACGATGTCGAGCGATGGCCGGTGGCTGCTGGGCCTCACCCGGGACGCGGTCGGGGTGTTCCGGATCGGTCGGTTCGAGTTCGATGGGCAGTCGGTGACGCGCCAGTCCACATCGATCGCGCCGGGCGACTACCCGTCGCAGGCGCGCCTCTCCCCGGATGGCAGCCTGGTCCTGTCCGAGGATTTCGGGCAAGTGTATCTGGCCGCGGTCGACGGAACGAGAATGATCGAAGTGGTCAGCCAGCGTGTCGGCGACTCGCCAGTCTGGGGTCCGGACAGCCGTCGGATCCACTACGCCACGGGCACCGGGTGGATGGTGGCCGAGGTGCAGCTGATCCCGACGCTGTCGATCGTCCGGCGACAGCGCGTGGGGATGTCGACCATGGCGACCTCGGATTTCGATCTCTCGCCGGATGGCCGGACCTTCGTGGCGGTGCAGTCGAACACGCGGGACGACGTGATCGTGGTCGTCGGCTGGGCCGATGAACTGCGGCGACGCTGGCGGGGCAGGGACGAGTAGCGAAGCGACCACCTCACCCCAACAGGCACCATCGCCCCAAGGAGGCCTCTCCATCGTGACCCAGCAGACCGACCGTCTCTCCGCGGCCCTCGCCGACCGCTACCGCATCGAGCGCGAGCTCGGCGCCGGCGGCATGGCCACCGTGTACCTCGCGCACGACCTCAAACACGACCGCCTGGTCGCGGTGAAGGTCCTGAAGCCCGAACTCGCCGCCGTACTCGGCGCCGAGCGCTTCGTGGTGGAGATCAAGACCACCGCCGCGCTGCAGCATCCGCACATCCTGCCGCTGTTCGATTCAGGCACCGCTGACGGCTACCTGTACTACGTGATGCCGTTCATCGACGGCGAGACGTTGCGCGACAAGCTGAACCGCGAGACGCAGTTCGGTGTCGACGAGGCGGTGAAGATCACTGTCGAGATCGCCGACGCGCTGCACTACGCGCACACGCACGGCGTGATCCACCGCGACATCAAGCCCGAGAACATCCTGATGGCGAACGGCCGGCCGATAGTGGCCGACTTCGGCATCGCGCTCGCGGTGAGCGCCGCCGCGGGCGGGCGCATGACCGAGACCGGCCTCAGCCTCGGCACGCCGCACTACATGAGCCCCGAGCAGGCGACGGCCGAGAAGGAGATCACCGGGCGCAGCGACGTCTACTCGCTGGCGAGCGTGTTGTACGAGATGCTGACCGGCGAGCCGCCGCACATGGGCAACTCGGCGCAGCAGATCATCATGAAGATCATCACCGAGACGCCGCAGGCGGTGACGGAACTGAGGAAGTCGGTGCCGGAACATGTGGCCGCGGCGGTCGCGCAGGCGCTCGAGAAGTTGCCCGCGGACCGCTTCGCCACGGCGGCGGAGTTCGCGGCGGCGCTCGGCGGTGATGGGGCGGTGCGGCATCGGCCGATCTCCGCGAACGCGCGCGCGAAAGAGACGCAGTGGCGCCGGATCGCGATGGTCGCGGGCGGCGTGGCGATCGCGAGCATGGCGATCGCCGCCTGGTCGTTGCTCGGACGGCGCGCCGCCGCCGGCGAACGCGTGGAGTTCGCCTTCCGCACCAACATCGCCGCGAACGATCGCGCGGTCATCGCGATCTCACCCGACGGCCGACGGATCGTGCAGGCGGTCAAGGATTCGAACGGCGTGAGCCGCCTGCTCACGCGCGAACTCGGCTCGACCGCGGTCACCACGATCCCCGGCTCCGAAGGCGTGACCGAGGTGAGCTTCTCGCCCGATGGAGACTGGCTCGTCGTCCTCGTGGAGAACTCGGTGCGCAAGATGCCGACGGCAGGCGGCCCGTCGACGACGCTCGTGGTCGGTACCACCTTCTCCGGGATCGGTTGGGGACCCGACGGCTCGATCCTCTATTCCTTGAACAGCGACGGACTCTGGCGTCTCCCGCCGGGCGGCGGCGCACCGCAGCAACTCAGCACGCTCGACACGGCGCGTCGCGAGTTCCAGCATTGGTATCCGCAGGCACTCCCGGGCGGCAAGGCGGCGATCTTCAACAACTTCTCCACGCCGCTCGCGCGCTCGCGCATCGAGGCGGTGGAGTATGCCACCGGCAAGCGCACCATCCTCGTTGAGGGCGCGTTCATGGCGCGCTATTCGTCGAGCGGTCACCTGTTGTTCATGCGCCACAAAGTGCTCTTCGCCGTGCGTTTCGACCCTGCCACGTTGCGCGTGACGGGCACGCCGGTACCGGTCGTCGAGGATATCGCGACCGACATGACCGACGGAAGAGCCGGCTACGCGGTCTCGACCAATGGAACGCTCGCCTACCTCAAGGCGTCGGAGTGGCTCATCCCGCGCCGAGTGCTCTGGACCGATCGCGCAGGGAAGGAGCAGCCGTTGCTCGCCGAGTCGGGCCAGTGGGCCGAACCGCGCCTCTCGCCGGACGGTCGATGGGTCGCGCTCACGAGTCTTGACCCGAGCTGGCAGATCTCACTGTTCGACGTGCAACGGCGGGTCCTCACTCTGCTGACCCGCACCGAGGGTGGTGTGTCGTTCAACGCCAACTGGATGCCGGACAGCCGGTCGGTCATCGCGAGTGTCGAGACGCCGGTGTACGACTTGCAGCGTCTGCCGATCGATGGCACGGTGGCGGAGACACTGCTGGTGACACCGCACGACAAGATGGCGTCGTCGGTCTCGGCGGATGGCCGCACCGTCGCCTACCACGAGTCGAGCGACTTCGACCGCCTCATGCTCGCGCCCATCGCCGGCGGCCCGGCCACACCGCTCGACCCGCGGCCGACGTCGCAGGGCAATGCGGACTTCTCCCCGGACGGACGCTGGGTGGTCTATTCGGAGATCGGCGCGAACCTGGGGGCGGATGTCTACGTGCGCGCGTTGGGCGGCACCGGCGGTCGACGCCAGGTCTCGAATGACGGTGGCGACCAGCCGCTCTGGACGCGCGGCGGGCGCGAGATCATCTATCGCAAGGGTGACGCGATGCTCTCGGCGTCGTTCGATTTGCGGAGCGGTGAGGTCGGCGTACCGGTGCTCCTGTTCCTGAAGCGCGATGCGGGCCGGTTGGGCGCATTCCGCACGCGGGGCTACGACGTGACCCCTGACGGTTCGCGGTTCCTGGTGGTGACGCCGGTCGAGCGCTTGGGCGCCGCGCCGATGGTGGTCGTGCTGAATTGGTTCCGGGACCTGAACGCGCGAGTGCCGTAGTGAGCCAGGTGCCCGGGCTCGGGCTGATTTGACTATAGTCGTTGACCATGGTACTAATATCCATGCCCAAGACGCCCACCAAGACCATCGCGATCTCCGAGTTCAAGGCGACCTGCCTCGCCGTCCTCGAACGGGTGCGCCGGACGGGCACTCCCATCGTCGTGACGCGTCGCGGGCAGCCGGTGGCCGAGGTGGTACCGCCCACGCTGGCCAGCGCGGGCGATGCGTGGTTGGGTGCGATGCGTGGCACAGCGACGATCGCGGGGGATCTGGTCGCGCCCTCGACCGAGTCCGGTGAATGGGAGGTTCTGCGCTCGTGAAGTTGCTGCTCGACACGCATATCTGGCTCTGGGGGCTCCTCGATCCCGAGCGGTTGACGCCGGCGGTGCGGCGCGCGCTGCGGTCTGCTGAGAACGAACTCTGGCTCTCGCCGATCAGCGTCTGGGAGGCGGTGATCCTCGTGGAGCGTGGCCGACTGAAAGTGAAGCGCCCGGTCGCCGAGTGGGTCGAGCAGATGGTGCAGGCATTGCCCCGACGCGAGGCGCCGCTCACGCATGAGATCGCGGTGGCGAGCCGGCAGCTGAAACTGTCGCATCAGGATCCGGCTGACCGATTCCTCGCGGCGACGGCGAAGGTCATGGGACTGACGCTGGTGACCGCGGACGCTCGATTGCTGCGCTCGAAGGAGTACGCCGTGCTCGCGAACCGATGAACGACCTGCCGCTGCGCCTCAGCGCGGCCCTCGCCGACCGCTATCGCATCGAGCGCGAGCTCGGCGCAGGTGGCATGGCCACGGTGTACCTCGCGCACGACCTCAAACACGACCGCAAGGTCGCCGTGAAGGTGCTCAAGCCCGAACTCGCCGCAGTGGTCGGCGCCGAGCGCTTCCTGGCCGAGATCAAGACCACCGCGAATCTGCAGCACCCGCATATCCTCGCGCTCTTCGACTCGGGGCAGGTGGACGGGACGGTCTTCTACGTGATGCCGTTCATCGACGGCGAATCACTGCGCGACCGGCTCGCGCGTGAGAAGCAGTTGCCGATCGACGACGCGCTGCGCATCGCGCGCGAGGTCGGGGATGCGCTGCAGTACGCGCACGCACACGATGTGATCCACCGCGACATCAAGCCGGAGAACATCCTGCTGCACGGAGGGCATGCGCTCGTGGCGGACTTCGGTATCGCACTCGCCGCCGCGAAGACCGCCGGCTCGCGCATGACCGAGACGGGGATGTCGCTCGGTACGCCGACGTACATGAGCCCCGAGCAGGCGATGGGGGAGCGCACGCTCGACGCGCGCTGCGACATCTACGCGCTGGGTTGCGTGCTCTACGAGATGCTCACCGGCGACGCGCCCTTCACCGGCTCCACGGCCCAGGCGATCGTGGCCAAGGTGCTCACGGAGAAGCCGGCGCCGATCGTGGGGCGCCGCGATCGTGTGCCGCAGCATGTGGAGGACGCCGTGCTCACCGCGCTCGAGAAACTCCCGGCGGACCGATTCGCCACCGCTGGTGAGTTCGTCGCGGCGATCGGCGCCGATGGTGCGACGAGCGGAACGCGGTCGCGCGGGCGGACGGCTGCGCGCCGGGCCGGTGCGCCGCAGGCGATCGGTCGCCGGTCGGTCCTCCTCGGACTCGGCGTCGCCCTGCTCGCGGCGCTCGGCGGCTGGCTCCTGGGCCGCGGCCGGCCCTCGAGCATTCCCGCGGCGTCACGTCTCGCGCTCGTCGTGCAGGGCGGCAACATCTTCTTCAACGGCATCGCTCGGACCATCGACATCTCGGCAGACGGTCAGCTCGTGGTGTTCTCCGCGAACAACGTGCTCGGAGCGTCAAGCGTACTCGCCCGGCGACTCGACGCGAACGTTGCCGTGCCGATCCCGAACACGTCGAATGCGTCCAACCTCCGTCTCTCGGTAGACGGACGATACCTCTACGCCGCCGCCGGCGGCGCGGGCATGCAGCGGATTCCCGTTGCGGGCGGTGCCTGGACGCCGTTGCCGCGTGTGCCGACGAGTCCATTCCTCGCGTTCGGCGATGACGGGTCCATCTGGTGGGGGCGCACGCTCGGCAACGGCACCACGCGCGTCAGAGCGGACGGGCGCGACACGCTCGTGTTCAAGGACACCAACCTCCAACAACTCCTCCCCGGCGGGCGCTACGCACTCGGCGTGGCCTTCGGCACCGTGTCGAACTCCGGAATCGCGCAACGACTCGATCTGCGCACCGGCGAAACGCTCACGCTCTTCGACACGCCGATCGCTGAACTCCGCTACACGATGGGGTATCTCGTGTACGTGCTCCTGGACAACGCGATGCAGGCGGTGCCCTTCGACATCGCGAGCGGTCGCCTGACCGGCGAGCCCGTCGAGATCGCCACTGGCGTCTCGCTCAGCAGCGCCGGATTCGCCCAGTTCGCCGTCGCCGACAATGGGACGGTGGTGTACATCCCGGGATTCGAGAGCGAGCTGGTGCGTGTGGGCCGCGGTGGCGAGGAGCGCGTGCTACTCGCCGAGCGCATGCGGTATCACAGTCCGCGGATCTCGCCTGACGGGCGCCGGATCGCCCTCGACAACATCACGCCGGACGGTCGCGACATCTGGACATACTCGGATGAGACGGGCGACCTCACGCGCGTGACCTTCCAGCGCGACGCGCACGACCCGGTCTGGTCGCTCGATGGCAAGGGGCTTACCTACCTGGCAGGGAGCGGCGGGAGACTCGACATCTTTCGCACCGTGCTGGGCACGACACTCGCGCCGCGAGCCGAGTCGACGGCGGTGGAACTCTCGTACACCGGCACGCCCATGAGGAGCGGCGGATTCCTCTCCGTCGTGACGGGTACGGCTGGCCACGGGCTCGACGTCGTGCGGCTCGCGTCACGGGGCGGCGCGATCGACACGGTGCTCGCGACCGCGGCGGACGAGAGCTTCGCCGTCCCGTCGCCGGATGGCCGCTGGTTCGCCTACATCTCCGACCACTCGGGGCGTCCAGAGCTCTACTTGCGTTCGCTCGGCGGCAGTGATGCGCAACTGCAGATCTCGCTTGATGGTGCCTCGGAGCCGGTCTGGTCGCGCGATGGCCGCGAGATCTTCTATCGCGGGGCCACGCCGAACGGCGCGGAGCTCATCGCGGCCGCGCTGCAACTCGGCGACGAGCCGCGTGTGGTGACGCGCACAGCGCTATTCAGCGTGCTGGAGTACGACACCGCGACGCCGCATGCGAACTACGACGTCTCACCGGACGGTCGCTGGTTCGTCTTCGCGCGCCGAGGTGGGGCGAACCATGTGGTCGTGCTGCAGAATGTGCCGGAGCTGGCGCGGCGCGCGGCGCGGGGCGTGCAGGCGCCTCTCGACCGGTGATCAGCCGGTGTTGCGCATCCCCGCCGCCACGCCGTTCACCGTCACCAGGAATGCGTCGAGTAGCGCCGGGCCGTCGTCATCCGCGCGCAACCGCGAGAGCACCTCGACCTGCACGAGGTTGATCGGGTCCACGTAGGGGTTCCGCACGTCGATCGACCGCCGCAGCACGGGATTCTCCTCGAGCAGCCGTGCGTGGCCCGTCACCTGCAGTGTGGCGTCGATGGTGCGCTGTAGGTTCGCGCGGAGCGACTCGCCGAGCGGGCGGAGTGCGGCCGGCACGAGCCGCGCATCGTAGTACGCCGAGATCTCGGGCGACGCTTTCGCGAGAACCATCTGCACGAGGTCCATCGTCGAACGGAAGAAAGGCCACTGCCGGTACATCGCGCGCAGTTCGTCACTCTTCCCCTCCGCCACGGCCTCCGCCACCGCTTCGCCGATGCCGAACCACGCCGGCAACATGAGCCGCGTCTGCGTCCAGGCGAAGACCCACGGGATCGCACGCAAGGACGCGACACCACCACCAGCTCGGCGGCGCGCCGGCCGGCTGCCGATGCGCATGCTCCCGAGCTCGAGCTCCGGCGTCGCGAGCCGGAAGTAGTCGAGGAACTCCGGCGTCTCGTACACGAGCCGGCGGTAGGTCGCGCGTGAGGTGTCGGCCATTCGCTGCATGCTCACGCGCCACGACTCGTGCACGCCGTTGTGCGGCGTGAGCGTCGCCTCGAGCGTCGCGGTCGTGTAGACCTCGAGCGTGCGGTCGGCGATCTGCGGCAGGCCGAACTGTGCATCCACCATCTCGCCCTGCTCGGTGACGCGGATGGTGCCGTCGACCGAGCCCGGTGGCTGCGATTGGATCGCGAGATGCGTCGGGCCACCGCCACGCCCCACCGATCCGCCTCGGCCATGGAACAGAGTCAGTCGCACCCCATGCGCCTTGGTCACGGCGACGAGCCGTTCCTGCGCCGTGTACAACTCCCACGCCGCCGCGAGCCGACCGGCGTCCTTGGCCGAATCGGAGTAGCCGACCATCACTTCGACACGTCCGTTCGTCCGCGCCGCGTACCACGGGATGTCGAGCAGCGCAGCGATGCAGGCGTCGGAACCGCGGAGGTAGTTCGCGGTCTCGAACAGCGGGACGACGCGCAGGGGATCAGTGATCCCCACCGCGCGCTGGAGCAGCTCGACCGCTAGAACGTCGGAGGGGCGCGAGGCCATAGAGATGACGTAGGCGCCGAGCGCGTCGCGCGGTAGCGTGGCGGCGACGCGAAACGCGTCGATCACGTCGCGCACGGCGTCGTCGAAGGGCGCGAGCTCCGGTGCCGCGTCCTTGACCGGGTCGGGAGCAGCGAGCACGCGACGAGTCACGCTCGCATCGCTCTGCAGCTCGCCGAGCAGGAACGCTTGCCGCGCGGCCTCGTCCCACGACTGGTACGAGCCGAGCCCCGCGCGACGTGTGATCGCGTCGAGTGCGTCGGTGTGCCGGTCGGCCTCCTGACGCAGGTCGAGCTTCACGAGCGACAGCCCGAGACTCGGGATGCGACGGAGCAGGTCCAGCAGGCGCCCCTGTGCGACCGTCGCGCCGCCCGTCTCCATGAGCGAGCGATAGCAGAGCCGGAGCGGCTCGGCGAGTTGCTCGGCGTCGGTGTAGTCGGCGGGATCGGCCACGTAGGGCGCGTCGGTGTCGATGAGCCGCTGCATCCGGTCGCGCATCGCACGCAGGCGTGTGGCGACGCCCTTGAGCAGCACGCGGTACGGCTCAGCCACCTCGCCCACGCGCGCGTGAAGCTCGGCGCTGCCGCGCCGCATGGAGAGTTCGCCGCGCAGCGCCTCCACCTCTTGGCGATACAGATCGGCGGCCATCCAGCGCGCGAGCATCACCGCGCGCGCGGTCACCTGCGGGGTCACGTTCGGATTGCCGTCGCGATCGCCGCCGATCCACGAGCCGAATCGGATCGGCGCCGCATCGAGCGGCAGTCCCGTGCCGGTCGCGGCCACGAGTGCGCGGTCGAGCGCGGCGAGATGCCGCGGCACGGCGTCCCAGAGCGTCTGCTCGAAGACGACCAATCCCCACTTCACCTCATCGAACGGCGTGGGCGGGTCGCGGCGCACCTCGTCGGTCATCCAGGTCGCGGCGATCTCAGCGGCGAGGTCGCGCCTGATGTCTGCGCGTTCCTCCAAGGTCAGGTCGGTGCGATCGTCGAGCGCGAGCAGTTCGGCGATCCGCCGCTGCTTGCGACGCAGCGTGCGGCGCACGACCTCGGTGGGGTGCGCCGTGAGCACGAGTTCGATCCGCAGCGTGCTCACGGCGTTGTGGAGCACCTCCGGTGCGATGCCGGCCGCGCTCAGCCGCGCGAAGCTGTCGGCGAGAGAGCCGCGTTGCGGCGCGCTCGCCGGATCGGTCTGGTAGTCGCGCCGCCGCCTGATCCGATGATGCTGCTCGGCGATGTTCGCGAGCCCGAGGAAATGCGCGAACCCGCGCGCGACGGCGAGCGCATCGGTGACCGAGAGGGCGCGCAAGATCCGCTCGAGGCTCGCAAGGTCTGCGTCACTCCGGCGCGCGTCCTTCGCGAGCGCGCGGACGCGCTCGACCGCGTCGAACAATCGATCGCCGCCCTGCTCGCGCAGCGTGCGGCCAAGGAGCTCGCCGAGGATCCGGACGTCGTCGTGCAGGCGCTGGTGCGGGTCGGAAGTCATGCTGGGAATCATGGTGCAGGGGAACGCGGCGGGCGAGGGCCGTTCGCGGGCCGTTCGCGAGCCGCTCGCGGGATGACCGGTCCTACCATAGCTTCCGAGCGACTTCACCTCACGAGGCAGAAATGCGCAACGTCATGATCGTGGCCGGCGTCGTCGTCGCCGTTGGATTCGGTTTCGTCGCTGGCCGGGCCCAGCCCGCGGCGGCCGGTGAGCACGCGGATCACGAGCTGTCCGCGATGGCGCCCATGGAAGGATTCCAGCAGCGCGCGAACCTCCCCGCCGGCGCCACGACGGCCGCCGCGCGGCTCGCGGCCTCGCCACGCCACGCCGAGTGGGTGGCGATCAAGGTGAACGCGACCGACAGCGTGATGGCGTGGGTCGTCTATCCCGAGAGGCCGACCAAGGCGTCGGTGGTCATCGCCATCCACGAGAACACGGGCATCAACACCTGGACCCGCAACGTCGCGGACCAGCTCGCCTCCGACGGCTTCATCGGCATCGCGCCGGATCTCACGACCATGTTCCGCACGGGGGACCTCACCGCCGATCCGACGTCGGACGCGGGGCGCGCCGCGATCGGGCAGGTGACGCCGGAGCTGGCGAACGCGATGATCGACGCGGTCGCGAAGTACGGGATGTCCCTGCCCTCAGCGCTGCCGAAGTACGGGATCGTCGGGTTCTGCTGGGGTGGCGCGCGTTCCTTCCTGCATGCGACGCACGCGCGCGGGCTCGCGGCGTCGGTCGTGTATTACGGGTCGCCGCCGAGCGCCGAGCAGATGGCGAACATCTCGGCGCCTGTGCTCGGTCTGTATGGGGGCAGCGACGCGCGCATCAATGCGACGATCCCCGCGACCGATTCCACCATGAAGCGGCTGGGCAAGTCGTATGAGTTCCAGATCTTCGACGGCGCGGGACATGGCTTCCTGCGCGGCCAGGAGAACTCGGAGGCGAACCTCGCGGCGACGACGGCGGCGTGGCCGCGCACGATCGCGTTCCTCCGAGCGAAGCTGGGGAGCTGATCAGCGGCGGCACGGGAACGATCGGCGCGGCGATCATTTGCGCCATGATCAACGGCGCGGGCGCGGCTCGCCGAGCCGCGCTTCGCGCCGCACGTACTCCGCCGCCTCGGCGTGCGTTGCCCACCAGACGCTTTTCGGATCCTTCGTCTTGATGTGCGCGATGAGCAGCTCGAGCGCCACCATGCGCGAGCGGTGCCCGATCACGTGCGGATGCATGGTGAGCACGAGCATGCCGCCATCTTCGTAGGCCTTGTCGAACTCGTCCATCCAGACCTTGGCGATGTCACGCGGGTTCATGTAGCGCTCGCCACGCGGGTCGAAGAGCGGCGCATCGTCGAGGATCCATTCCACGGGAAGTTCCACGAGGCCCGTGGGCTCGCCGCGTTGCAGCAGCTCGTACGGCGCATCGTCGGCCATGAGCGAGCTCTCGTAGCGGAACCCCATGTCGCGCAGGATGTCGAGCGTGTTGGGGCTGAAGTTCCAGCTCGGCGCGCGATAGCCTGTTGGGCGGGTGCCCGTCATCTGCGTCAGCTCGGCGACGGCGCGCTGGAGCAGCATCCGTTCTGTCGAGTCGGGGAGCGTCGCGTTGAGTTCGTGGATCCA
>JANOTB010000260.1:0-5338 GCA_031416115.1 Gemmatimonadota bacterium
CATCAGGAGCTTCAACTGCGGTGTCGCCGCATGGATTTCGCCTGGGACTGGGTCTGGGCGTGGGTTCTGTCTCGCCACCACCCTCCAGCAGGTAGGCAGCTGGCAGGCCCGCACGTTCACGGGCACCGCGATAAGTTCAGCGCCCGACTCGGTGGTGCAGGTGATCGAGCGGCCCTATCTCTGGCCGCTCAGTGCTCCGTACAACTCAGCGTCTCGTGGTGTGATCAGCGCGACGAGCGGTCCGCTCTACGTGAGCGGGCGGGTCGCTGGAAGCGTCACGCTCCGCGTTGCAGGTCGTGTGGTGCTGGTGGACCGCCTCACGTACGTGCGCGACCCGAATGACCCGATCACCGCGGCCTGCACCGACCAGCTCGGCCTCGTCGCGACCGGCGACATTCTCGTGGTGACCGGATTGACGTCGCGCACACGACGTGTCGCGAGCGGCGGTGGCGGACTCTCCAAGGCGCTCGGGGGCGAGCCGCGATTCAGCATAAACGGCACCCTCATGAGTCTCACCGGCACGGTCGGTGTCGAGACTCCGAGCAGCACCATGGGTACCTCAGCCGCGCAGCTGCCCTGCCCCGACAACGGCTCCAACTCGACCGACTCCAATGGCGGCTGCCTCGCCGTGAGCGGCGGCATGATCATGCGCACCTACTCACAGCTCTACAACGGCACCGACACCGGATTCCGCTACTACGGAACTTCCGACCGCTGCCAATCCACCACCCGCCGCCCACCGTTCTTCCCCCTCACCAACCGCTACACCTTCCTGCGGACACTCTCCCTCGTCCCGACCGAGGTGAACACCCCCGCCAAGATTCGCGCGCTCCTCATGCGGCTGAAGGGCAGGCCGCTGTAAGCGCCACCCCGACACCGGGACGGGCCTGACGGCGTAGGCAGGGGGGCTGGGACCACGCGTCCCGGCCCCCGTTCTGCTGCCACGCAACCCTATTCGCCCTGCGCTTGTCTCTGGGTCGTCCACGAGCGAGCGCCCCACCCCCCATGACGTGACCGACCTCGAGATCATCGCTGCCGTGTTGCGGGGGGACGTGCGGGCGGAGCGTGAGCTCTACGACGCGCACGTGGATCGTGTCTATCGGTTGGCCTGGCGCATGGCGGGAGACGAGACCCTGGCGCGGGACTTCACGCAGGACACGTTCATCAGAGCCTTTGAACGGCTCGCCGACTTCCGCGCGGACAGTTCGCTGGCGACGTGGCTCCACTCGATCGCCGTCTCGGTGATCCTGAACGGGCTCAAGAAGGTGCGGCGGATCCATGGCCGCGAGATCGGCGGGGACGAGTTGCCCGAGGTGGCAGTCGGGACGCGCGAGTCAGAACCGGACCTCAAGCACCGGATGCGCGCCGCGATCGCACGACTGCCGGACGGTTATCGCACGGTGTTCGTGATGCACGATGTAGAAGGCTTCACACATGAGGAGATCGGCGCGGCACTGGGCATTCAGTCCGGTACGTCCAAAGCGCAGCTGTCACGGGCGCGGGCCAAGCTGCGGGTCGAACTGTCGGATTTCGCGGGGGAGTGGGCGTCATGAGCAACGACGAGAAGTTCGAGGCGTTCCTGGATCGCGAGGCGGCGCGGCTCAACGAGCCGCCGGTCGACGTGCCGCGCGAGGCGATGTGGGAGGCGATCGCGTCGGCGCGCCTCTCTCGTGGGCTGACGCCGATCACACCGATCACGCCGCTCACGACGCCGCGGCCGCGCCGCTGGGTGCTTGCCGCTCCTTGGATCGGCATGGCCGCCACGCTCCTGCTCGGACTCGGCATCGGTCGGTACATGATCGCTCGGGAGATGGGGACCGTGCCCGCGGTGGACTCGCTTTCCGTCGCGGCGTCGCAGGCGCTGGGCACTCGCGGCGCGGCTCCGGCGACCGGCACCAACGGTCTCACGGAGGCCTCCGCGAACGCAGGCGCTTCCACGACTCCGGTCGGCACTCCCCGACGCGACGCCGTTCGTCTGTCGTCTGCGGCGGGTGCTGATGTTCGGGCCGCTGTGCGTGCTGACGCACCGACGCTCGATCCGTACGCACAGCGCAACGGCGGTTCCGCCACCTACTCCGCCGCGTCGCAGCAGCACCTGACGCGCGCGGAGGCGCTCGTGGCAGTCGTGTCGGCGATGCCGGGCGACGCCGCGCTCGATTCCCTCACCGGACGCTGGGCGCGCGACATCCTCACCAACACGCGGCTCCTGCTCGACTCCCCCGCCGGCGACGATCCCGTACGCCGGCGCCTCCTTGAAGACCTCGAGACGGTCCTCGTCCAACTGGTACAGCGCTCCGGCCGCACCGCCGAGGATCGCGCGATGATCGACCGTACGCTCCAGAAGACACAGATCCTGACGCGGTTGCGCTCCGGCGCGACCGGAACCTGAGGAACACCCGATGAAACTGTTGACCATCTCGCTGATCTCCGCGCTCGCCACCGGCGTAGCCCTCGCACCGGCGCACCCGGTCGCGACCGGCGTAACCGTTGCCGACCCGTTCATCCCGGCCGCGAGTTGGGCCCCGCGCGACACCGCCGACTCGCTCTGGCGGCGCGCCCGCATCGCGATTTCGGACGAGGCCTGGCAGGAAGCGGCCGACGCGTTCCGAGAGATCGTCGCGCGCTACCCTCGCTCTGCGTACGCGGGCGACGCGCTCTACTGGGAAGCGTTCGCACTGCAGCGACTCGGGCGGCAGTCCGACCTGCGGCGCGCGGCGGTGGCGCTGGAGCGACAGAAGGCGGACTACCCCAAGGCGACGACACACGTCTCGGGCGAGTCGAGCACGCTGCTCGCTCGTGTGAACGGACGACTCGCGCGCGCTGGCGACCATGACGCTGCTGCGTCGGTGGCCGATATGGCATCGGCGATCGCGGAGGCGACGGTCGCGGGCGTGGCTGACGCGATGGCTGCGGCATCAGCCGAGATCGCGAGGGCGGAGCCGGACATTCGACGGGCGTTGGCGCGCGCCGAACCCGAGATGCGACGCGGGCTCGCCGAGGCACGTCGTGGCCTCGCGGAGGCGCGCCTGGAGATGCGCGGTGAGCGTGACTCGGACGTGCCGCCCGGGTGCGAGAGCGCAGTGGACGACGAACGCATCGAAGCGCTGAACGCGATGATGCAACTCAACGCCGAGCAGGCGCTCCCCATCCTCAAGAAGGTCCTGCAGCGCCGCGACAAGTGCTCGGAGCTCCTGCGGCGGAAGGCGGTCTTCCTCGTCTCGCAGCAGCGGACCGACGAAGCGGTGGACATCCTGCTCGAGGTCGCGAAGACCGATCCGGATCGGCCCACGCGCGAGGACGCGGTCTTCTGGCTCTCGCAGACGGGCAGCGAGCGCGCGACCGAGGTGCTCGAGCAGATACTGCTCCGCGAGGACGACACCGAACTGCAGAAGAAGGCGGTCTTCTCGCTGGCACAGGGGCGGTCCGACCGCTCGCAGGCGATCCTGCGCGACTTCATCCGCCGCCGCGACGTGGACGACGAAGTGCGCGGCGAAGCGATCTTCTGGCTCGGACAGGCACGGAACCCCGCGAATGCGGCCGCGCTGCGTGAGGTCTTCTCGATTCTGAGCGACGATGAGGCGAAGGAGAAGGTGCTCTTCTCGCTCTCGCAGAGCCGGTCGCCGGAGAACACGCGCTTCCTGTTGGATCGTGCGAAGGACCGGTCGCTCGACGCGGACCTTCGCAAGTCGGCGCTCTTCTGGGCCGGGCAGGGCGGCGCGCCGGCGAAGGACTTGGCGGACATCTACGACACGGCCGGCGACGACACGGACTTGCGTGAGCAGGTGATCTTCACGCTCTCGCAGCGCAAGGATGCGCCGGCACTCGACAAGTTGCTCGACATCGCGCGCAGGGAGCCGGACCGCGAGCTGCGGCGCCAGGCGATCTTCTGGTTGAGTCAGTCGCGTGATCCGCGGGTGGCGAAGTTGCTTGAGGAGATCATCAACAAATAGGTGGTAGGTGGGAGGTAGTAGGTGGGAGGTGGTAGGTGGGAGGTAGTAGGTGGGAGATCGGTTGCTTTCTTCTCTCGAACCATGGTGTGCCATGCAACACACGATCACGGTGTCGTTGATCATCGGAATGCTGGGCGTTGCGTCGGGGCTCGGTGCGCAGGGACTCGGCGGTCGCGTCGTGGCCGTGGGTTCCGGGACGGTGCGGTTCGAGTATCCGGCGGCCGACGGCGTGTGCGGCAATGGGCGGGACAACATCTCGGTTCGGCGCGGCGCGCATTCGACGTTCACCCAGGGCGAGTTCCGTGCGCGTGAGTGGGAGTCGGAGTGTGAGCCTGGACCGGTGCGGATCGCGCTCGATGTCTCGCATGGTGCGGTGAAGGCGCTGCGCGCGTATGTCGGCGGGCGTTGGCGGGGCGCGGCTGATCTCGACCTCGGCGCCGTGAGCGCGGTCGAGGCGAGTGAGTACCTGCTCGTTCTCGCGTCGACGGCAGCCGAGTCGGTGGCAAAGGACGCGGTCTTTCCGGCGACGCTCGCGCGGGACACCAAGCCGTGGCCGCGACTGCTTGAGATCGCCAAGGACGATCAGCGTCCGCGCGAGGTGCGCAACTCAGCGGTCTTCTGGCTGGGGCAGGGGACCGCCGAGGAAGCGACCAAGGGGCTCGCCGACCTCGTGGATGCGGATGGGGATCGTGAGGTCAGGAAGAGTGCGGTCTTCTCACTTTCGCAGCGGCCCATGGATGAAGCCGTGCCGGCGTTGCTGAGGATCGCGCGCGGGCATCGCGATCCTGAGTTGCGGCGGAGTGCGATCTTCTGGCTGGGGCAGACGCGCGATGCTCGGGCGCTCGCGTACTTCGAAGAGGTGCTGTTGCGGCGCTGAGGAAGGGCCACCGCATTCACCACAGGGACACAGGGAACACAGGGACTCTCGTGCCCCGACGTAGCTCTAGCAGTGACGCAAAAAGAAATTGCCAATGGGGCTCCGGCGCTGAGTGCGGCGCTCCGAAGCCCCCCTGTGTCCCCTGTGCCCCTGTGGTGAATGCAGTCGCAGTTCACGCGACGCACACAGCGCAGTGCCCGCTCAGCCGCCCGAGTCGAGCCTGAGCTGCCCAGAGTCACCAGGCGCCACCGCATGGCACGCCCGACACCGCGCCTCGTACGCCTCGGCCCCACCGACCATCACGGTGGGTGAATCGTACGCCGCAGGCTTGCCGTCGATCAGCCTCTGATTCCGGCTCGCCGGCGCGCCACAGAGCACGCAGATCGCGTGAAGTTTGTCGACCACTTCGGCGACGCACATGAGTTGTGGCATGGGGCCGAACGGCTCCCCGCGAAAATCGGTGTCGGTGCCGGCGAGGATCACCCGCCGGCCGCGGAGGGCGAGGTCGCTG
>JANOTB010000261.1:0-1920 GCA_031416115.1 Gemmatimonadota bacterium
GGCGCGGGCGGTCCGGGCGGTGGCGGCGGTCCGGGCGGTGGCAGCGGATTCGGTGGCGGCAGCAACGCCGGCCCCTACGCGACGCCCGGCGACTACACGGTCTCACTCGTCGCCGACGGCAACGTCGTCGACACCAAGCCGATGCGCATCGTCATGGACCCCGAGGTCGAGAAGCACTTCTCGGGCAAACCACGCGTGGCATATGACAAACTCGTCAACGATCTGCATGCAGCGCAGCAACGCGGCCAGAACACCGCGACCCGCCTCACCGCACTCGCGGCACAGGTCGCGATCGTCGACTCCAAGATCGACTCCTCCGCGAACGTCACACCGGAGATGAAGGCCGCGTACGCCGCGTTCAAGACCACGTTCAATGACGTGCGCGCCAAGTTCGGCGTACAGCTTGGTCGCGTTCCGGGTGCCGCTGCTCCAAGCGCCGCGGGCGGCCAAGGTGGTGCGGGCGGTGCCGCTGCCGGACCCAACAGCGCACTCGGCCGCGTCGGCCAGATCAAGGGCTTGCTCCTCGGCGTCTGGGAAGCACCCAGCGCGGCCAGCGTTCGTCAGGCCGCCGACGCGACCAAGGCGCTCGACCAGGCGATCGAACAGGCCGACGCGTTGCTCGCGCGCGTGAGCGGCGTGAACAACACACTCAAGCCGTCTGGTCTCGCGATCACGCTGCCGTAGTGCGTTAGTTTTCGGGGTATGCTAGGGGGCGCGTCCGACCTAGGCGCGCCCCCGTTCCTTTCAAGGAGTCCTCGAATGATCCGCATCCGTTCCCTCCGCTCTGCCGCGACCGCGCTCGTCGCGCTCGCCTGCATTTCCTCCATCGCCCTCGCTGCGGTCGCGCTGCACGACCTCACCGGCACCTGGGACTTCGAAGTCATCACCGAGAACGGCACCGGCACGCCAACCGTGCGTCTCAAGCAGGAGGGCGACAAGCTCACCGGCACCTACGAGTCGCGCATGATGGGCGTGCGCACGATCACCGGCGCCGTGAAGGGCGACTCCGTCCACTTCGCACTCGGCACCAGCGGCGAGTCCACGGTCGTGATGACGTACGCCGGCAAGATCGTCGATGCCGACCGCCTCGAGGGCACGGTCGACTTCGGCGGCATGGGCGGCGCGATGTTCAAGGGGACGCGCAAGAAGCCGTAGCGCTGCGGGGAGTAGAGTGCAGGAGGAGGGTGTTGTGATTGGGTGCGAGTCGTGCCGAAGCGGGCGCAGCTCTCCCACCTCCCACCTCCCACCTGCCCTTCACCGCCGCCCGAAGTTGTACACGAAGTTCACGAGCGGGAAACAGCACCCACCGTCCGTCCCCGTGAATCCGCCCACGCCCAAGTCCGCCGAGAGCCGGTCACCGATGAAGCGCACGCCGCCACTCACGAACCCCTCGGTCTGACCGCTCGTGAACATCCAGTTCTCCGTGATGAGCTTCACGCGGCGGCTCACGCGGGTCTCACCCCCGAGCATGATCACCGGATCGTTCGAGACACCCGACGTCCCGCTCGCCCAGACGTAGCCCCACCCGGCGCCGGCCGTGATCGCGCGGTCGCGGCTACCCCAGGTGCCGGCACCGTACATGATGCCCACCGATCCGTTGTCGGCGAAGTCCTCGGGTAACACGAAACCGAGTGCTCCGACGGCGAAGCCCGATCGCTCGCGCTTCGAGACCGTGTACTTGGGCGCGAAGTACCACATGCGCCCGAACGCCATCGGCAGGATCGGCGTGCCACCGGCGATCGTGAGCCGGTCCGTCACTCCGTAGGCGACGAGCGGCAAAAAGAGCATGAAGCTCGAGACATAGCCGTCGCCCTTCTTGAGCGGTCGCGCCGTCGACGTGAAGAAGAGCCGCGTGCTGTTCGGATCCTCCGCCCAGAACGCTCCCTCCACCACTCTCCCCGCCGAGGCGCGCAGCGACTC
>JANOTB010000262.1:0-11806 GCA_031416115.1 Gemmatimonadota bacterium
GTGGCCGCCTCGTCCTACAAGACATTGACCTGCAACAACTTGCGCTCGCTCGGCCGATGCCTACTCGTACCGCAGTGCCACGATCGGGTCGAGCCCGGCTGCGCGCCGTGCCGGATACACACCGAACACGACACCCACCACCGCCGAGAAGCCGAAGGCAAGACCGACCGATGACGCGTCGACCTGCGTGGTCCAGCCCTGGAACTTGGTGAAGAGCAGTGCCCCGCCAGCGCCGAACGCGATGCCGATCGCGCCACCGACGAGACAGAGCACCACGGCCTCGATCAGGAACTGGAAGAGGATGTTGAGCTTGGTCGCGCCGAGTGCCTTGCGAATGCCGATCTCGCGCGTGCGCTCGGTGACCGAGACGAGCATGATGTTCATGATGCCGATGCCGCCGACGAGCAGCGAGACCGCGGCGATGCCGGCGAGCAGCATGGAGAAGACCTGCGTGGTCTCGCCGAGTGTGTTGAGGAAGTCGGCCTGGTTGCGGATCTGGAAATCGTCCGGCTTGACCTGACGCAGCTTGTGCTCGCGCCGCAGGATCTTCTGGATGTCGGCCATCGCGTCGGGGATATTCTCCTCGCTCAGCGCGAGCACGGAGATCGAGCGAAGGCGATTGTTGCCCATCACCCGGAAGCGCGCCGTCTGGATGGGGATCAGGACCTGGTCGTCGGGGTTGTTGAACGGACTCGCCTGCCCCTTGGACTTGTAGACGCCGATGACGGTGAACTGGATGCCGCGAATGCGGATGTTCTCGCCGACCAGCGCGTTGCCACTCTGCAGGCCGAGGTTGGTGACGACGGTCGGGCCGACCACGGCGAGGCGCTGGCGCCCAAGGTCCTCGGCGTTGGTGAAGAAGCGCCCCGTCTCGATCTCGTACCGGCGCACCTCGGGATAGTTGGCGGTGGTGCCGACGATCTGCGTGCCGGTGTTCTTGTTGAGGAACTGCACCTGCAGGTTGCTCGAGATCTCGGGCTGCACGCCGCCGAACTCGGTCCCGCGTGCCACCAACGCATCGGCATCCTCGAGGAGGAGGCGCGATCGGTTGTCGAACGAGAAGACGCCACCCATGCGCGCCTGTCCCGGCGACACGGTGAGGAGTGTCGTGCCCAGCGAGGAGATGCGGTCGTTGACCGCTTGCTGGGCGCCGCGGCCGAGGGCGACCACTGCGATCACCGCGGAGACGCCGATCACGATGCCGAGCATCGTGAGCAGCGACCGCATCTTGTTCGCGCGGAGCGCTCCGATAGCGACGCGAATGGTCTCGGCGAAGTCCATGCTAGCGTCCCGGCGGGCGTCCGCCGCCCGCGCCCGGCGTCGCGCCACCGAGCGGGCTCGCGCCGCCGGTCATCGCCTTGAAGCGGTCGTTGTTCTGCTGGCGCTGCGCCTGAAGCGCCGCCGCCGAGAGGAGCGCGACCTGCTCGCCTTCCTCGAGGCCGCTGAGGACTTCGGTGAAGTCGTAGTCGGAGGTGCCGAGGCGGACGACGCGCGGCTCCCAGCCACCGTCGGCCTTTTGGACGAAGACGAGTCCGGAGCGCGCCGCGGTGCGGGATGCACCGCTGTTGTTCCTGGCGGCGCTCTGTGTGCGGCTCGCCACCGCTCCTGCACCCGCGGGCGCCGCACCGTTCCCTTCACGCGCACGGCAGGCACGCATGACCTGCATGTCGACGCCGAGCTCGGTGTAAGCAGTTCGAAGATCGGTCATGAGCGTCTGACGGTCGGCGTTCGGGTCGCGCATCTTCGCCGAGAGGTCGTCGACCTTTTTGGCCGCCGCCGGCTTTGCCGTGCGTGCCGCGGTGATCGCTTTGCATTGCGCATCGGTCACATCAGGGAGCTGTCCACCGAAGCCGCCCTGCTGCAAGTCGACGAACCCCGGCGTGGAGACCGGGACCTGCCGCGCACGGCCGCCGCCCATACCGCCGCCCATGGAGGCACGGATCTGAGCCTGCACACTGTCACCGTCGAGCCCGAGGAGCGCGGCCGCCTGCGCCGCCTCTCGCACCGAGCGGATCGACTCGTTCGGGATCGCGAGCACGTTCTCGCGGCGCTCGGCGACAATCGCGACCTCACCGTTCATGCCGGGCATGAGAAGGCCTTCGCGATTGTCGAGCGAGACGAGCACGGGGAACATGGTGACGTTCTGCTGCACGACGGCCTGCGGTTCGATCTTCTCGACCGTGCCGCGGAACTGGCGGTCGGGGAATGCGTCGACAGTGACCGTCGCTTCGAAGCCCGGGCGCACCTGGCCGATGTCGGTCTCGTTCACGAGCGCGCGGGCGCGGACCTTGGTGAGGTCGGCCATCTTGACGATGGTCGTACCGCCACCGGCCGTGCTCGTGCCCGACTGAATGACCTGGCCGAGCGAAACAGGCTTCTCGATGATCGTGCCCATGACGGGCGCGGTCACGCGGGCGTCGTCGAGCCGCTGCTGCGCGAGGTCGAGCGAGGCGCGCGCGCGGACGATCGCCGAGGCGGCGTTGGCGTAGTCGAGCTGTGCGGTCTCGTTCTCCTGCGCGGTGATGATCTTGGCGGCGAAGAGGTCGTCGGAACGCTTCTTCTGGATCTCGGAGACCTGGAGCTTCTTCTCCGCGGCGTCGAGATCGGCGCGCGACTGGTTGAACCCGTTCTGCACGTCGCGTGTGTCGAGCTGGACGATGAGGTCGCCCGGGCGCACGAGGGTGCCGGTCTCAACGGGCATCTCGGTCACCTGACCGGAGGAGCGCGACTTGACCTCGACGACGTTGATCGGTTCGATCACGCCGGTGGCCTCGGCCTGCACGATGATCGTGCGGCGCTCGACGGGCGAGGTGCGGATGGTGAGCGTCTGCTCCTTCTTGCCGGCACAGCCAATGGCGAGGCCGGCGACGACGAGGAGCGTGATGGACTGGCGGATCACGGCAGGAACTCCGGTGGGGTGCTTGCGGTCAGAACTGCGAGTTGGACGTCGGCGGCGGGCGAATGTCAGAGGTCGCGACCGACAAGGGCTTCGATCTGTGCCTTGGCGGTGCGGGCGTCGAGGCGCGCCTGAATGAGGGCCTGCCGGGCCGTGATGAGCGTGGACTGCGAGGTGATGAGGTCGAGCAACGTGCCGGCGCCGAGGTTGTAGCGCTCGGTCTGGACGCGGAGGTCCTCCTCGCCAGCGGTGACCGACTGCCGTTGAATTTCGACGCGGGCCTCGGCGGTGCGGAAGTTGCCGAGCTGCTGGATCAACTGTTGGCGTGCACTGAGGCGCGCGTCACGCAGCTGTGCCTCGGCGTTGTCCTCGGCGATGCGCGCGTTGACGACCTGCTGTTCGCGGCCGAGCCCGCTGAAGAGCGGGAAGCTGAGGCGGACGCTCGTCGCGAGATTCTTGTTGCGGCGGTCGCCGAGAAAGCCGAAGCCGCTCTCGGACGAGGCGAAGCCTTCGGAGAGGCTGAGCGAGAGCGTTGGCAGATACGGCGAGAGTGCCGAGCGCTTGGCCTGCTTGGCCGAGGCGAGTTGGCTCTGCGACTGCTGCACCGTGGGGCCGCGTTCGATGAGGCCGAAGAGTTCGCTTTCGGTGACGGTGATCGTGGCGACGGTCGCCGTGTCGCTCTCGA
Source organism: Gemmatimonadota bacterium (assembly GCA_031416115.1). Lineage (GTDB taxonomy): Bacteria > Gemmatimonadota > Gemmatimonadetes > Gemmatimonadales > Gemmatimonadaceae > Pseudogemmatithrix. Next base: position 3,582 of record JANOTB010000262.1, read on the forward strand.
CTGCGGTGACGACGGCGATCGATCCGACGAGCCGCGAGAGGCTGGCGTTGGCGGATGCGAGCGCGTTGTCGGCGGTGAGGGAGGCGAGGCGGGCGTTGCCGACCTGGATGATCGAGCGAAGCGAGTCGGAGCGCGTGGCGGCTCCCGCGGCGACGCGCGCCACGGCGGCACGCAGCTGCTGCTGGGCCTGCTCCAACTGCACGCGCGCCGCGGTCTGCTGCTCACGGGCCGCGAGGACGGCGAAGTACTGCTGCTTGACGTCGCGGGCGACGGCGAAGTTCTGCGAGATCTCGTTCGCTTCGGCGGCGTCGACGTTGGCGCGCGCGGTCAGGAGGTCGAAGTACCGCCGACCACCGGAGAAGAGGTCGAGGTTGGAGCTGAGGCTGTGGTTGGCGCGCCAGGGCGCGTCGTTGGGCAGGATCGTGTCGAGGTCCACGAGGTAGCGCGTCCCGTTCTGCTGCTGTGCGCCCCCACCGAACGAGAGTGTGGGGAGGAACGCACCGTAGCGCGTCCGGACGACCGCGGCCGTGGAGCGCACCTGATTGCGCGCCTGCACGGCGGCGGGCGCGTTCTGGCGGGCGAGGCGAACGGCCTCGTCGAGCGTGATCGGGCGTGCGGCGTCCTGCGCGAGGAGCGCTGCGGGGACTGCGAGGATGACCAACGCCTGCGTCATCAACTTCACCATCTCCTTCACCTTCACCATCACCTTCACCTTCACCTTCTCCAGCACCTTCACTGTGTCCTCTCCTTGCGGCGAGCCTCCTCGCGCTCGCGCTGCATCTGGTCGTAGACGGTCTGCTGCTCGGGCGTGAGCAGATCGCGGATCTGCTTGCGGGCGTTCACGGTGACGGAGTCGAGCAGCGGCCGCGTGGGCGCCATGAGCTCGTCGAACCGCCGGTTGCGTGTGTCAAGGATCGAGTCGAGTTTGACGCGCTGAGTCGCGTCGAGCTTGAGATCGTTGGCGAGCTTGACGCGCATGGCGCGCGGGTTGGCCCAGTCGTTCACCAGCCGCTCGCGGAGCACCCATCGGTCGACGGTGACGCCGATGGCCGCGCCGGCGCCGATCGCCAGCAGGTAGAACGCCAGTGCCATCCCTTTGGTTCGTATCATTGCTGCGCTCATCGGTGGCCGGTCGCGGCGCGCATGGTCGCTGGGCGCTCGTCGAGCGCGTTCCGGCGGGCGAACACGGGTTGGTCCATGCCCGGGGTCTCGATCACGCTCTCGTACGCCATCCGTGTCTCGACGGCGCGCGAGCGGAGATAGACCGACCCGGCGACGATGAGGATGAGTCCGGCGGCGATCATGCCAACGCGATACGCGCGCTCGGAGAGGGCCCACCAGCGCCCGTCCTCCTGTCCGCGTTCGATGCGCGCCATGATGCGCACCTCGAGCGCGTCCCAGTAGCCCGGGTCGCTCGGCGGTGCGACGATCGCGCGCAGTTCGTTGGTGAGGGCGTCATCCCTGACGAGTGTCGGGCCGTTCGTGTGATCGGTCATAGTCCGCTCCGTACGTCACCGAGGATCCGGCGTAGTTGCGCTCTGGCGTAATGGAGATCGGAGCGCGCCGTCCCTTCCGGGATGTCGAGCATCTTGCCGATCTCCGAATGTTTGAATCCTTCCACGTCATGGAGCACGATCACCGAGCGCTGCCGCGCGGGGAGCGTCTCCAAGGCCTCTCTGAGCCGGGTCCGCAGTTCGCTGGATTCGGCGGGATCCCGGAACGGCGACGCGATCGTCTCGGGGAGTTCGTCGGCGTCGCGCACCTTGCGGCGGCGCGTGACGTCGAGTGCGGCATTGGCGACGATCCGGTGCAGCCACGCGCCGAACGCCTGGTCGGGGAGGAACCGGTCGATCGCCTTGAACGCGTGCAAGAACGCTTCCTGCACCGCGTCCTCGGCGTCCTCGTGATTCATCACGATCGACCGTGCGACCACGTACGCACGCCGCTGATGCCGACGCACGAGTTCCGAGAACGCCTCGCGCGTGCCGCGCTGTGCGGCGACGACGAGGCCGCGCTCGTCCGCCGGCCGCTCAGTCACGAGCGGCCGGTGCACACTCGCCCAAGGCCGGGCGATCGCGGTCACTGCAGGTGCTCACTGGTCACGTCCTCCCATACGCGGGATCGGCGTTGGGCGTTGGGAATCGTTGGGTGCTGGAAGGCTGGTCAGGAGGGGGAGGGACCGGCGAGCCCGAGCGCGGGCGCGCTCAGGCGCATCGCTTCGATGACGAAGGCGATGTGCGCGTCGAGTTCGACTCCGAGCTCGGTCGCTCCGTTAACGACGTCCTCGCGCGAGACACCGCGTGCGAAGCCTTTGTCCTTCAGCTTCTTCTTGACCGACGAGGCCTCGAGGTCCATGACGCTGCGCGACGGCCGGACCAGCGCCGCCGCCGTGATGAGTCCGCAGAGTTCATCGACGGCGAACAGCACCTTGGCCATGCGACTCTCACGCGGCACGCCGGAGTAGAGCGCGTGGCCGAGGATCGCGGTGCAGATGTCGTCGGGGTAGCCGAGCGTGCGCAGGTGGCGAACGCCCTCGCTCGGGTGCTCGGCGTCGGCGGCCTGTGCGGCGTTGGGGAAGCGCTCGTAGTCGAAGTCGTGCAGGAGTCCGGTGAGGGCCCAACGGTGCTCGTCCTCGCCGTAGTGGCGGGCGTAGGCACGCATGGCGGCCTCGACCGCGAGCATGTGCTTGCGGAGGGACTCGCTCGGGGTCCAGGACTCCATGAGCGCGAGGGCAGCGTCGCGGGTGGGAAGCGGGGCAGCGGACATTGGCGCGGGGGCGAGGGTGAAGCGCGAACGGGTCGGCCGCGGTTGCGCGGTCGACCCGTCCTGTTGGACAACTGGGAATGTAACGCGGTCGGGGCTGGGGATGCCTGCGGCCGACTCCCGGCGCGCACGTCAGAGCAGGTAGGACGGGGGGAGCGCAAGGTTCGGCAGTGCGGCAACCGCTCGCAGCACTTCTCCGCGATCACGTGACTCGCCCTGTCCCCAGCGTCGCTCTTTCGGTGTCGCGTTGCCGATGAACGCGTAGTGCGATCGAAGTTTCGCGTCCAGGTCGGCCAATGTCGGCGGTGGCTGCGTCAGTCGTCCTATCTGTTCATCATCCCACTGGTCTGCCGGGCGCGGGTCGAGCCAACGGACATGATCCAGCACTCCGGCGTTCAGCGCCTTGGGCCAAGTGGGTGTCAGGCCATGTATGTCGCTCCACACCTTGAGCGTTGCAAGTCGGCGCACGAGCGCGCGATCGAATTGAGAGTGCGGCGACGTTTCGGCGCACCACACGAGGTCATAAGCGTCGCGGGCCGTACTCTTCCGTGCGAGCCGTGCGATCTTCTCCGCGAGCACTTCGTCGAGTGCCATGCACGGGAGCGCCGGCATTGGGAACCCGTAGACCCTGTGCACTTCCATCTCCACGGCGGGGCGTTCGTGCGGCGTCAGCCAGCAGGGTGGTCCAACGTCGAGTTTCATGGAGAACGGGACATCGCCGAGCGGTGTCGCCACCTGGATCTCCCAGCGGCCGCGCCGCAAGTACGGCGTGTAGCGGAATGGACCGAGTTCTCCTGCGGCCGCTTCGGCAATCAGGCGCGCGGCCGTCTCGCGATCATCGTCCATGGCACGAATCGCAAAGTCCAGGTCAGTCGAGAACCGACCGGTGTGCCCAGCGAACAGCTTACGGAGCGCGGTCCCGCCCTTGAACGCCACCAGGTCGCGAAAGAGACCTTCTGCCTTGAGATGCGCGAGTAGAAAGTCCTGCGCGATGTCCAGGAGAATGACCCCGATGCCGACGTTCGCCTGGGGCGGGCGGTGCCGGTGCACGTACCCGACCGTCAGTCGGTGCTGATCGCCGATCGTGCTCATCGCGCACGCAGTTCGGTCGGCGACATGGGCAGCAGCGTGTCCGCGATCCCGCGCGCTGGGTCATAGCGCCGGACGCGCCGACGAGGCCCGAACCACACACGTTGGGTGCCGGAGGGCATGATGGCCTTCGCGAGGACAGGGGCCACGCCGCTCAGCAGGTACGCGAGGCGGACGGCTGTGGCACGCGGTCGCCCAGAGAGCTCCAGTCGGAGAGCTGCGGCATCGACTGACGCAGCACTGGCCCCCACGACTTCGAGAAGTGCGTCCCAGCTTCGGACATCCCGAGGACGGTGTGCCGCGTGGACCAGTACGCTCTCCAGCCGGTGCACGGGGACCCCTCTCACGTCGTCGGTCGGAAGCTGAGCGCCGAATCGCGTGATCCGACAGGTAGCCAACCCGCGCGGTGGCACCTGTCCAAGCGGAAGGGCCACCTCGAGCTGGTCCGGGCCACGATCGGCGAGGCCACGCAGGTAGAGGGCGCTGCCGAGTGCGACCGCCACGGCGAGCGAAGGAGCTGCGGCGCGGACGGCGCGGACGGTGTTCGCCGGGTCCCCGTCCGAGTACGCACCGGCTCGCTCAGCAGGGGCAAACTCCCAGACACTCCGCGCAGAGGTCGGGAGCAACCAGCCGAGCCCAACCAATCGATGCGCGATCACGCGCGTCGGCGTGCGTAGCCCGGCCGAGGCGGCCAGCTTGGCCAGTTCCACCGCCGTGACCAGCGGCGGACGCTCAAGCTCAAGCGCCTCGACAATCGGCGCGAGTGATGCCGGGATCGAACGGGCCGCTGCGGAAGTCATGGGGTTTTGAGGGGACGGCCTCAAGATGGACTCATTCTTCCAAATGTCAAGAACTGTGTGTTCATAGCTGATTGAGATACAAATGCATAAGTAATGACATTACGAAAAAATTACGGAACGTAAAGGATTCCACCACCGCCGTGAAGGAACTTCGCTGACGGAGTTTCCACGTACGCCCCGACTGATGCGAGGCAGGGGAACGCCCATCATGACGGGCGGCCCAAGCCGCCGAACCGGTCCACCCCCACCGGGTGGCGCCCGCTACCCCCATCCCGCCGGAGAAGGGCATGAGTACTCACGTCGACACGTTCTCGTACGATGACGCCATCGTACGGAAGTTCCTCTGGGCGACCTTCATCTGGGGCCTGGTGGGAATGCTCGTCGGTCTCTGGATCGCGCTCGAGCTGGCGAATCCCGCCTTCAACCTCGGACTCGAATGGCTCTCGTTCGGCCGGCTGAGGCCGTTGCACACGAATGCGGTGATCTTCGCGTTCGCCGGCAACGCGATCTTCACCGGCATCTACTACTCCAGCCAGCGACTGCTCAAGACGCGGATGTTCTCCGACGGCCTGAGCAGTTTCCACTTCTGGGGCTGGCAGGCGATCATCGTCGCGGCGGCGATCACGCTCCCGCTCGGCTTCACCCAGGCGAAGGAGTACGCCGAGCTCGAATGGCCGATCGACATCGCGATCGCGGTGGTCTGGGTGGCGTTCGCGATCAACTTCTTCGGCACGTTGGCCAAGCGACGCGAGCGGCACATCTACGTCGCGATCTGGTTCTACATCGCGTCGATCGTGACGGTCGCGGTGCTGCACATCTTCAACAACCTCAGCGTTCCGGCGGGACCGCTCAAGAGTTATTCGATCTACGCGGGAGTGCAGGACGCCTTCATGCAGTGGTGGTACGGGCACAACGCGGTCGCGTTCTTCCTCACGACGCCGTTCCTCGGCCTCATGTACTACTTCCTGCCGAAGGCCGCCGACCGGCCGGTGTTCTCGTACAAGCTCTCGATCCTGCACTTCTGGACGATCGTCTTTCTCTACATCTGGGCCGGACCGCATCACCTGCATTACACGGCGCTCCCCGACTGGGCGAGCACGCTCGGCATGCTCTTCTCGGTGATGCTCTGGATGCCGAGCTGGGGCGGCATGATCAATGGCCTGCTCACGCTGCGCGGCGCCTGGCACAAGGTGGCCGAGGAGCCGGTGTTGAAGTTCTTCGTCGTCGCGATCACGGCGTATGGCATGAGCACGTTCGAGGGCCCGATGCTCTCGATCAAGAGCGTGAACTCGCTGGCGCACTACACCGACTGGATCATCGCGCATGTGCACACGGGCGCGCTCGGCTGGAACGGCCTGCTCACGTTCGGCATGATCTATTGGTTGGCGCCGCGGCTCTTTCAGGCGCCGCTCTATTCCAAGAAGTTGGCCGAATACCACTTCTGGATCTCGACCTTCGGGATCCTGCTGTATGTGGCGGCGATCTATTCGGCCGGCATCACGCAGGGGTTGATGTGGCGCGCGTTCGACGAGACGGGGCGGCTGGCGTATCCCGACTTCGTCGAGACCGTGATGCAGCTCATGCCGATGTATTGGGTGCGCGTCGCAGGCGGCACGCTGTACATCATCGGCATGCTGTTGTTCGGCTACAACATCTTCAAGACCTGGGCGGCGAGGCCGGCGACATACGACGTGCCGGTGATCTCGGCGCCGCCGCTGGCGAAGGTGTATGTGGATCCGCATCCGGTGCCGGCGGGCACGGGTGTGTGGGCCCGGTTCACGGGGGTGCGTTGGCACCGCAACTGGGAGCGGATGCCGTTGATCTTCACGGTGATGGTGGTGCTCGCCGTGGTGGTCGCGTCGCTCGCGGAGATCATCCCGACGTTCCTGATCCGCTCGAACGTGCCGACGATCGCGAGCGTGAAGCCGTACACGCCGCTCGAGCTCGCGGGGCGCGACCTGTACATCAAGGAAGGGTGCTTCAACTGCCATTCGCAGATGGTGCGGCCGTTGCGCCACGAGACCGAGCGGTGGGGCGAGTACAGCAAGCCGGGCGAGTTCGTGTACGACCATCCGTTCCTGTGGGGCTCGCGCCGGATCGGGCCAGACTTGGCGCGCGTGGGCGGCAAGTATCCGGACCTCTGGCATGTGCGGCACTTCCAGGAGCCGACGGCGGTCGTGCAGAACTCGATCATGCCGGCGTACGCACACTTGCAGAAGCGTGCGCTCGACTTTGACGGCATCCAGGCGCGCATTGACGCGATGGTCATGCTCGGCGTGCCCTACGGTGACGCGGTGACTCGTGCGCCGGCGCTCGCGCGTGAGCAGGCCTCGGCGATCGCAGCGGGGATCGAGGCGTCCGGCGGTCCGGCCGGACTCGGCGACCGCGAGGTGGTCGCGCTGATCGCGTACCTGCAACGATTGGGCAAGGACATCAAGTCGGCGCCGGTCGCGGCCGCAGGGGGGACCCCGTGAAGCTCGCTGATGTGATGAGCGCGTCCGGCCTCTCCATGTATGCCATAGTCGCGCTCCTGCTCTTCGTGATCGCGTTCCTCGCGATCGTGGTGAGGACCTTCGCCCCGGGATCGACGGCTCGCTATGACGCGGACGCGCGGATCCCATTCACTGACGATGAACCAGGGCCCGCCGCGCGGGCCCGGGAGTGACCGTGGCCAACAACGACGAGGACCGCCTGCTCGACCACGAGTACGACGGCATCAAGGAGTACGACAATCCGCTGCCGCGGTGGTGGCTCTGGATCTTCTACGCCACGATCGTCTTCGTGCCGCTCTACTATGTGCTCCCCGGTCGTCTGGGTGAGAATGGCGGGAACGTGGCGGAGTACGATGCCGAGGTCGCGGCGTACAAGGCGGAACAGCCGGCGGCCCCACCGACCATATCGAGTGAGGCATTGCTGGCGCTCTCGAAGGACCGCGAGGCATTGGAAGAAGGACGGGAGGTCTTCACGAAGAACTGCGTGGCCTGTCATGGAGCCGACGGCGGCGGAGTGATCGGGCCCAACCTCACGGACGATGCGTGGATCCATGGCGGCGCGCCCAGTGCGATCCACTACACGGTCGTGGTGGGTGTGCTCGCCAAGGGCATGCCGGGGTGGGAGCGTTTGCTCAAGCCCGAAGAACTCGATCAGGTGGTCGCCTACGTGATCTCGTTGCAGGGAAGCAAGCCAGCGACGCCCAAGGCGCCCGAGGGCATCTTGGACACCGTAACCTCCGCTCCCGCTCCGGCGAAGTAGGCCAGAGGTGACCGCTCCTGCTACCGCATCCGGCCGCGTCCTCGCGACGCTGAACGAGGACGGCTCGCGCCGTTGGATCCGCCCCAAGCCCAGTGCGGGCAAGTGGCTGATCCGCCGGCGGTGGGTGGCGTATGGCTTGATCGCGCTCTTCCTGGCGATCCCGCACCTGCGGATGAACGGCAAGCCGTGGATGCTGCTCGACCTGCCCCACCGTCAGTTCACATTCTTCGGGACGACCTTCCTCCCGACCGACACGTTGCTGTTGATGTTGCTGTTCGTGAGCGCGTTGATCGGGATCTTCCTGCTCACCGCGCTCTTCGG
>JANOTB010000263.1:0-5444 GCA_031416115.1 Gemmatimonadota bacterium
TGAATGCTCCCGAACCGCAGGAACTCGGCATCGGCGAGCCCCGGGATCAAGCGAAAGACGCGCGCCTGCTCCGGCATCCGGAGCCGCGTCTGGAAGCCCACGAGGTTCCACATGCGCCCCGCCTTGTCTTCACGGCGCAGCTGCACCACCGCCCACGGTCGCCGCCCGGTCCGCGGATCGGTCAGCCCGATCGGCTTCATCGGCCCGAACCGCAGCGACTCGCGCCCCCGGCGCGCCATCTCCTCGGCCGGCATGCATCCTTCGAAATACGGCACCGCGTCGAACTCATGCGCGGTGAACTGGTCGGCCGTCGTGAGCGCGTCGATGAACGCGTCATACTCGGCCTTGTCCATGGGGCAGTTGAGGTACGCACCACCATCCTCGGCGCCACCCTCCATGGTCTCCTTGTCCCAGCGTGCCTGACGGAAGACGATCGACTCGTCGATCGACTCGATCGAGAGGATCGGTGCGATCGCGTCGTAGAACGCGAGCGACGCCACACCCAAACGCGCCCGGATCGCCTCGGCGAGTGCATCGCTCGTGAGCGGCCCGGTCGCGACGATCCCCGGTGATGGGAGCGTGCTCACCTCGCCGCGCGCGACCGTGATATTCTGGTGCCCGTGCACCCGCTCGTGCACCCAGGCACTGAACAGATCGCGGTCGACCGCGAGCGCCGATCCCGCGGGCACGCGCGCCGCGTCGGCCCCCTCCAGGATCATGCAGCCCAGTGCGCGCATCTCGGCCTTGAGCAGGCCGTGCGCGTTGGTGACCTCGGTGCTCTTGAACGTGTTGGAGCAGACGAGCTCCGCGAGCCGGTCCGTCTGATGTGCCGCGGTACGCCGCTCCGGCCGCATCTCATGCAGCACCACGCGGTGTCCGCGCTCCGCCAACTGAAAGGCGGCCTCGCTCCCTGCGAGGCCGCCCCCGACGACGTGGATCGTTCCGTCGGCGCTCACGTCGTCGCTGCCTCGGCGTCCGCGCCCTCCGGTGCCGCGACGTCCCACTCGTTCTGACACTTGAGGCAGCGACGGAAATGCCCGCGCGTCTTGGTGCTCTTGGCCTCGGCGCCGATGTTCCCGCAGTCCGGGCACTGCTCCAACATCGGTTTATCCCAGCAGACGAAGTCGCAGTTGGGATAGTTCTCGCAGCCATAGAACGCCTTGCCGCGCTTCTTGGAACGGCGCGCCGCGATGTCACCGCCGTCCTTGGGGCACTTCACGCCGGTCGGCATCGACTTGGTGCCGCGGCACTTCGGGAAGGTCGAGCAACCGAGGAACTCACCCGAGCGTGAGCGGCGCACGACCATCGGCTTGCCGCAGAGCGGGCACATGTAGTCGGTGAGCACCGCCGGCACACGCTCGCCCTTGAGCGGACGCGTGTACGTGCAGCTCTTGGGATGGTTCTCACAGGCGACGAACGGCCCGAAGAACCCGCCCTTTGGCACGAGCTTGCCACCGTCCAGTGGGCATCGCTCCGTCTCGAGCGCCGAGAGATCATGCGCCTCGCGGATCAACGCTTCGGCGTCGACCGAACCGATCGAGACCTCGAACGGCGCCCAGAACTCGGCGAGCACGTCGCGCCACGCCATCGTGCCGTCCTCGACCTTGTCGAGCTCCCGCTCCATCGCCGCGGTGAAGCCCACGTCGAACTCGCGCGGGAACTGCTTCACCATCACCTTCTCGACCGACTCGCCGAGGGGCGTGGGGAAGAAGCGCCGCTGCAGCAACTCGGCGTAGTGCCGCTCGGTGAGCGTCGAGATGATGCTGGCATACGTCGACGGTCGCCCGATGCCGCGCTTTTCAAGCTCCTTCACGAGCGACGCTTCGGAGTAGCGCGGCGGCGGTTCGGTGAAGTGTTGCAACGGATCGATCGACCGCACGGGTGCGTGCTCACCGGGCTCGATCGCCGGCAACGCCTGCTCGTCCTCGAGCGCCTTCGAGTCGCCATCCTCACGGGTCTCGCGGTAGAGCGCGAGGAAGCCCTTGAACTTCACGACCGATCCGGTCGCGCGGAACAGATACCGCCCGAGGTCGAAGTCGACGGTGGTCGTGTCGAACACGGCCGGCGACATCTGGCTCGCCATGAAGCGCTGCCAGATGAGCGTGTAGAGCTTGAGCTGCTCGGGCGAGAGGTACCGCGCCACACTCTCCGGCGTGCGCGACGGGTCGGTCGGACGGATTCCCTCGTGCGCGCCCTGCGCCGCGTCGTCCTTGGTCCCGGGGTAGAGCTGCGGCGTCTTGGCCAGGTACTCGGCCGGCAGGTTCGACTTGGCCAGATACTCCGTCAGGTACTCGCGCGCGGCCGCGGCCGCCGACTCCGCCACGCGCATATGATCCGTGCGCATGTACGTGATGAGTCCAACGGCGCCTTCTGCCGTCGAGAGCTGCACGCCTTCGTAGAGGTTCTGCGCGAGGCGCATCGTTCGCTTGGAGCCGAAGCCGAGCTTCTTCGCCGCTTCCTGCTGCAGCGTGCTCGTCTTGAACGGCGCCTCCGGATTCTTGCGCCGCTCACGGCGCTTGATATCGGTGACGTCGAAATGCGTCCGTCCCTTCAGGTCGCCGACGATCTTGTGTGCCGACGCGGCGTCGGGGATCTCGGGCTTCACACCGTCCACGTGATGGAGCTTCGCCGTGAACCCCTGCCCCTCGTGCTCGAGCTGCGCCACGATCGTCCAGTACTCGCGCGGTAGGAACGCCCGGATCTCACGCTCGCGCTCCACGAGCAGTCGCAGCGCCACCGTCTGCACGCGCCCCGCCGAGAGTCCCTTCTTGACCGTCTTCCAGAGCACGGGACTCGCCTTGTAACCCACGAGCCGGTCGAGCACGCGCCGCGCCTGCTGCGCGTCGACCTTGTCCTGGTCGATCTCGCGCGCCTCGCCGAGCGCCTTGGTGACCGCTTCCTTGGTGATCTCGTAGAACAGCGCGCGCTTGATCGGCGGCGCGAGCTTTCCCTTGATCTGCTGCTGCACATGCCACGCGATCGCTTCACCCTCGCGGTCAGGGTCGGTCGCGATGAACACGGCCTTCGCCGTCTTGGCCGCGCTCTTGAGCTCGGCGACCGTCTTCTCCTTGCCGGGGATCGTGACGTACTGCGGCTCGAACCCGTGCTCGGTGTCGATCCCGATGTTCTTCACCGGGAGGTCGCGGATGTGTCCCACCGTCGCCTTCACGGCGTAGGCGGACCCGAGGTACTTGCCGATGGTCTTCGCCTTGGCGGGCGACTCGACGATCACGAGCATCTTGCCGGCCGCAGAGCGCGCAGCCTCCTCGTCGTGCGGCAGCTCGGGCTCCACGGCGGCGGCGCGCTTGGTCGCGGCTTTGGCCCGGGTCCCGGCGCTCTTCTTCGCCACGGTCTTCTGTGCCGCGGTCTTTGCCGCGGTCTTCGCCGCGGTCTTGTCTCCGGTCTTGTCTCCGGTCTTGACCGTGGACTTGTCCACGGTCTTCGCCGTCGCCTTCGCCGCCTTTTTCGCGGCCGGCTTCTTGGTCGTCTTCTTGGTCGTCGCCATAAGGGAGGCTATCCTAGTCCGCGAATTCGCCCTAGGCAAGCGCTACTATAGATGAGGCGACCTCACTTGGGGTCATTGAATCGACGCTAACCGTATGCTGAGACAGCACATACATCGCTTCGCGCCGGGCCAGAACTTCGACGAGCTTCCGTTCGGCATCACCCCCCGCGAGCAGGGGCCGCGCCTCAGTCGTCGGTCCCATCCGCGCGACCGCGACTGCCGGCGACACCCGCAGGTATACCCCCGTCGCGACTGACCCGAGCAACGCGCGATGCGCGGGGTCCTCCACCCATCCGCCTCCTGGCGCGAGGACGATCGGAGGTCTCCCTTTGGCAAGCAGCGCTGCCGTCATCTCACTCTCCAGCGCGCGGAAGGCGCCCTCTCCGAGTGCCGCGAAGATCATCGCGACGCTTCGCCCGTCCCGCCGTTCGATCTCTTGGTCGAGATCCACGAACCCGCGTCCCAGCGCGCGCGCCACGAGCGGACCCACGGTGCTCTTTCCCGCGCCCGGCAAGCCGAGCAGCACGAGATGCCGCGGCGACCGCCGCTCAACCAAGGCGCTCGGCCACGCGCGCGAGGTAAGCGTCATGATTGCGGCGCATCTCGCCAAGCGAGTCCCCGCCGAACTTCTCGGCGAACGCATCGGCGAGTACCAGTGCCACCATCGCCTCGGCGATCACACCCATCGCCGGCACCGCGGTGACGTCGCTCCGCTCCGCCGCCGCGTCGGCCGCAGCCCCCGTGCGCGTGTCGACCGTAGCGAGCGGCCGCATGAGAGTGGCGATCGGCTTCATCGCCACGCGCAGCACCAGTGGCTCTCCGGTGGTCATCCCGCCCTCCAGGCCGCCGGCACGATTGGTGCGCCGACGAACGTTCCCGGTGCGCGTCATGCCCGGCGCCGGCTCGATCGCATCGTGAACGGCCGACCCCGGCAGGCGTGCAGCCTCGAAGCCCACCCCCATCTCGACGCCCTTCACGGCGGGGATCGAGCAGATCGCCTGCGCGAGCCGACCGTCCAGTTTGCGGTCCCACGACACGTGCGCACCGAGGCCGACGGGAAGCCCCCTCACGACGACTTCGCAGATGCCGCCGAGGGTGTCCCCCGCCTTCTTGGCCTCGTCGATCCGCGCGATCATCGCGGCTTCGGCCGCTGGATCGAGGCAGCGGAGCGGGGACTCGTCGGCGGCAGCGTTGAGGTCGTCTGGGAGCGCTACAGGGGCCGCTGCATCGATCCCGCCTAAGTGAACGAGGTGAGAGCCCACCCGCACGCCGAACTCCGCGAGGAGCCTCCTGGCGACCGCCCCGGCGGCAACGCGAGCCGTCGTCTCGCGCGCCGACGCGCGCTCCAGGATGTCGCGCGCATCGTCGCGGTCGAACTTGATCAATCCGGTGAGGTCTGCATGGCCCGGCCGCACACGGGTGACCTGCCGCTTCCGACCCTCTGGCGTGTCGTCCTCGGGCCGCGGCGCGGGGTCCATGATGGCCTCCCAGTTGGCCCAGTCCCGGTTGCGGATCAGCATCGCAAGCGGCGACCCGAGCGTCTCGCCCGCGCGCACACCCGTGAGGAACTCCGCTCGGTCGGTTTCGATCTGCATGCGGCGGCCGCGGCCATACCCCTGCTGCCGCCGCGCGAGCTCCGCATCGATGTCGGCCGCCACGAGTGGCAGCCCCGCCGGCACTCCTTCGATGAGCGCGACGAGCGCCGGCCCATGCGACTCACCAGCGGTGCGAAAGGAGATATGGGGCATGCAGGCGCGCGGCAGATGGAGGAGTGAGGATCGACGATGGAAGCTAGAACCGCGCGCGAGGAAAGCGAGGGCGCCGGAACAGGGCGCGAGTGGCACGCGAAGACGCCGGAACGAGGAAGGGCGGGGCGCCGACGCGGCCCCCCCCCACCCAAAAACCCACGCAACCAATCCCCGCGAACGTAGGCCGGTAC
>JANOTB010000264.1:0-7249 GCA_031416115.1 Gemmatimonadota bacterium
GGATCGCGGCGCCGCTGCGGCTGTCGTAGGTGCTGGGTGGCACCGGTCGGAGGCGCATGGGCCGCGCTCGTTCCGTACCTCTTCGGGATGCGTTGCACGCGCCCTGGTGGGGAATCGTGGACGCTGCGATCGGGCATCCCACCCCCATCGCAAAGTATCGTCCGAGGGACGACGTCTGGGGGTTCTATAGGTACTGTACGAGTTGGTATAGATGCCCCGCTTGGGTATTGGGCGGAAGGCCGCTCATGCTGGACTGGCAACGTGCAAAGCCGATCTCAACGTTTCAATAACCAGATGAGAACCAGCTATGGCGTCGCCCGATAGTGCGGAGCGAGGACCCGTCGGTCTGAATCGTGTCGATCCCTACTGGCGGCGCGTGCTCGCGGCGAACGTGGGGGCGCTGGTTCTGACCGCGGCGTGGGTGTTGGTATCGCGAAGTTTCTCAATTGTGCAATCGGTGCCCAGCACTTTCGGATTCTTCGTACTGCTTCAGGTGCTTCTTTCTCCTGCCGCGCCCGGCGATCGCGACGACCGCAACTCGCTCCGACTTTTGGTGGCGGTGGTCGCTAGCGCGATCAGCTGGGTGGTCCTCGCACTCTTGGGCTTTGGCAGGCTTTAGGAATTGCGCTCAGCGGAGGAGTAGTCCGAGTCCGACATCAGGTCAGATCTGACGGGATTCAGGCGAAGCGACCTTCCCCAAGCGGACGGTGTGTGCCGGTGAAGGCCTCGCGCTCGGGGACCCGCTCGGCCGTCTCATTCCCACACGATTACTGGATCAGATACGCTTCTGGCTGAGCGGTCCGGACGCCGAGAGCGTAGCGAGACGTCGGGCGAAGCGCCATTATCAGCGCATCGCGAACGACGTCCGTGCGACGGTGCGGCAGCACCGATCGCTCTCCGCCCAGCCTCCCGCACGCCATGCGCCGTCTCCTGTCGTCTCTCGCCCTCTGCGTCGTCGCCTCCTGCGGCGGCGACCCCAGTGCCGCGCGGAACGGCGGCACGGTCGTGATCGGCACGCCGGCCGACGCCGACGCGCTCCTCGCGCCGCTCGTCGACGGGGTCCAGGGCCGGATCGTCTCGGAACTTCTCTTCGATCGGCTCGCTGACATCGGCCCAGCACTCAACACCGTCGGTGATGCTGGATTCGAACCGCGGCTCGCCCGCAGCTGGCGTTGGAGCGGCGATTCGCTCGCGATCACCTTCGAACTCGACCCGGCCGCGCAGTGGCACGACGGCAAGCCGGTGCGAGCCGCCGATGTGGTGTTCGGGCTCACGACGATCCGCGACTCGGGCAACGTTTCGTCGCTCGTGGCGTCCATAGCTGACGTCGTCTCGGTCTCAGCGCTGGACTCCCTTCGTGTGGAGATCAGATTCGCGCGCCGCGCGCCCGAGCAGTTCTACTCCGCAACGCTCATCGTTCCGCTCCCGGCGCATGTGTACGGCGCGATCCCCAGCGGAGGGCTCCGCACTAGCGCGGCAGCACGCGCTCCCGTTGGCAGTGGACGCTTCAGGCTCGTGCGCTGGGAGAGCGGCGTCCGCATTGAACTCGCCGCAGTGGAGGACCACTATCGCGGCCGTCCGCATCTTGATCGCGTGCTCTTCGCCATCGCACCCGAGGTCGCGACGGGGATCGCGCGCCTCAAGGCGGGCGAGATCGACGTCTGGGATCCGCTCCCGCCCGCTGAGTTCGTCGACGTGGCTGCGCAGCCGCACCTGCGCCTCATCAACTCGCCGAGTTTCGACTACGCATTCTTGGCGTTCAACTTCCGAGACCCCAGGACCCCGTCGCGGCCGCACCCGCTTTTCGGCGACGTCGGCATGCGTCGGGCGATCACGCTCGCGATCGATCGCAAGCTCATCGTGAAGGCGATCCTCGACACGCTCGCGCTGCCGAGCCTCGGACCATTCGTTCGCGCGCAGGCGACCGCCGACACGACGCTGCGCCAGATCCCGTTCGATCGAGGCGCGGCTGACGCGCTCCTCGATTCGCTCGGTTGGCGCGAGCGCGCCGCCGACGGAGTCCGCCGTCGCGGCGGTCGCATGCTCGCGTTCACGGTGATCCTCCCGTCCACGAGTCGTACTCGTGAGCGCGCCGCCGTGCTCATCCAGGAGCAGCTGCGCGCGGTCGGCATCGCAATGACCATCGAGCGGATGGATTTCCCCGTCTTCCTGAGTGCCCAGACGTCGAGCAACTTCGACGCCCTGATGGGTGGTACGCGAACGACACCGAGCCCAAGTGGTGTACGTGGATCCTGGGCCAGCAGTGCGATCCCCGGCGGAGGTACGCAGAACCCCTGGCACTACCAGAGTGCGGTGTTCGACGCCGCGGTCGAAGCCGGCCTCGGCGCGATGGACCCGAAGGAATCGAAGGCGCAACTGCGCCGCGCCTACCAGCAGATCATCGACGACGCCGCCGCGGTCTGGCTCCTCGAGCTGCGCAACGTGTCCGCCGTGCACCGTCGCTTCGTGGTGCCGGCCTGGCGTCCCGACGCCTGGTGGCTCACGCTCGGCGACTGGTCGGTCGATCCGGCGCAGCGACTCCCGCGCGACGCGGCTCCTGGCGCACCCTGACCGCCGCGCGACGTGATGCGCGCGCTCCTTTCGCGGCTGGCGCAGGGCGCAGCGGTCGTAGCGCTCGTCGTCACCGTCTGCTTCGCGCTCATCCGACTCGCCCCCGGTGATCCGTTCGCGGTCTCCATAGAGCAACAGAATGTCACGGCCGAGATGCAAGATCGGATGCGCCGCATCTACGGATTCGACCGCCCGATCAGCGAGCAGTACGTGCTCTTCGTACGCAACCTCGCGCGCGGAGAACTCGGCTACTCGTTCTCGCGGAGCCAGTCGGTGACACGCGTGCTCGTCGAAGCCGTCCCACCGACATTGCTGCTGATGGGCACGGCGCTGCTTCTCGGAGGGCTCGGCGGCGTGGCGGTCGGTGCGTGGCAGGGATGGCGCGGTGAGACGCGCGGCACGCGGTTCGTGGGTCGGCTCTCGCTGGTGATCCTCAGTGTGCCGGAGTTCGTGCTCGCGCTGCTGTTCGTCATGGGGCCGGCCCTCGCGTGGGGACTCTTCCCGGTGACGGGGATGCAAGATGACTTCGCGCCGCGAGGCATCGCCGGCGTGCTCGACGTGCTGCATCACCTCGCGCTGCCGGCACTCACGCTCGCGGTCGTGGTCGGCGCCGTCGTGGCGAGGCACCAGCGCCGCGCGATCCTCTCCGTCGTGAACGCCGACTTTGTGCGCGCCGCCCGCGCGAAGGGTGTGCCGGAGTTCCGTGTGCTCCTGCGCCACGCGTTGCGGAACTCACTCGTGCCGGTTCTCGCGCTCTCGGGCGTTCTCTTTCCGGCGCTTGTGAGTGGCGCGGTGCTCGTCGAGAAGATCTTCGCCTGGCCAGGGATGGGTCGTGCGGTCGTCGACGCGGTCGTCCGTCGTGACTACCCACTCGTCGGCGGCGTGGTGCTGGCGAGCAGTCTCTTCGTCGTCCTCGGCACGGTCCTCGCCGACCTCGCCGTCTCGTGGGCCGACCCGCGCCGGCGTCAGTCATGAGACCCCGGAGCACTGTACCGCTGCTCGCATTCGCGGCACTCGCGTTCATGGCGATCGTCGGACCCTACCTCGCACCGTACGATCCACTCGCAACGCCCGATCCCGTGGCGCTCGCCTCACTGCCCCCCTCGTGGGCACACCCGTTCGGCACCGATCCGCTCTCGCGCGATGTGCTCAGCCGCATGCTCGTCGGCGCGCGCCTCTCGCTCGGCATCGCCGCGATCGCCGTGCTGGTGTCGGTCCTGCTGGGAACGGCGATGGGGACCACCGCCGCGATCGCCGGTCGATTCGTCGACACGCTCCTCATGCGCATCACTGACGCGGTGATGGCCGTGCCGCGCCTTCTGCTCTTGCTCACCGCTGTGGCGGCGGTCGGACAACTCACGCCACTCACGCTCGCACTGGTGCTCGGCGCAACCGGGTGGATGACCACGGCACGCCTCGTGCGGCATGAGACGCACCGATTGCTCGGCAGCGACGCGATCCGCGGCGCGCGCGCTCTCGGTGTACCGTCGCTCCGGCTCCTGCGCGTGCATCTCTTGCCCGCGCTCCTCCCCACCGTTGGCGTGGCGGCCACCGTCGCGCTCGCGGCCGCCGTGCCGCTCGAAGCGGGCCTCTCATTCCTCGGCCTCGGCGTCGGCCCACCGAATCCCAGGTGGGGGAACATCATCCTCGAGGCCGAGGGACGCATCGTGGGGCGCTGGTGGCTCGTGCTCTTCCCCACGCTCGCGATCGTGACTACGGTGCTCCTCGCGAACCTGATCGCCGAACGATTCACGGTGGACATGGACGACCGGCGATGACCGCGCCCGTGCTGCAGGTGCGTACGCTCGGCGTGGAGACGAGCGCGGCGCTTCGTCTGCTCGACGGCGTGAGCTTCGACGTCATGCCGGGCAGCAGTGTCGGCGTGGTGGGAGCATCAGGCGCAGGGAAGAGCACGCTCGGACTCGCGCTCATGCGGCTCCTCCCGCCGGCGATGCGATTCACGGAGGGCTCGAGTGTCCGCCTTGGCGACCGCGACCTCGCCGAGTTAAATGGTGAGGCGCTTCGTGACCTTCGTGGGCGGCAGATCGCGATGGTCTTTCAGGAACCGATCACCGCACTCAACCCGGCGATGACTATCGGCGACCAGCTCGCCGAGTCGGTGATCGTGCACGGGCTCGCGACTCCGCGTGAGGCGCGCGAGCGCGCTGTCGCGATGCTCGACCGCGTGGGGATCACCGGCGGTGCGGCGGGTGCGCGGCGGTACCCGCACGAGCTCTCTGGCGGGATGCGGCAACGACTCCTGCTCGCGATGCCGCTCATGCTCGACCCCCAACTGCTCATCGCCGACGAACCGACGACGGCGCTCGATCCGATCCGCCAGTCGCAGATGCTCGACCTGCTGGACGAGATGCGCGCCGTATCCGGCACGGCATTGCTCCTGATCTCGCACGATCTCGAGATCATCGGCGAGCGGTGCGAGCGGGTGATCGTTCTCGACGAGGGCCGCGTGGTCGAGGAGGGGGCGACCGCGCAGATCCTCTCGCACCCGCGCTCCACGGCGGCACAGCAACTCGTGGCGGCGCGACTGCCGCTCACGGTCGCCTCCAGTCGAGTCGTGGCGGCGGCGTCGTCGACGGCGCCACTGCTCGAGGTGCGCGACCTCGCCGTGACGTATCCCGAACGTCGCCGCGGATTCCGGTCGAGCGCCGCAGTCCCCGCGGTGGAGTCGGTGTCGCTCTCACTCTCGGCGGGTGAGGTGCTCGGAGTGGTGGGTGAATCGGGATGCGGCAAGACATCGCTCGCGCTCGCGATCCTCCGGTTGATCCCCTCGCGCTCCGCTGCATTGCGATTCGAGGGAGCGGACCTCGCGACGCTGGAAGGCGAGCCGCTGCGCCGCGCGCGTCGCCACTTGCAGTTCATGCCGCAGGACGCCGGGGCATCACTCTCGCCGCATCTCACCTGCGAGTCGCTGGTGAGCGAAGGGCTCGTGGTGCACGCCATGTGTGACGAAGCCGAAGCGAGAGTCCGCGCCCGTGCATTGCTCGACGAACTGGAGTTGCCGCGACATGCGGCACAGTCGCGGCCGCACGAGCTCTCCACCGGCCAACGCCAGCGGGTCGCGCTCGCGCGCGCGCTCGCGACCGAGCCGCGCGTCCTCATCTGCGACGAGCCGGTGTCATCGGTCGACCCGCCGACGCGCGCGCGTCTGCTCGATCTCTTCGCGGCGCTTCGTGCGTCGCGGGGGCTCGCGATGCTGTTCATCTCTCATGACCTGTCGGCCGTGGCGCGGATCGCCGATCGCGTGCTCGTCATGCAGCGCGGGAGGATCGTCGAGTCGGGAGCCACCGAGGTCGTGCTCGGCAGGCCTACGCACGCGTACACGCGGGGCTTCCTGGCGGCGGTCCCGACTGGTGCGCCCCGGGGGTGATCGGCGCCGCGCGAGTTCGGCGATCGGTCACTGCCTCGCACGAGTCCGGACCTTGGCGTACTTTTCTCCCGCAGTCTTCCCCCGGGAGCGCATGGCCGACCCGCTCGCACAGCTCGCCACCGTCCTCACCGGTCGATACGTCATCGAGCGTGAGCTCGGCGCGGGCGGCATGGCCACCGTCTACCTGGCCGAGGACACCAAACACCACCGGCACGTCGCGGTGAAGGTGCTGCGCGCCGAGCTCGCCGCGAGCCTCGGTGCCGAGCGATTCCTGCGCGAGATCGGGATCGCCGCGCGGCTCCATCATCCGCACATCCTCTCGCTCTACGATTCGGGTGGCGAGGGTGACGTGCTCTTTTACGTGATGCCGTACGTGGAGGGGCAGTCGCTGCGCGATCGCATCGCGCGCGCGGGTGCGCTGCCGATCGACGAGGCCGTACGGATCATCCGCGAAGTCGCCGACGCGCTCGAGTACTCGCACCAGCAGGGCGTGGTGCACCGAGACATCAAGCCCGAGAACGTGCTCATCGCTGGCGCGCACGCGATGGTGACCGACTTCGGTGTCGCGAAGGCGGTGAGCGACGCGAGGGGGAACGGATCGCTCACCGCGACCGGAATGGCCGTGGGCACGCCGTCGTACATGGCGCCCGAGCAGGTGACGGCCGATCCGAGCCTCGACCATCGCGTCGACATCTACGCGCTCGGTGTGATGGCGTACGAGATCCTGGCCGGTCGCGCGCCGTTCTTGGGCAACACGCTCCAGCAGGTCATCGCCGGACATCTCTCGCAGCGTCCTGATCCGCTCACCGTGCACCGCCCCGCGGCGTCGCTGGCGCTCGAGGCCGTGGTGATGCGGTGCCTGGAGAAGAATCCGGCGGACCGGTGGCAGTCGGCGGGCGACGTCATGCGGGCGCTCGATGCGCTGGCGAAGGCGACTGCGCCGCGCGGAACGCCCGGTCGCAAGCGCGCGATGGTCGCCGGCGCGATCATCGGCGTCGTGTTGCTCATGGGCGGGATCGCGTGGTCGGGGCAGGTGGGGCGCGCCGGCACGATGATCGGCGACGACCTGCTGGCAGAGAACGATGTGGTCCTGGTCGCCGAGTTCGAGAATCGCACGACCGACTCCACGCTGGCGGCAACGGTCACTGACGCGGTGCGAGTGGAGCTCCAGCAGTCGCGGACGGTGCGCGTCATGAGTCAGGCGGCGATGTGGGCCGGGCTCACACGCATGGGGCTCGCGCGCGGCACCGCGTTGCCGCGGGAGAAGGTGCAGGAGCTCGCGGAGCGCGA
>JANOTB010000265.1:0-5129 GCA_031416115.1 Gemmatimonadota bacterium
TGACGCGCCTCACCTGACGCGCCTCATCTGACCGGCCTCACCTAGGGCCGTCGCAGCCGCAGACCGACCTCGAGTCCATCCAGGAACTCGGTGGCGCCACTCGCGTAGGTCGCCTGGTCCGCGGAGTATGCGAGGCGCACGGCCACCGGCCAGGTGGGAAGCGCGATGAGCACGCCGAGGTTGGCGCCGGTGGCGCTCGTGCCGCCACCAAGGACGTTGGCTTCAGCGCTCACGGCATACGAGAGCTCGAGCTCGGCGCGCGCGAGCCGAGGCACGAGCATGCGGTCGAGTCGCACGTTGGCCTCGATCCGTGTCCAACTCGCGGTGCCCCCCGGCGAGACGAAGGCACGCAGGTGCGGGCCCACACTGACGGTGAAGCCCGCACCGACGTTCGCGCCGAGCAGGAGGCGCAGATCAGCGAGGTCCTCGGCGCCGCCGAACGCGCCGGACTCGGGGGAGAGGCTGCCCTCGAGGTAGCGACCGCGCAACTCGACGCGTTTGAACGCGATGCGGCCCTCGGCGCCCAACACCGGGCCCGTAAGTGTGCGGGTCGTCGTGCCGACACGTGAGAGATTCATGCTCGACACGCTCGCTCCACCGCTCAGGTCGATCGCGCGCTGGGCGAGGGCCGGCGGCGCGGTGAGGAACGCGAATATGGCGGCGAACACTCGAATGCGACTCACGGGAGCACCACGACGACCGCAGGTCCTGACGTGATGTGCAGCCCGTTGGACGCACGCCGTGCCTCGTTCTCGCCCCGGATACGCTCGATCTCACGCACCTGGGCCGTACGCCGGTCACGGTTCCAGGTCATGTTCTCGGCGATCGCGATCGGGCGCGACGCACGTTTGAGGCCGAACACACCGCCGGCACCGAGCAGCGCGGCGACGCCAAAGCGGAGTGTCGAGCCTTCGTTGTCGGAGCCGACCAACGAGGGCAGGGTCGCAACGAGCGCCGCCGCGACGAGCCCGGTGGCGAGATATCGGCGGCCTTCGGTGGTGATCAGCGTCTCGGGACGGAACGCACTCTCCTGCAGTTCTGCCGGCCACGGCAACGTGTCGGTGGCGACGCGCAGGAGCGTCAGCGGGATCTCGACCTCGCGTTCGTCGCGTCCCTCGAACGAGCGCGAGGTCACGCGGAGCCGGTAGCTCCCCGCTTCGCGCAGGCGTCCGAGTCCGTCCCGACCGTTCCAGAGGAGGTCGAGACTGTCACCCACGGCGCCGTCGTACATCACACGCACCGGCGCACCGAGTCCGTCGGTGATGGTCACGCGGACGTCATGCAGCGAAGCCGAGAAGATCCGGATGGGCAGGCGGTCGGCGACGGTACGAATGTCCGCGGCGGCCGGCACGAGCACACTCGTGGCTCGCACGCCGATGCGCGACTCTTGGTAGAGCGTCGAGACCTCGGGCGGAAAGACGACGATGTCCGGACGGTAGCGTGGGTCGAGGACGATCAGGGAGCGAAAGGCCACCACCGCGGCATCGCGGCGGCCGCGGAAGACCTCTGTCGCGCCGAGATGCATGAGCGCCCGGACGCGGTCGGCATCGGCGAGGCGTGTGGCGCCGTCGAGGGCGAGCGCCGCGCGGAATGTCTGCGCGGCGATGTCGTAGTCGAGGTCGGTGTACGCCTTCATGGCCCGCGCGAGCGGATCGACGCGCTGTGCGCCCAAGCTCGCGGCGCCGACGAGCGAGATGAGGAGTGCGAGGAGCGCGAGGAGTGTCCGGCCGGAGCGCGTGCTCACGGCGGTGTCGGCTCCATGACGATGTCGGTGATGCGCAGTGTCTCACCGGCAGAGACGCGTACGGTGCGTTCCCAGATCACGTAGCCCGGCCGAACCACCCGAATCACGTGCGAGCCCGCAGTGAGGTCGACGTTGGCACGCGGAGTGTTGCCGACGACTGCACCGTCGATGAATACCTGGCCCCAAGGGGTGGAGTTGATGAAGAGCTTCGCGCCGCTGGTTGCACTGGATGCCGCGGCCGTCGGTGCATCAGCAGACCCTCGAGGTACAGTCGCCGGTGTGTTCGTCGGTGTCGTGGTGGCGGCCTGAGGCGCGCGGGACGGCACCCGGGACGGCGCGACGCGCGGCTCCGTGCGCGACCCACTGGCCGCGGGGCTGCGGGGATCGTTTCGCGAGTCGCCCGCGCTCGGAGTGTTGGTCGCCATGGACGCAGCGCCGCCAGTGATGTCTGATGAAGCAGGGCTCGTCCGCACCGAGGGAACGCGCGTCGGCGCGGGCCGGAAGATCGACCTGATCGTCGGCATCGCTACGAGGAGTCCCACCACGGCGATGACCGCGAGACCGATCTGCAACGACCTGATGAGCGTGCGCCGAGGATCCGGAGCGCTTTCCCAGTCGCGGATCATCACGACTTCTTGTGTGAGGCGGGCTGACGCGCGCGCTTTCACGGCTGCTGACGCCGGTGGTGTGTTCCGTGCATTCTTCGGCACCGACAGTCCGATCGGCGTGGACCGTGCGACCGGCGCGGACGACTTGGGCGGCGTGGGCCGTGCGATGGGCGCGGGGACCGCGACCTGCATGGTCGGCGTGAGAGGCGCGCGCGGCGCGACGTCCTCCTCGAGCGCCCAGAGGAAATCGGAGCACGAGGGGAAGCGGCGCGTCGGGTCCTCGTTCAGTGCACGCTCGATCGCGAGGACGAGGCGGGGCGGCACGTCGGCGCGGAGATGCGCTGCGGCGTCATTGGAGCTTCCTGGCGTGGCGCCGGTGAGACATTCGAAGGCGAGCGCGCCGAGCGCGAACTGATCGGCAGCGGGAAGTCGCTCGCCGCGGCTCTGTTCCTCCGGAGCGACCCAAGAGGGGCGCGGCGGGGACACGCTTCCGGGAAGGGGAACGGAAGGCGGCGCCGGCCGAGTGAGACTGACGTCGACCAGGCGCACCCACCCGTCTTGGTCGACGAGCACGTTGGACGCATTCAGCGCACCGTGCACCAGCGCGCGGCGATGGAGATAGTCGAGTGCTCCAGCCACCTGCGTGAGGAGCCTACGGGTGGCACGCAGATCCATCGGGCCGTTCTCGAGGAGCCGTTCGGCCAGCGAGATCGCCCCATGGTCCTCCGTGGCGAACCAGAAGATGCTGTCGGTGCTTCCGTACCGAAGGACGCGCGTGAGGTTGGGATGATCGAAGCCCGCGAGCGCGGTCATTGTCAGACGGAACCACTCCTCGGCGTCTCGATCGGCGTTGCGACGGACGATCACCTTGAGGATGAGCGAGCGTCCGCTGCTCTTCTCCACGACCCGTTGGACGGTGGTGCCGTCGCGTCGACCGACGAGGCCCCTGAACTCGAACTCGTGCTCGATCTGCCGTCGCGCGAGTTCCGCGACCGCGTCCACACTTTCGACGACCACCGACGCGGCCGGTGTGAACCCGCACAGGTCACACTTGCCGGTGAGCGGCGAGATCTCGGAGACGGAGCAGCGGGGGCAGGTCATGCGGGGGGACGGGTCGTGGATGGCGCGTAGGGAAAGATACGGGAGGTGGGGGCCGGCAGGCGGGCTTCAGTGAGGTACACCGGGCGAGGCGGGGCGGAGCGGAGCGACAGCGCTGATGCGGGCGGTTGGATCGAGTGCCCGAGTGCCATGTTAGAGAGTTCGGAGAGGAGACTACTGGCCGTGGAGATGATGACCTGCGTCGCAGCAGTCAGCGCGCCGGCACTGAAGGTGAGCGTGTAGAGTGCAGTCGGGCCACTGAGTCCAACGGTCGTGAACGTGGCGACACCGCCCACGGCGGTGGCGGTCGCGGTGCCGAAGACGGTGGCGCCGGCGCTGATCGTCATGGTCACGACGGTGCTGTTGTCGGCCGTCACGGTGTTCCCGTCGGCATCGAGTACCGTGATGATCGGTTGGGTCGTGAAGGCCACGTCGCTGATGGCGCCCGCGGCGGGCCTCGTGACGGCGAGCTGGGCCGCCGCGCCTGGCGTGATGGTGATCACCTGAGTCGCGTTCGTGAGGCCAGCGGTCGCGAAGGTCAGCGTGTAGGGACCGATCAGGCCCCTGAGGCCGACCGTGCTGAAGGTCGCGACGCCGCTCGCGGCGGTGGCCGTCGCCGTGCCGACCACCGTGCCGCCCGCACTCACCGTTATCGTGACCTCGTTCGTCGCCGTGGTCACGAGATTGCCCGCCGCGTCGCGCACCGCGATCACCGGCTGCGTCGTGAACGCGGCGCCACTCGCTGCGCCCGCCGCATTCGTTGTCAGCACGAGCTGCGTGGCCGCGCCCGGCGTGACCGTGATCGCCTGGGTCGCACTCGTGAGGACGCCGGTCGCGAAGGTCAGCGTGCGCGCCCCGATCACGCCGCTCAGTCCCACCGTGGTGAACGCCGCGACGCCGCCCACCGCCGTCGCTGTCGCGGTGCCCACCGTCCCGCCCGCATCTACGGTCATGGTGACGACATTCGTCGCCGTCAGCACAAGGTTGCCGGCGGCGTCACGGATCGCGACCACCGGCTGCGTGGTGAACGCCGCGCCACTCGCGGCGCCCGCCGCGCTCGCCGTCAGCGCGAGCTGCGTCGCCGCCCCCAGCGTGACCGTGATCAACTGCGTTGTGTTCGTCAATCCGCCCGTGGCGAAGGTCAGTGTGTAGGGACCGATCAGGCCGCTGACACCGACCGTGCTGAAGGTCGCGACGCCGCTCGCGGCGGTGGCGGTCGCCGTCCCGACGACCGTGCCGCCCGCGCTCACGGTCATCGTGACCACGTTGGTCGCCGTCGTCACGAGATTGCCCGCCGCGTCGCGCACCGCCACCACCGGCTGCGTCGTGAACGCGGCGCCGCTCGCGGCACCCACCGCCGCGGTCGTCACGGCGAGCTGCGTCGCCGCGCCCGGCGTCAGGGTGATCGCCTGCGTCGCATCCGTCAGCCCGCCGGCCGTGGCGAAGGTGAGAGTGTACGGGCCGATCAGGCCGATGACACCAATCGTGCTGAAGGTCGCGACGCCGCTCACGGCGGTGGCGGTGGCCGTTCCGACCATCGTGCCGCCCGCACTCACCGTCATCGTCACGATGTTCGTCGCGGTCGTGACGAGATTGTCGGCCGCGTCGCGCACCGCCACCACCGGCTGCGTCGTGAACGCTACCCCGCTCGCGGCGCCCGCCGCGCTCGTCGTCACCGC
>JANOTB010000266.1:0-9516 GCA_031416115.1 Gemmatimonadota bacterium
GTCGAGTCGTTGCAGCAGCAGCACGACGAGATCGACGCGATCAACGCGAGCTTCAATGACTTCCGTGTGCTCAAGGGTGTGGAGGCCGACATCCTTCCCTGCGGACGCATCGATTATCCGGTCGACGTGCTCGACCGGTTCGACTACGTGATCGCGTCCGTGCATTCGCGCATGGGGATGAACGAGACGCAGATGACGGACCGCGTGCTCAAGGCGCTCGAGGACCCGCACATGGCGATCCTCGGGCATCCGACGGGTCGGCTCCTGCTGACACGCGAGCCGTACGCGATCGACATGGAGGCGGTCATGCGCCGCGCCGGCGCGCTCGGCGTCGCCG
Source organism: Gemmatimonadota bacterium (assembly GCA_031416115.1). Lineage (GTDB taxonomy): Bacteria > Gemmatimonadota > Gemmatimonadetes > Gemmatimonadales > Gemmatimonadaceae > Pseudogemmatithrix. The sequence continues at coordinate 338 of JANOTB010000266.1, forward strand.
TCGAGCTCAATGCCGACCCGCATCGACTTGATCTCGATTGGCGTCTCGCGCGCTCGGCGCGCCGGCACGGCGTGCAGATCGAGATCGGCCCCGATGCGCACTCGGTCGACGGGCTCGACAACATGGCGCTCGGCATCGGCATGGCACGCAAGGGCTGGCTCGGCGCTGCGGACGTGGTCAACACGCGGCCCGCCGAGGCGTTGGTGGAGTTCGCCACGCGTCGGCGAGTCGCGCGCGCGTTGGGCTGATCGCGTGGCAGCGAAGCAGTCCGCCAAGAAACCGGTCAAGAAACCCTTCCGCGGTGAAGCGCTGCGAGGCCAAGCCCGCGAGATCCAACGCCGACTCGCGATCGCCTACCCTGACGCACACTGCGAGCTCGATCATCGCAACGCGTTCGAGCTCGCCGTCGCCACCGTCCTCTCGGCCCAGTGCACTGACAAACGCGTGAACCTGGTCACGCCCGACCTGTTCCGGCGCTGGCCCACCGCCGAGTCGCTCGCGGCTGCGCCGATCGGAGAGATCGAAGCGGTGATCAGGAGCACCGGCTTCTTCCGGAACAAGGCGAAGTCGATCCAAGGGCTCGCGCGCATGGTCGTCGCGCAACATGGCGGCGTGCTGCCGCGTACCATGGACGAGCTCATCGACCTCCCGGGGATCGGCCGCAAGACCGCGAACGTCGTGCTCGGCAACGCGTTCGGGATGAACGAGGGCGTGGTGGTCGACACACACGTGGCACGGCTCTCGATGCGCTTCGGCCTGACCAAGGAAACAGACGCGGTGCGCATCGAGCGCGCCCTCATGCCGCTGTTCGAACGCGAGTCGTGGGCGCAGCTCTCCCACCTGATGATCTGGCATGGCCGCCGTACCTGTGACGCCCGTGCCCCCAAGTGCAACGACTGCGTCCTTGTCGATATCTGTCCCTCCGCGAACCCCTGACCCCGACCCACCCGTGACTGATACCTCGCGCGTCCGCTCGGCCCTGCTCCGCACGCTCGGCACGGTCGCCGCGCTATCCATCGCCGGGCTTGCCGTCGCCTGCGCCTCCGCGAACAAACAACCGCCCGCAACGAATGCACAGTTGCTCGCAGCGCCCGCCGACCCCTGCGTGGTCGCTCGCGAGGACGCACGGCTCGATCCGCGTCTCGACGTGGAGCGCGTCCCCGCACCGGTGAAGATGGATCCTGCCCCGATCCGCCGGCCCGTCCCCCGCACCGCCCTCAGCCGCGACGGCAGTTCGGTCATCAAGGTAGAGGTCCTCGTGGACACACTGGGCAAGCCGGACATGACGACCTTCACCGTGATCGAGTCGTCGAACAGCTGGTTCACCACTGGCGTGAAGGCCGCGATCGCCAAATGGACGTTTGCACCGGCGTACCGTGGTGGGTGCAAAGTGCCCCGGTTCTATCAGTTCGCGGCATCGTCGGCACCAAGGGCGCGGCGATAACGGCTCAAGCACGAAGTTGGAAGGGGCGGAACGGCCTGCGCTTGAGGCCTGCTCCTGAGGTGGTCCGCCGCCGCCGGCCCGGCTAGATTCCGGAGTCGTTCATCCTCCATCCTCCGTCCTCAATCCTGTCGTGAAGACCGCCACATTCGAGACCAACAAGGGCACCATCACCGCCGAGCTGTACGAGAATGACGCTCCGGGTACGGTCGCCAACTTCGAGAAGCTCGCCAACGACGGCTACTATGACGCGATCCGCTTTCACCGCGTGATCCCCGAGTTCGTCGTCCAGGGCGGCTGCCCCAACGCCAAGATCGGTGGCAAGCCCAAGGGCCCTCCGGGCACAGGCGGACCGGGCTGGCAGATCAAGTGCGAGACCGCCGGAAATCCGCAGACCCATAAGATCGGCGCGCTCTCCATGGCGCATGCCGGCAAGGACACCGGTGGCTCGCAGTTCTTCATGGTGCTCTCCGAGTCCAACACGAAGCACCTGAACGGCGTGCACACGGTCTTCGGTCAGATCACCGGTGGCCTCGACGTGATGAAGACGATCACGGACAAGGACCAGATGGTCACCGTGCGCGTTGCCTGATCCAAGTGGGTGAAGGAGAATCCTTCATCCTCCCACCTTCTTCGTCCCTGGAGTTCGAATGACCGCTGGCACTCCGATGTCCGGCCGCGACACCGCCGCCGCCTTCAAGGGTCTGATCATCGGCGCGATCTGCGTCGCGGTCGTGGTCGTCACGATCACCGTGCTCACGAACCGGAGCTACGCGGGCCACGAAGCGACCCCCGCCGCTGCCGAGACGCATTGATGTGACGACGCCAGCAACGGCGTCCCTCGAGCGCCCCGTGCCCGTTCAAGGCCACGGGGCGCTTTCGTTCCCGCTCGCCGCCGCGCGGTGGCCCGCCATCACGCTCGCCGCGCTCCTGTTCGGCGGCGTCATGCACCTCGTGCCCGCGCTCGATCCCTGGGCCCCAAGCTTCCTCACCGCCGCGCTCATCCTGCTCGGCGCGCCCGTGGTGCTGCGCACCGTGCGCGGCCTGCTGCGCGGCCAATTCGCCGCCGACGTCGTTGCGATGCTCGCGATCGTCACCGCGGTCGTATTGCGAGAGCCCTTCGCGGGACTCGTCATCGTGCTCATGCAGACCGGCGGCGAACTCCTCGAGCGCTACGCCGAGGGCAGAGCCTCCGACGCGGTGCGCGAACTCGAGGCCGCCGCCCCCCGCATCGCACACCGGTTGCGCGGCGCAGGCTCCACCGCCGACGGTCTCGACGACATCGCCGCCGACCGGATCTCGGTCGGCGACCGGATCCTCGTCCGTCCGGGGGAGATGATCCCGTGCGACGGCACGGTCGAAGAGGGCACGAGCTCGCTCGACACATCGCGCGTCACCGGCGAGCCGCTCCCCGAACGCGTCGGACCCGGCGTGCCCGTGCGCTCAGGCGTGGTGAACTCCGTCTCGCCACTCGTCGTGCGCGCGACCGCGCTCGCGAGCGAGTCGCTCTACGCCCGCATCGTCGAGCTCGTGCGGACCGCGCAGGCGGAGAAGTCGCCGATCCAGCGCATGGCCGACCGCTTCGCGGTCTGGTTCACACCGATCACGCTGATCGCCTGCGCGATCGCCTGGTTCGCGTCCGGCGATGCCTCGCGCGTGCTGGCCGTGCTCGTCGTCGCGACGCCCTGCCCGCTGCTGCTCGCCACGCCGGTCGCGATCATCGGCGGGATCAATCGCGCCGCGCGACGCCAGGTGATCGTGCGCAACGGCACCGCGCTCGAGCTCCTCGCGCAGGTCGACACGGTGGTCTTCGACAAGACGGGGACGCTCACGCACGGTCGACCCGCAGTGGAGTCGGTCCAAGCGTTCGGCACCGCGACCGCCGATGCACTGCTGCAGGCCGCCGCCGCGATCGAGATCGGCAGCGGGCACCTGCTCGCACGCTCGGTCGTCGCCGAGGCGGTGGCGCGCCAGCTCGCGATCGGCTCCGCGACCGAGGTCGTCGAGCACGCCGGCAGCGGCGTGACGGGTCTGGTGAACGGCCGCCGCGTCACGGTCGGTAATCGCGCGCTCGTCGCGTCACTGCATCCGCACGACGGGGCGACCTTCGACGCGCGGCCTCCCGGGAACGGTGGCGGGCTTCGCGCCTACGTCGCCGTCGACGGGCTCGGCACCGGCGTGATCACCTTCGCCGACCGTATGCGCGACGATCTCCCTGCCTTCATCCAACGACTGAACGCCCTCGGTCTCACACGCACGGTGCTGCTCAGTGGTGACCACGCCGAGAACGTGGCACCCGTTGCGGCCGCACTCGGGATCACCGAGGCACGCGGAGACCTGCTGCCGGGCGGCAAAGTCGACGCGGTGCGCGCGCTCGAGGCCGAGGGCCGCCGCGTGCTGATGGTCGGCGATGGCACCAACGACGCGCCGGCACTCTCGGCGGCGACCGTCGGCGTCGCGCTCGCCGCGCACGGCGGCGGGATCTCCGCCGAGGCAGCTGGTGTCGTGCTCCTCGCCGACGACATCACGCGCGTCGAGGACGCGGTGCGGATCGGTCAGAACTCGGTGATGATCGCGCGGCAGAGCATCATCGCGGGGCTCGCACTGAGCGGCACGGCAATGGTCGTCGCCGCGTTCGGCTTCATTCCGCCGACGGCGGGGGCGCTGATCCAGGAAGCGATCGACGTGGCGGTGATCCTGAATGCGTTGCGGGCGGCCCGGGATCCTCATGCAGCACGCGCATCGCCGGTGTAGTCAGATCGTCGAACTGCCCGCTCCTGCTCGACCAGGCGTAGGCCCAGACGAACGCGATCACCATCACGAGCGCGACCGGGATCAACACATAGAGGACGCTCACGCCGTGCTCCTCGAGAAGGTGCGGCTCCGCCACGCGCCCACGATCGCGGTCACCGAGCTCACCGGCATGAGGATCGCCGCGACGATCGGGTCGAGCAGGCCGAGCATTGCCAGCGTGACCGCGACGGCATTGTAGGCGAGCGCGATCGCCATGTTGCGGCGGATCACATGGGTCGTGCGGCGCGCACCGTCCAGCAGATCGCGCAACGCCGCGATCCCGCCCCGCGCGAGATACACATCAGCCGCCGCCATCGACGCCTCGGCGCCGCCGCGCACGGCGATCCCCACCGTCGCCGACGAGATCGCCGCCGCGTCGTTCACGCCGTCTCCGACCATCACCACGGGACCGAGCGCGCGCGCGGCGAGCACCGCCTCGCGCTTCCGCTCAGGCGTCGCGCCGCCCTCGCACTCGCGCACGTCGAGCCCGAGCGTGCCGGCCACCTGATCGACCACGGCGGTGGCGTCACCGCTGAGGATCCTCACGCGCCACCCTGCCGCTTGCATCGCAGCGACGGCCGAGCGTGCCTCAGGGCGTAGCGGATCGCCGAAGCCCGCACGCGCGACCACCGCGCCGTCGAGTTCCACGAACACCGTGGTGCGCGTTGACTCATCGGGGACCGCCTGTCCCATGATCCACGAGGGTCGGCCAACACGCACGAGGTGTCCGAGCACACGCGCCTCGACGCCCGCGCCGAGTGTCTCGCGCACATCGTCGGCCTCTGGCGCTGTGACATCGGGCCAGGCCGCCGCGAAGGCCGCCGCGACGGGGTGCCGTGAGCTCCGTTCGGCGGCCAGCACGAGCGCGCGCAGGGAATCTCCGCCGTCCCATTCCTCGAGCGCGAGGCGGCCTCTGGTGAGCGTCCCCGTCTTGTCCACGAAGAGCGTGCCGCGCCCCGTGAGCGACTCGAGCGCGTGCCCACCCTTGATGAGGATCCCGCGCGATGCCGCACGACCGATCGCCACGGTGAACGCGAGCGGTGTCGCCATGGCGAGCGCACAGGGGCAGGTCACGACAAGCAGGGCTATTGCGTTGTTCACGCCGGCCGCGCTGTCGCGCGACCACCAGAGTGCGACCGTCGCGCCCGCGAGCGTGAGCACCACGGCGATGAACCAACCGGCCATGCGGTCGGCAAAGAGCACCACCGGCGCCCGCGCGCGCCCCCCCTGCTCCACGTCGCGAAGCAGGCGGCCGAGCCGGCTGTCGGCCCCGGCCTGCTCGACGCGCACCCGCAACACGCCGCTCAGGTTCACGGTCCCGGCGAACACCGAGTCACCGGCATGCACGGTGACCGGTCGCGACTCACCGGTGAGCAGGGCGAGGTCGACCGCCGAATCGCCGCGCACCACCACGCCATCGGCGGCGAGCGTGTCGCCGGCGCGCACCTCGAGTTCCATACCCGGCACCACCGCCTCGGTGGGTACCTCGGAGATCACGCCGGTCATCGCGTCGATCAGGCGCGCCGTCGCCGGCGCCAGAGCGCCCAGGAGCGCCGCCGCGTCGGCCGCGGTGCGCTGCGCGCGATGCTGCAAGTACCGACCCACCAAGAGCAGCAGGATGAGCGTCGACACCGCGTCGAAGTAGATCGGGCCCGAATCGCGCACGGTGTTGATCGTGCCCTGCACCATGCCCGCACCCAGCGCGAGCGCGATCGGCACGTCCATGTGCAGCCCGCCCGCTCTGAGCGCCTGCCATGCGCTCGTGAAGAAGATCCGGCCCGGCCAGAGCACCGCCGGGATCACGAGCACCAGACTGATCCACCGGAAGTAGCGTTCGAACTCGCGCTCCATCCCGCCAAAGAGCCCGCTGTAGAGCGCGAGCGAGATCGCCATCACGTTCATCGCGATCGCGCCCGCGACCCCGATGCGCGTGAGCATCGCGCGCTCCTCGGCGCGCCGCGCTTCGTCGGCGCGACGGCCGCGATACGGATGCGGCCGGTAACCGAGCTGGTCGAGCGTGCGCGCCAGCGCGCTGAGCGTGGTGACCTGCGGGTCCCAGGTGAGCCGCGCGAGTGCCCGCGTCACGTCGAGCTCGGCTTGGATCGCCCCCGGCACCACCATCGGCATCCGCTCCACAAGCCAGACGCAGGAGGCGCAATGCACACCCTCCAGGTACAGCGCGATCTCGCGGAGTCCGTCGTCGCGGAGCGAGACATGCCCCGCCTGGAACGCCTCGTGATCGAACTCCGCGAAGCTCCGGGCACTCACGGCAACGCGGGTGGTGATCCGGTCGGGGAGCGCGTAGAAGCCCGAGAGTCCACTCTGCCGGATGATCGACGCCGCCGTTTCGCATCCCGCGCAGCAGTAGGTCTCGCCGTCGAGCGTACGTTCGTCGCCGGGGGCGGCCTCGAGCCCGCAGTGGCTGCAGGTCAGGGCCGCGCTCTCGCGCTGAGCGCGGCGATCAGCGGTGGCCGTCGTGCCCATTCGTCACCTCGGTGGCCGCCACGTGCACCGCAGGAGCGAACCGTCCGGCCACCGTGAGCGACCCGAGCACCACGAGCACCACGGCGGTGAACGCAGGCAGATGCTTGCGCGCCGGCCCGAGCAGTCGTTGCGCCCCAAGACCGACGGCCGCCATCATCGGCACGGTGCCGGTCCAGAACGCCGCCATGACCGCTGCGCCGTGCAGCGCGCTCCCAGCGGCCGCCGACGTCGCAACGAACGCGTAGAGCCAACCGCACGGCAGCGCCGCCGTGAGCACGCCGAGCGCGAGCCCGCGCACCACCGGCGGCCGATCCTGCACCGCGCGTACACCACGCGCGATCCGCGACGCGAGCGCAGGTGGTACCGCGAGCGCGGGCAGCCGGACTCCGAACGTCGCCAGCAACGACGCGAACCCCCACAGGATCAACAGCAGGCCGGCGACGATCGCGGCCGGCCGCGCGAGTCCCGCTACCGCGCCCAGCTTGTCGAGCCCGGCTCCCGCCGCACCGGCCACGGCGCCGAGCGTCATGTACGAGAGCAAACGACCAAGGTTGTAGGCCGCGGTGCTGCGCAGTGCACCGCCGCCCCGCGATGCATCCCCACCCGAGGCGAGGCAGGCGAAGCTGCCGCACATCGCCGCGCAATGCACGCTGCCAACGAGGGCGGCGACGAAGACCGAGAACACGAGCGCGGACATCGATCCCTACCGAACCGTCGGCGGCGCAGGTGACGCGGCAGGCGGCGCCACAGCGAGCGGCGCGACATCCGTGTGCGCGATCACCGCGAAGCGCGCTCCCGCGCGCTCCGCACTCACGCGCACCTCCCACCGTCCCGCGTGCGCAAGCGGCACGCCGACGCCGTAGCGCCCCTCTCCGTCGTCGCGCAGCGCGAACTCGAGCGGACGCCCCGCGTCGGCATTGTGGATCAGCACCGCGCTGACCATCGCGCCCGCGACGCCGGCCCCGGACGAATCGACAAGTGTGACTCGCAGCATCCCCGCGCGCGCGCCCGACCCAGGCATCGCGTCGTCCGCCGAGAGCGAGACCGTCGCCGCCCAGCCGAGCAGGTCACTCGCGGCGCGATGCGCCATGGTGCTGTCCCACTGCACCGCCTTGCGATAATAGTCCGGCTCCACCACCGAGCCATTGGCGTCGGAGTTGGCGACGAAGAGCATGGTCACGTTCACGCCCACGACCCCAAGCAGGCCGGCCGCGAGCAACCAGGGCCAGTACCATCCACGTGTCGTCATCATCAGTCCTGGGGTCCGAGGAGTCGCCAGCTGAACTCGCGCGTGAACGACTCACCGTCGCTGAGCCGGAAGCGTACCAACCGTTCGCCGTTGGCGAATCGGGCGGCGGGTTGCACAACGAAGACGGTCGCGGTGGTCGTGCCGCCGGTCGGCACACGAATCGGATTCTCCGGCGCGATGAGCTTCGCGCCGTCCTCGTCGAGATACGTGATCATGTAGGCGCGATCCTCGCTCGTGCGGTTGGCCACTCTGAAGCGCACCTGGTTCACTACGTTGCCGTCAGCATCCTGCGAGAACGGCGCGCCCTGACCGCCCAACAACGTCACGTCGGCCGGGGAGCGCGTCGCCAGCGCGAACAGGAAGCCGCCAAAGAAGAGCGTGAACGCCAGCGGGTAGAGCACTGTGCGCGCGCGCAGCATCCGCGGCGCGTTGCCGGCGAGCGCGTCCGTTGAAGTGTACCGGATCAATCCCTCCGGCTTCCCGACCTTCACCATGATCTCGTCGCACGCATCGGCGCACTGCGTGCAGTGGATGCACTCCATCTGCAGGCCCTCGCGGATGTCGATCCCGGTGGGGCAGGTCGTCACGCACGCATTGCACGCGATGCAGTCGCCGAGTCCCGTGCGCGCGCCGGCGCCGTGACCGCGCGGCTCGCCGCGGGTCGCGTCGTACGCGACGATCAGTGACTGCCGGTCGAGCAGCGCCGACTGCCAGCGACCGTACGGGCAGGCCACGAGACAGGTCTGCTCACGGAACCAGGTGAAGTCGAGGAACACCGCCGCCGCCGTGACCGCCATGACGAGGAAGCCCGTGAGGTGATCGGATGGCGACGACAACACCCACACCCAGAGCGTGTCCGTCCCCACGAAGTACGCGAGGAAGGTGTTGCCGAGGGTCAGGGAGAGCACCGCGTAGATCGCGTACTTGAGCAGCCGACGCGGCGCGAGATGCTTGCGCTCGCGGTCGAGCACGCGCGACGCATTGAAGCCACCCTCCACGAGCCGTTCGATCGGCCTGAAGATGAACTCCATCCACACCGTCTGCGGACAGGCCCAGCCGCACCAGACGCGACCGAAGAGCGCGGTGAGCAGGAAGATCCCGATCAACGCGCTCACGAACAGCAACATCAACAGCAACGTGTCGGTCGGGAGGAAGGTCGTCCCGAAGAATGTGAACTGACGGTGGGGCAGGTCGAGCAGCATCCACGGCTTG
>JANOTB010000267.1:0-6299 GCA_031416115.1 Gemmatimonadota bacterium
CACGATCGTATTGCCGCTCCCCGTCGCCGCGAGCGTCACCACTCGGCTGGGGATCAGGTTCCCGAAGCCATCACGAGCCGTGACCGTGACCGTCGCCGGAGCGGTGCGCGACGCCGCGATGGTGGCGGGACTCACCGAGACGAGTGACTGCCCGGCATTCACCGCACCCGGCCGCGATGTCGCGACGAAGTTCACCGGTGTGCCCGCCCCGCTGGCCCGCGCAGACTGCGTGCTGTCGACTGGCGTCGTGATGGTGCCGAGCGTCCATTGTGTGATTGCGATGCCGCTCGCGTTGGTCGTCGAGGTCGCGGGGAGAACGCTGCCGCCACCATCGACGATGCTCCACGTGATGAGCACGCCCGCGACCGGGTTGTTCAGGGCATCGCGCGCGACGACGGAGAGCGGCGTGGCCAACGCCGCGCCGACGGTGTCGACCTGTGCCTCGCCCGCGACCAGCGCCAGTTGCGACGCACCACCCACGGTCGCCGTGGCATCGAACGTGATGACGGTGCTGCCGCCCGAGAGCGTCGCCGTGGCGGTCGTGGGCTGCGAGCCAGCCGTGCCACCGAGCGTCCGAACGGTGCTCACCCGCCCGTCGGCGCCGGTGACGGTCGCGGTCACACTCACGGAACCGCCACCGAGCGGCACCCAGATGACTGAGATGCCAGCGACCGGATTGCCGTTCGCGTCGGTGACCACTGCTTCGAGCGGCGTGCCGAGCGTGGTGCCTACCGGTCCCGTCAGCGCGTTACCGGCGACGATCGAGAGTTGCGACGCGACGCCGGCCACGCCGGTCGCCGTGAAGTTGATCGGACTGCCGGTGAGGCCGGCGGCCGACGCCGACAGCGTGTTCGCACCGACCGTCGTGCCGAGGGTCCACGACGTCAGTGCGGCAACACCGTTCGATGCGGTCACCACGGTCGCCGACGGGACGATCGCCCCTCCGCCCGAGCCGACCACGAACGACACCGTCACGCCACTCACGGGATTGCTGCTCGCGTCGCGCGCGATCACCGAGGGCGGAGTCGCGACCGCGCTGCCAGCGGTCGCCGTCTGGCCGCTGCCTGAAACGAGCGCGAGCGCGGTCGCTGCCCCGGCGGTGACCGTGACCGATCCGGAGGTGATGCCGGTGAGCGCCGTCGCGTCGAACGCGATCGTCCGCGCGCCCACGACGCCGGTGATCCGCAGATCGGTGAAGATCGCCTGCCCGCTCGCGCTCGTGAGTACGGTCGTCGTACCGCCCAGGGTCCCACCGCCGCTCGCGAGACTCGCCGTCACCGCGACGCCAGCCTGCGTCACGTTGTTGCCGCCGGCGTCCAGCAGACGCACGGTCGGCTGCACGGCCAACACCGCGCCACTCGCGACCGTCGCGGACGGTGCGGTCACGACCGCAAGGCGCGTCGCGGCGCCGGCACCGACGGTGATCGGTCCGACCAATGCCGCGACGAGACCGGGTGAGCCGAGCTGGAGCGTATACGAGCCCACTCCGCCGGTGATCGTAAGTCCCGTGAACGCCGCTCGGCCCGTCGCGTCCGTGGTCGTCGCAGCGCTGGCGAGCGCCGCGCCGACGACACCAGTCGCGATCGTCGCCGTCACGGTGGTCCCTGCCGTGAGTACACGATTCGCGAACGCGTCCTCGATCACGACCACCGGCTGCACCACGAACGCGGCTCCCGACGCCGCCGACACCGATGGGTCGGTCTGCACGCGCACGTTCGTGGCGGCGGCCGCCACGACGTCGAACGTGCCGCTCGTCACGTCGGTGACCCCGGCAGCACTCGCGACGAGCGAGAGCGCGAGGGCGGCGCGCGTGATCCGCAGGTCGTTGAACGTGGCCACGCCACCGACGGTCGTGGTCGTCGTCGTTCCCAGCAGCGTCGCGCCCGCCCCGTTCGTCGCGAGCGCGAGCGTGACGTTGCCGGTGAACCCAGTCGCCACGTTGCCGAACGCGTCGCGCAGTGTCGCGGTCACCACGGGCGTGATCGTGGCGCCGGCCACGATGCTCGACGGGATAGTTCCGAGCACGAGATCCTGCGCCGCAGCCGCCGAGACGCCAAAGGTGGACGTGATCGTCGTGAGCGAGCCGCTGCCGAACAGGAGCGTGTAACCCGCACCGGACCGGTTCAGCGAGAGATCGCCAAAGGTCGCGACACCCGCGACCGCATTCACCACGAGCGTGCCGCCAAGCGTCGCCGACCCGGGGTTGGTGCCGAGTGCGACAGTCACCGCGCCGGTATAACTCGCGAGCCGGTTGCCGCCAGCGTCCCGCGCTTCGACGCGAAGGGCTGGGGCGATCGTCGCACCCGCGGTCACCGCACCCGGGGTCTGCACGATCACGAGTTGCGTGGGCGTGAAGGCAACACGGAACGACGCCGCCGCGCCGCTGTACGCGATCCACGCGCTCGCAAACCCCGTCTGATCGACCGTGCGCGCCTGCCAGCGGTACGCGAGGTTGTCGAGCAGTCCGACCACCGTGACGAGCGCCGCCGATCCCGACGCGACCGGCGCACTCGAGACCGTGGCCACATTGGTGAAGGCAGTACCCACCGGCCGCACCTCGACTTCGAGCCGGAGCTGATCGCCAGGGTCATTGTCGGTGAGCGTCGCGCCGACCCGCACGATCGCTTCTTCCGTGATGCCGCCGGTGGCGATCGCGGTGACGTCGTCACTGCGGCGCTGCATCAGCGTGGCCGGGACCAGCGGCGCTTCGGGAATGGCGACCGCGAAGTCCGTCGCCCCCGTCGCATTGCTGCCGAACTCGACCCACGCACTCGACCGACCCGTCACGTCGACGGTGCGCGCGCGCCAGCGATAACTCGTCCCGTCGATCAGCCCGGTGACGGTCGCGGTCGCCGTCCCCAGCGTCAACACACTCGTCGCGGTCGCAACGCCGGTGAAGGCGCTCGCGATCGGGCGCACCTCCACTTCGAGGCGGAGCGAATCGAGGTCTGGGTCGGCCACCGTCGCCTGCATGGCGATGTCACTCGTGAGGACGGTCGCGCCAACCGGGAGCGGCACGCCGAGGGCAGCGGTCGCGACCTGCGTGAGCACGGACGGTACGGTCGGCGGACGCGGTCGTCCGACCACGAGATCGAATGCACCACTGCTCCGCGACGTGACCGTGCTCGCCTCCACGATATAGGCGCCGGCCTGAGGTAGCAGCACATAGCGCGCACAGGCCGCATTGGCGGCGACCGGACAACTCGATCGCTCGATCAGCGACGTCGCGGCCCCTTCGCGTTCGAGCGTGATCCGCGGCGGGAATACCGTCGACGACATCTGCACGGTCACCGAGTCGTTCGCGGCCGCGGTGAAGCGATACCGCCTGGCGAACCGGTCCGTCTGCCGTGGCGATCCGCAGTCCGCTGTGGTCAGCGTGCTCGCAACTTGCGCGGGCAACGCCGCGATCTCGGTGACCGCACACGGCAAGAGCCGGAACCGCACCGGGACGCGGACCTGCTGCCCTTCGGGTCCTTCGGCCGTCACGCGCAGGGTGTCCGTATGATCGCCCGCCGCGAGGCCGGTCGGATCGAGACTCACAGTGAGTGTTCCCGGAGCGCGCCCCGTCGCGTCAGCGAGGCCGACCCACCGGCTGCCGCCCTCCACGACCACCGCGAACTGCAGCGGCAGTGTCGTGCCTGCGACGGTCACCGCAACGTCGAGCGATCTCGGCGCGGTGCTCCCGGCGAAGGCAGAATCGAGCAGCGCCGTGGGCGTGAGCGCGATCGTCCCGACCTCACCCGGCGTCAGCAGGTCGTCGAGCCGGCAGGTCGCCAAGGTGCTCGCGGCCACGAGCACCCCAACGGCGAGCAGACGCCGCCGAACGGACGGCCAAGCGCCGGTCACCGAGTCGACCGCCACCGGCTTTCGGGGTCATCCATTGGCGAAGTGGACCGCGGGAGCATCAATGATGTGATTGCAAGAATCGTGAAAGCGATCGGAGCAGGGACTCTATCAGAACAGGTTCACCCGAACACAAGCCGAATCGCCATGGGCCGCAACACCGTGCATGAAGAGGCGAACGAGCGGGGCAGAACGTCACACCTGGGGGACACCCGAGGGAGACGCAACTTAACCGTTCTCGTACTGCCAGTTGCGCCGTTTCCACTCGGAGATCCACTCGATGTCGGCGCGCCGATGTCCGCTCGCCCGTGTCCGCGGCCCCGCACTGCGACGCGCTTGCGCCCACGACGGATCACGGGGTACGGTTCGCTCGTGACGCTCCTCAATTCTACGCCTCGTTGGGTGCGCGCGTGCTGCGTCGCCGCCGCGAGCGCCTGGCTCACCTGCCCCGCGCCGGCCGCAGCCCAACGCCTCATCGGGACCGTGGTGCACCCTGACGGCCGGACCCCGGCCGCCGGCGTGATCGTCGTTGCGCGTGACAGCACCGGTCGCGACATCTCACAAACGGTGACCGGCGCCGAGGGGCAGTTCACGCTCTTCGTCGACAGCGCGACGACACTCTCGCTGCGCCTGTTGCGCGAAGGGTTCGCACCCACGGACGGCGAGTCCCGCCGACTCACCGGCGACGAGATCGTGGACCTGATCGCCGTGCTCGGGAACAAGCCCATTTCGCGACTGCCGTTCCCTCGCGGCGCGGCGAGTTGCGGCCGCGCGTCACCCGAGCAACGGGCGGCGGTCGATCTCATACTCGAAGAAGCCCGCAAGTCGTTCATCGTGGCACAGGCGGGCATCGGACGGGCAGACATCACGTCGCGCTTCGCGACCTACGATCATCGCACCGCCAAGAACGGAGAGGACACGCTCCGCTCCGTCGTACGCCGCGGCCGCGGCGCGCTCCCGTCGCTCTACCGCGCGACGACCACCGAAGAGCTCGAGACCGGCGGTTTCTTCGCCCTGCTCGCCGGTGAGCGCGTCTTCCGTGCGCTCGAGCCCGCGCAGCTCGCGTCGGAGTGGTTCAGGCGCACGCACTGCTTCACGCTCGTGACGCAGGGCGACTCGGTCGTGCAGCTCGTGTTCCGTCCGGCGCGCGAACGACGCGGACTGGTCGACGTCGAGGGCACCATGCGGTTCGACGCGACGACCCGCTCGCTGCGCGACGTCACGTATCGCTACCAGGGGCTTCCCGCCGAGGAGCGCGCATCGGGCGCCGGGGCATGGCTCGAGTTCGCGCGGCTGCCGAACGGCGACCGCATCGTCACGCAGTGGGGACAGCGTGTGCCGTTGCTCGGCTACCGTCTCTCCGATGGCGCGATGACGATGATCCGCACCACGATGACGCTGATCGACATCACCGGCCACCGCTCCGTCGGCGGGCGCGTCACCGCCGTCATGCACGAGACGCTTCCGCTGTTCATCGCGGCGCCGGTGGATCCTGCAGTGGCGCGCACCCCGTTCGGCCTCGCCTGCCCCGAGCGGCTCGGACGTCCCAACACCGGTGCGGCGCGAGGCGCGATCCCGCCCAAGGACTCGGCGGCGCTCGCGGGGATCCTCGTCCGCGTGACGTGGGAGGACCCCGTGGTGGTCGACCGCACGGTCTTCACCAAGCGCGAGCAGGTGCGCGAGGCGCTCACCGACGATGCCGGCGCATTCGTGGTGTGCGACCTGCCGACGCGGCGCGACTTCACTCTGCGCTGGGAGTTGCGCGGCGAGGAGCGGAGCTTCGCGTTCACGCTCCCCGCCGCGGGGGCGGTCGTCAGCGTGTCGCCACCGGTGTTGCAGTAGGGCGCGCGGCCGCTACTTTTCCGCCGCGGTGTGCCGACCATGGCGCACCCACCACTCTCTCGGAGGAAGCGATGGCGAAGGCACCGATCTCGCGAAAGGAGTTCTTGGGACTGAGCGCTGTGGTGGCGGGCGCCATGGGCGCGTCAAAGCTCCCGGTGCCTCTGGCGCCTTGGCACGCCGAGCCCGGAGCGCCGATGCCGCAGCGCGGCGGCGGCATCGAGGCCGACCTGATCGTCGTCAACGCGCGCGTGCTCACACAGGACACGGCGCTCCCAAGGGCTGAGGCATTCGCGGTGAAGGACGGACGCTTCCTCGCGGTGGGCAGCAACGCGGACATCCGGAACCTCGCCAGCGTTCGCACGCGCGTGATCGACGCCGCACGGATGTGCGTGCTACCGGGGTTCATCGACACGCATTGCCATCCCGACGGGATCTCGGAACTGTTCGAGGCCAACGCGAACGTACGCACCCTCGCGGAGTTGCAGGCGAACTTGCGGGCACGTGCCGCGACGACACCCGATGGCACCTGGGTCGTCGGCGCGATGTTCGACGACACCAAGCTCGACAAGCGGCTCACCAAGGCGGACCTCGACGCCGTGTCGACCCGGCATCCG
>JANOTB010000268.1:0-15649 GCA_031416115.1 Gemmatimonadota bacterium
AGCGGCGCTCGGGGCGCTGGGGCGGACCCTCCATAAGTAGGTGGGAGGTGGGAGGTGGGAGGGTGGAGGGTGGAGGGTGGACGTGGGACGTGAAGGCGGGAGCACGACGCTCGCCTCGCGTAGTCACACCTCACACCTCCCACCTCACACCTCCCCCTTCACGTCACGTTGTCAGGTACCGCTCCTGCATCACCTGCAGATGATGCAACAGATGCCCCGCCGTGATCCACGCGATCGCACGCACCGTGATCGACCGCTCGTTCGCGGTGCCCACACGTGACCAGGCGTCCTCGGGGAGACCCTGGAACAGCGTGACCGTCGCCTCGCGCACCGATTCGAACTCATCGAGGATCGAGTGCAATGAGCGCGCCGCGGCGCCGCTCTGCGGGGCGTAGGTGTTCTCGTCCCACCCTGGGAGTGGGGTCTCGTCGCCGCGACCGATACGGAGTGCGCGATACGAGAAAATCCGCTCGACATCTGCGCAATGGAGGAGCACCTCCTTGAGCGTCCACTTCCCCTCGGCGTATGCACGGTCGGCGACGTCGTCGCTCACGTCATGCAGGAGCGCTGCCGTGATCTCCGCACTGCCGATCAACGCCTCGACCACGTCGCCGTCGGGAACGTGTGCCACGTAGCCGGCATAGACCGACGGGAACTCGTCTGGGGCGGGGCGAGTGCTTCGGTGCGCGGCCATGCGTGCTCCGGTGTCGGGGACCAGCGGAATCTACTGCGAAACGAACAAGGGGCCACCCAAAGGCAGCCCCTTCCCAATCCAAGCGGACCCGACCGATCAGTCGTCCGCGAGCTTCGCCAGGATCTGCGACGAGACGTACGGCGGCGTGACCATGCGGCGACGGCGGCCAGTCTCGTCACCGATGCGCTTCCAGAGCTCGAGCTCGCGCGGCGACGCGCTGAGCGCCTGCTCATTCACGACGTCACCGTCGAGGAACGCGTGCACGGCGGACGGGAGCTCCGTGCCGGGTGGCGTGACCTCGCGGTCGGACGCCAGCGGCTCGGCCTGCTGGGCCGGGCGGGATTCGAGCGCCGATTCACGGGCGGCGTCACGGGGGTCGAGCGAATCTTGCATCACGAGTACCGATCCTCCAGGAGCTTCTGCAGCGCCTCGCGGGCGCGGTGGACACGCATTTTCAGGGCACCGACCGTCGCATCGAGCAACACGGCCATCTCCTCGTAGGAGCGGCCCTCGACGTGCTTCATCACGAACGCCTCCCGCAGCGAGGACGGAAGAGAGGTGAGCGCACCATCCAGATCGCGCCGCATCTCGCCCCGGTCGAGCTCCTCCTCCGGTGTCTCCAATCCAGACGGCTGATCGTCCTCTTCGTAACTGAGGTGAGTCCGCCGGATGTTCTTGAGCCAGTCCTTGCACCCATTGGCCACGATCCGGAACACCCAAGCATCGAACCGGCCCCGCACTTCGCCAAGGTGATGGAACGCCTTGATGAACGAGACCTGCAAGATGTCCTCTGCCACGTCCGCACTGCCCGTCATCCCGTAGGCGTGGCGGTACAGCGGGTCACTGTATCGCTCGATCAGGATGCCAAAGGCATTGCGGTCCCCGGCGAGCACGCGGTCGATCACCGCCTGGTCGGCGTCCAGCGGATCGTCGGGCGAGGTTGGCTCAGTCATGGTCACGGTCACGACGCTAGTGTAATCCAAGCGCCGCTCGACGGACAGTGCCTTGCTCCACCCGACCAACCGCAAGAACCCGGTTCGTCGCATAGCAAAGACGAGCCGAGCCGGTCGAGGTCACAGGCGGGTCACGGCGCTGGGGGCGGGCGCAGCTGATCGAAGGCGCCCCAGCCGGACTCGCGTACCAGCGCCCCATGCTCGTCGAGCCGCGGCGGCGTGAGACGCACCGCGCCCGGCGACTGAGGCGCGACGCCCGTGAGCGCTGACGCATTGACGGCGCGCAACGCCTCGAGCACCGGCTTCACCACGCCGCAGGGCACGCCGGCGTCTTCGAGCCGTGCGAGCCAGTGCGACGCCTCATGCATGCGCACGCGCGCTGCGATCGCTCCCACCACACGTGCGCGCTGCGCGACGCGCCCCGCATTCGTCGCAAGCGTCGGGTCGGCGGCGAGCGTGTCGAGCCCGAGCACCCGCACGCATGCGGCGAACTGCGCATCACTCCCCACCGCGATCACGATCGGGCGGTCGGCCGCGGAAAAGAGTTCGTACGGCACGAGGTTCGGATGCGCATTCCCCCAACGCTGCGCCTCTCGACCGGAGACGAGCGCGTTCTGTGCCACGTTCACGAGCGCGGCCGTCGCGCTGTGCAGCAACGATACGCTCAGTCGTCGATCGGCCACCGTGCACTCGGCCGACGCGTGCGCTCCTCCGGCGACGTTCGTTCTTCCAGGAACGTTCGCTCCTCTGACGACCCGCGCACGCCCGACGAGCGCCGCGAGCACCGCGAGCGCGGCGTCCTTGCCCGCGAGGACGTCGGCGAGCGCGACACCCACCTTCGTCGGCATGCCCTCCGCGTCACCCGTGATCGCCATCCACCCGCTTTCGGCCTGGACGACGAAGTCGTAGCCCGGCCTCACGCTCTCAAGGCCAAAGCCCGTGATCGTGCACCAGATGAGCTGCGGGTGCCGCGCGAGCATCGCTTGGGCGCCCAACCCATGCTGTTCGAGCGTGCCGGGCTTGAAGTTCTCAAGCACCACGTCGGCACCCGCAACCAGGCGTTCCAAGAGCGCGCGATCGGCGCTGAGGGAGAGGTCCGCGGCAACACCGATCTTGTTGCGATTCGTGGACAGGAAGTAGGCGCTTTCCCCTCGGTCGTCGAACGGCGGACCCCAGCCACGAGTCTCATCGCCGGTACCGGGACGCTCGACTTTGATCACGTCGGCACCCAGATCACCGAGGATCATTCCAGCGAGCGGGCCGGCGAGAACTCGCGAGAGGTCAAGTATTCTTATGTCTTGCAGTGGTAAAGTGGTCATGCTGGCTTGATGATGTCCTCTTGATATTGCTAAATGGTGCGATTTGACACCTTCGATTCCGCCCCCTTTATGCTATTTGTGCTACTTGCGTACAAGCTGAAAAATCATATACTTGCGGCCGTTCGGTTACTGCAAAACCTCGCAACGACGGTCCAAACATGTCCGATACTGAAAAGCCGGCTGAAGCGGCACCCCCGGTCGTCCCACCCAAGCGTCACCCCGGCCACCGAGGCCAGGACGTGCGCGACACGGTCGCCGAGATGGCGGCGAAAGCGCACGAGATCTCCCTTGAGGCTGGATCCAAGATGGCTGCTGCGATGAAGGATGTCGTGGGTGCCGCTGCCGGCTTGATCGCGTTCTCGATCGAGAGCACCCGCGACCTCGTGCAGTATATGGTGCGCCGTGGACAGATGACGCAGGACGAAGCCGACAAGCTCATCCGCGAAGCCGAAGAGGCCTGGCTCAAGAAGAACAAGGGCAAGGTCCTTCCGAAGATCGGCGTTTCGCCGCTCATCAAGCCGGTCGTCGTCGCGCCCCCAAGGCCCGTGGTCGCGGCCCCCGTGGCGAAGCCCGTGGTAGCCAAGCCGGTTGTCAAGCCTGCGGCCGCGCCAGCTGCGAAGACGGCTGCGAAGACGGCTGCGAAGACGGCTACGAAGCCGGTTGCCACGCCGGTTGCCAAGCCTGTGGCCAAGCCGGCTGTGAAGCCCGCCCCGAAGCCTGTCGCGAAGCCTGTCGCAAAGAAGGCACCCGCTCCTGCCAAGAAGGCCGTCGCGAAGAAGCCTGCCGCCAAGAAGCCCGCGCCAAAGAAGTGAACGGACGGTCCCATGCGGCGTAGCGAGAGCGCACCTTTCGGGTGCGCTCTCGTCGTTTCCTCCCCTGCGTTCCTCGAGTTCCCCTCGCCCTTTCGCGCCCGCACCTGACTGTGCCCAGCATCGCCCGTGGCGACGCCCTCGCACTGACGCGCGCTCTCGTCGCCGTCGACTCGCGCAATCCCTCGCTCGCCCCGGGCGCGCCCGGCGAACGCGCGGTCGCCGAGCTGCTGGGAGCGACGCTCACGGAGTGGGGCTTCAAGGTCGACCTGATCGAATCGCGACCGGGCCGCCCGAACGTGCTCGCACGCATCGGCGGAGGACACGGTGGCCGCTCGCTCATGCTCAACGGCCATCTCGACACGGTCGACGTCGTCGGCATGACACACGCGCCCTTCACTCCGGAGGAACGCGATGGCCGGCTCTACGCCCGCGGCGCCACGGACATGAAGGCGGGCATCGCCGCGATGTGCGCCGCTGCGGCGCGCGCGTCCGACACGGCCTCCGCCTCCAACACGGCCTCCAACACTGCCTCCGGAACCGGGCTCGGAGGCGAGGTGATCATCGCCGCCGTGGTCGACGAGGAGTTCGAGAGCCTCGGCACGCGCACGCTGCTCGAGGCAGGCGTCACTGCCCATGCCGCGATCGTCACTGAACCGACGCGACTCGCGATCGCTCCCGCGCACCGCGGCTTCGCCTGGGCCACGGTGACCGTTCATGGGCGCGCCGCTCACGGCTCGCGGTACGACATCGGGGTCGACGCGATCACGCACGCCGCGCTGCTGCTCGCTGAGCTCGATGCGTACTACCGCTCCGTGCTCACGCAGCGCACGCACGCACTGCTCGGGCACGCGTCGCTGCATGCAGGAACGATCACCGGTGGCACAGGGATCTCGACGTATCCTGACCGATGCACCTTCAGCCTGGAGCGTCGCACGGTCCCAGGTGAGCGCGGGAGCGACTTCGCGGCAGAGATCGACGCGGTGATCGCGGGCGTCCGCACGCGCATCCCGGACTTGCACGCGACGGTGGTCGTGAATCTCGTGCAGGAACCGAACGACGTTCCGCTCGACCACGCGATCGTCACTTCACTGTTGGCGGCATGCAGCGCCGAGGGAGCGCCGGCCCGCGTGGAGGGACTCTCCTGTTGGACCGACGCCGCGTTGCTCTCCGCGGCTGGGATCCCCGCCATCTGCTATGGCCCGGGCGACATCGCGCTCGCGCATGCCGCGGAGGAATACGTGGAGACGTACGAGATCACCCGCGCCACCGCGGTGCTCACGCGCCTCGTGACCGGCTGGTGTGGACCGAAGGGGGTCGCGTGGGGCAGTTGACGGTCAAGCAGTACGACGCACTGGAGCGTGCGATTGTCGACGCGTCGCGGATCTCGATCTTCCGGCGCGGCACCGAATACCTGGTGATCCCCGAGCGGCTCGTCACGCAGAACGGCGCCGAAGCGATCCAGGCGCGGCATCCGACCACAGGCGCGCGGCTCGTGCTGCGGCTCGACGAGACCGACCGCATCGAGGTGTTGAAGTGAGCGCGCGCTTCCCGCTCGTCGCGGTCTATGCCGACGAATCGTGCCTCGGAAATGGCAAGGAGGGGGACAATCCCGGCGGTGCGGGGATCCTCGTGGAGTACCGGCACGCCGACGGGCGGATCACGCGGCGCGACCTCTGGATCTCAGAGAGATCCACAACGAACAACCGGATGGCGTTGCGGTCGGTGACCGAGTCATTCCACGGACTCGGTACCAAGGACGGCAAGTTCAGCGTGCACTTCACGACCGATTCGCGCTACATCGTTGATGGGCTCTCGTCGTGGGTGTTCGGTTGGGCGCGCAACGGCTGGAAGCGCAAGACGGGCGCGATCGAGAACCTCGAACTCTGGAAGGACGCGATCGAGTCGGTGAACGGGCACGAGGCCACATGGAACTGGGTGAAGGGCCACGCCGGTCACCCGCAGAACGAATATGCCAACGACCTCGCCGTGCGCGCCGCGACTGAGCAGACGGAGTCGGGCGGGTATGTGGAGTCGGCGTTCGACGGTTGGCTCGCCGCGCGGCGCGGCAAAGGGGGCGCTCGCGGTGCGGTGGCACCATTCCCCGATGGCGATGCATTCAGGCCTGCGGCATCTTTGCCGCGGGTAGGGTAACAGAGGAGACAAGGTCACCGTGGACACGCTCGATCTGCTCTTTCGCCGACTCGTGCTCGCTGCCCGTGCCTCGGGCGCGCTCGAGCGTCCGGTGACCGTCGGCGAGGTGCTCGACGACCTCGTGCCATACGCCGCCGCGCGGCGCGACGGGCAGCTCGACTCGCACGACGACTACCTGCACGGTCTCATGCGGCTCGTCTCGGGGGAGCGGTCGTTGCTATTCGGCGACGATCTCATGCAGGACGATCTCAAGGCAGAGCTGGACTCGCCCAATCCGGATCTCACCGTGGTGCGCACGTACACGCACACCAAGATGCGCGTCTCCACCGAGGGGATCGCCAGGGTGCTCGCGGGCGACATCGACATAGACTTGCGCGCACCGACGCCGCTCAAGCCCGGACCGCGCGTGAGTACTACGCGCGCGACCGGCGCGACGGGTGCGACGAGCAGTACGGGCACGACGGGCACGGCGGCGCGACCGGAGTCACCAGTGCGTCCCGGGACGCCCGCGCAGCCGCTGACCCCCAAGCGTGGACCGACGCCCTCAGCTGGCGCAGTGAACGCTCGCCCGACCACGCCCGCTACTCCGGAGCCCACGACCGGACCACGGCGCGCGGGCCCGCTGCTCGACGCCTTCTCCGGTGGCGACGCGAGCAGGAACCTGCTCGACGCCGGCGGCGCGAACCCCACCGACACCGTCGACCTCGGCTGCCCGTACTGTGCTCAGGCGCTCCCTGCTGGGCGCACGTTCAAGTACTGCCCTTCGTGCGGAATGAATCTTCTTGTGAGACGCTGCCCCGGTTGCAGCTCGGAGCTCGAACCAGGATGGAAGTTCTGCGTCACCTGTGGACGACAGGCATGACCCGGTGGCTCGCACGCTCCCGGGCACGCTCCCGCGCGCGCGCTACCGCCGCGTTCACCGCACGCACGGTGAGTGCCACCGTGGCACTCACCGTGGCACTCACCGTGGCACTCACACTCGGCGCCTGCGCCGGCACGCAGACGAGCGCCGCGCCGCTGCGCCCCGTGGTGCGCGGTCCGCAGTGGCCCGTGAAGACGCGCGAGCATGTGGACCTCTGGCTGCACGGCTTCGCGCTCCTCATGGAGGATACGTCCGCCGTGCCGCTCTTCGAGCGCGGCTACGGCGAGCGAGTGACGATCGAGAAGAACACACGCGGACTCTACACGGCATTCGACTCGAGCCGCTCGGCACTGGCGGCAATGGTGCGCACACGGCCGGTGCTCGAGGGCGCGCAGTTCCTCGCCCTCTACTTCGGCACGTGGGAGGAGCTGCGCCAGGCCGTCGACTACTTCGTGAACGCCGAGGGCGATCCCGCCAAGGCGACCAATCGCGACGTGCAGGGGATCATCGCGTTCCTCGCGCAGCAGTTCCCGCGCAAAGAGGACCGCGAGTTCGCGCGGCGCTTCACGAAGGCGCTCGACGGTGAGCGGACGAGCTTCCATCACCAGTGGTGGCTCGACGAGCAGCGCGCACGCACGGCGGCGCTCGCTGCAGCGGATTCACTCTGGCAGCGCACCTGGCGCCCGGCGTTGCAGGTGTATCTCAATCACACGCAGCAGGGGAACGGCGACCTGATCGTCTCGCGCGTGCTCGGCGGCGAGGGACGCGCGGTCCCCGCTGGCAAGAACGCGAGTCAGTACGCGGTCGCGTGGCCGTCCGCGGTCGACTCGGCCGACGTACTGCTCTTCTCGTTCGCGCATGAGGCGGCAGGCGCGGTCGCCAATGTGGCGGTCAACGACCATCTCACGCCGGCGCAGCAGCGCGAGGGCACCGGTGCCAAGTTGGCGGCCACCGGTCTCGTCCGCGGCGGCGCCCTGCTCGTGGCGCGGATCGACCCCGCGCTCGCCGAACGCTACGCGCGCTGGTACCTCGGTCAGGCGGGAAAACCTGTGCCAGCGAGTGGCGCACTGGAGGCACTCGCCGCCGCCTTTCCAATGCCCGACGAGATGATCGCCTCGATGAAGCGACAGATCGACCTCGCATTCGTGGGTATCTGACGTGGCGGACGTCCCTGCGCCGATCCTCCCGCGTGCGGCGCTCGAGCGCGTGCTCCTGCGCGCCGCCGAACTGCACGCCGCGAGCGGCGATGTGCCTGAGACAATGAGCGAGGCTGACCTGCTCTCGCTCGCGCAGGAGGTAGGGATCTCGCCGCTCGCCGTGAAGCAGGCGCTCGCCGAGGAGCGCATGCGCGTGACGCTCCCCGAGGAGCGCGGACTCGTCGCGTCGCTCGTCGGGCCGGCGTTCTTCTCCGCCTCGCGCGCGGTGCCTGGGAACGCACGCGAAGTGCTCGAGCGGATCGATCGCGCCTTCCGGGGCGAAGAGAATCTCGCCGAGCGCCGGCGATTCCCCGATCGGATCGTCTACGGCCCGCTCGGCGGGCTGGCGGGGGCGGCACAAGGCGTCGTCGCGGGGTTCAGCGGGCGGCCCCTCGCGCTGGCGAAGACGAACGAGGTGAGCGCCTCGGTCGTGCAGATGGAACCTGGGAAGGTCCATGTGCGCATTGAGGCGACGCTCGCGCCGCGGCGCGGCTGGACGCTGCGGATCGGCGCCGGCGGACTGCTCGGCGGCGCGGCGGTCGGTTCGATCCTCTTCGCGCTGAACGTCTGGCCGGTGGTCGCGTTCGGTGCGGCGGCGCTCCTCGGAGCGCTCCCGTGGCTCATCGCGCGCGCGATGTACCGCAGCGCGGCGCACGGCGCGCAGCTCGCGATCGAGCAGACGCTCGACCGGCTCGAGTTCGGCGAGCCGAAGCGACGCGGGCTCATCGACAAGTTGCTGATCGGGGATCGCTGACGGCCTCGCGCAAGCCGTCGCGACTGGTTCGACGCCAGGAGTGCCGGTAGCTTTCCGTCGTGCCGAACAGCCTCGCGCCCTACGTCCCCGCTGTCGATACCGCCGAGCGCATTCGCGAGGCGCGGCGGTTCTCGCACGACATCCTCCCCGATGTCTCGCGCACCTTCGCGATCAGCATCCGCTTCCTGCCCGGCCTGCTCGGTACCGCGGTGAACACGGCCTACCTGCTCTGCCGTATCGCCGACACGGTCGAGGACGACAACAGCACGCCGCCGGAGAAGCGCGCGCATCTGCTCGAGCAGTTCCTGCGCACGCTCGACGACCGCGACGCGGCCGACGCCTTTCCCGCGCTCGCGGCGGGACTGCAAGGCGACGCGGCGCATCTCCAGCTCGTGAAGCACACGGATCTCGTGCTCGTGCTCTTTCGCACGCTGCCACAGCGCACGCGCGACCGCGTGGCGCACTGGGTGCGCGAGATGGGACTCGGCATGGCGAAGTTCGTGCGCACGTACCCAGGCGGCATCCGCATTCAGACGCTCGCCGAGTACAAGGAGTACTGCTACTACGTCGCCGGCACCGTGGGCTTCATGCTCACCGAGCTCTGGCACGAGCATGCGAGCGCGATCGGCAAGCGCGAGTACGACCGGCTGCTCGCGAAGTGCCAGGCGTTCGGCGAAGCGCTGCAGACGGTGAACATCCTCAAGGACATCGCGTGGGACGCGCAGCACGAGAACTCGATCTACATCCCGGCGAGCGACCTCGCGGCGCAGGGGAGTGGGCACGCGACGCTGCTCTCGCCGGAGCACATGGAGCACAATCACCGCGCGGTAGTGCGGTTCATCGAACTCGCGAAGCATGACCTTGACGACGCGCTCGAGTACATCCTGATGATCCCGCGACGCGCGTTCCGCATCCGCGCGTTCTGCGTGCTGCCGCTGCTGTTCGCGTACGCGACGCTGCGCGACCTGAGTGGGTCGCGTGCGATGCTCACCGTGGGCGGGCAGGTGAAGATCTCACGGCGTGAGGTGAAGGCGTTGATGATCGTCGGTGTGCTCTCACTCGTGAGCAATGCGGCGCTGCGCTGGCTCGTGCGTCGCGTGAAGGCGCGGCCGTTCACGTTCGCGACGGCGACCGGCTGACGCGCCCGCCCGCCATGCGCGGCGTCTTCCGTACCGACGCGCTCGCGTGCGCCGTCTACAGCGAGGCGGCGGGCGTGGCGCGGATCATGCCGCGCGCGGTCGCGGTCCCTGAAGATGCGGACGATCTCGCGACCCTGGTGCGATGGGCATCGGTCGGGCGGGTGCCGCTCGTGCCGCGTGGATCGGGGAGTTCGATGGCCAACGGCGCGGTGGGCGATGGCGTGATCGTGGACCTCGGGCTCTTCTCGACGCTCGGTGCGCCGGTCGCGGGCAGGCGCCGACTCGTGGCAGGGGCCGGCGTGATCCGTGACCAGTTGCAGCGAGCGGCGGCGACGCAGCACCTGAGCTTCCCGGTCGATCCCTCGAGCAGCGCCTTTGCGACCATCGGCGGGATGTGCGCAACGCACGCGGCCGGCGCTCGCACGGTGCGCTACGGTCAGCTGCGCGACTGGATCGCTGGCGTGGAGTGCGTCTTCGCCGACGGGAGTCGCGCGTGGGTGCGGCGCGGCGAGCCGTTGCCACCCGTGCCAGCGCTGCAGCGCTTCGCGGCTCAGGTCGCGCCGCAGGTATTGGCCACGGACGTGTCCCTGCTGACTCGCAAGGGCGTGCGAAAGGAATCGTCCGGCTATGCGTTGGGCGCGTTCGCGCGCAGTGCGGACCTGCTCGACGTGATCATCGGCAGCGAGGGCACGCTGGCGATCATCACCGCGGTCGAGGTGCGGCTCACTCCAGCGGCCGAGGCGACGGCGAGTCTGATCGCCGGCTTCACCGACCTCGCCGCAGCGGCGGCGACGGCCGTGCAACTGGCTGCGCTCGGCGCGAGCGCGGTGGAGCTATTGGACCGGAGCTTTCTCGAGATCGCAGCGAGCGGCGACCGGGTGTTGCCGATCGTGTTGCCGCCGGGGCTCGAGGCGGTATTGATCGTTGAGGCGGAGGCGCAAGCCGAGGAGACCGCGCACAAGTTGGTAGGGCATTTTCGCGAGTGCGCCGCGGCCGGAGGCGCGGTGCATCTGGAGACGGCGCTGACGACCGAGGCCGAGGCGAAGCTCTGGCAGCTCCGCCATGCGGCGAGCCCGATCCTCAACGAGCTCGCACCGCGGCTTGAGAGCCTGCAGTTGATCGAAGACGGCTGCGTGCCGCCCGAGCGATTCGCCGAGTACGTGCAAGCCGTGCGCGCGGCGCTCGACCGCACGCGCCTCCAGGGTGTGATCTTCGGGCATGCCGGTGATGCGCACGCACATGTGAACGCGTTGGTGGACACGAGCGAGCCCGACTGGCGGGCGCGGTGCGAGGCGTTGCTCGACGAGGTGACGGGGATCGTCGCGCGGCTGGGCGGGACGCTCGCGGGCGAGCATGGAGATGGGCGGTTGCGCACGCCGCTGATGTCGCGCGTGTGGGCGCCGGAGGCGATGGCGCTCTTTGCGGCGACGAAGGCGGCGTTCGATCCGGATGGGATCTTGAATCCGGGGGTGAAGGTGCCGTTGGTTGGGGCAACGGCGCTCGGGGACATCAAGTACGATCCGGCGTTGGCGCCGTTGCCGACAGCGGCGCGGGAGGTACTCGATCTCGTGGTGCGCGAGAAAGGATGGGCGCGGCATCGGTTGGATCTCCTCCAGAATTGAGGTGTGAGGTGTGAGGTGGGAGGTGTGAGGTGTGTGGTGTGAGGTGTCGCCCCGCTGCTAGAGGCGTTGCGGAGCCACTTCCGCTAACTTCCCCGGGCTTGTCTTACCTCTCCCATCTCCCCTCTCACATCTGCCGTTCGCCAATGCCCCATTTCTACACCGAGCCCAAGGTCTCCGTCCTCTCCCGCCCGAGCTTCATGGAGCCGGGTCACCTGCCCGTGCAGTGGATGGGCGACAGCACCGACGGTGAGCGGCTTGCCGAGTTCGCGGGGCGGCTCTGCTATATGAGCCAGAAGAATCCTGCCAATCGTACGACGCGGGATTATCTCGAGAACATCAAGAAGCAGGGGCACGGGTCGGTGCTCGAGCACGCGAACTATTCGCTGTTGCTCGAAGGGGTGAGTCGGTCGCTCACGCATGAGTTGGTGCGACATCGTGCAGGATTTGCATACTGCCTTGACGGCGAGACTCTCATCTACAGCGAGCACCTCGCTGCTGGGCGCCGCGACGGGCCAACGAAGCGGAAGCTCAGCGACCTGTTCGGCATGACACTCACACCGCATGGGCGTTCGCGTCTCAAGTTGCTTCGGCTTCGCTGCCTCGACGAAGCGACGGGGACATTCACGACCGGCCGGGTGAAGGCGGTCGTCAGGTCGGGCATGAAGCACGTCTTCAAGGTGACTCTCGCCGACGGCAAGACGATCACGAGCACTAAAGATCATCGCTTCCTGACGCCCAGCGGTTGGCAGCGGCTCGAGGATGCGCTCGGCGGTCTCTCGGTAAGTGCCGGCGGCCTTGCGACAGCAGGGCGCTTGGGTGGTGAGCTTCTCGTGAACGGCGAGCTGGCGTACCGCGACCGGGACTGGCTCGAGGAACAGTACGTGACGCGGGGATTCACGCAGGAGAGCATCGCGCAGATGGCCGGAGTGTCAACACACACCGTGCGTGCCTGGGTCCGGAAGCATTGCCTGCAGAAGCCAATGGGTTCGTGGGGGCGTGGGCGGCGTCCGTGGAACGCCGGGATTCGCTACACAGCCGGGTGGACTCACACCCCCGAGACGCTCCGGGCGCTCAGTGCGGCCAAGAAGGGTGAGCGGAATCCGCAGTGGAAAGGCGGGATCACCCCGTTCGGGCAGCGGCTTCGTCGTGGGGTCGAGGCCGTGCGCAGTGAGGTGTTCGCTCGCGACGCGCACACCTGTCGCCTGTGCGGCGAGCGCGGCGGACGACTGAGCCTGCACCATGTATTGCCGATCTGGGCGCGGCCCGACCTGGCGCTGAACGCCGAGAATCTCGCAACCGTCTGCCGCACCTGCCACACGAAGAAGCTGAATGGGCACGAGCTCGAATTCGTCGAGCAGTTCGGCCGGTCGTTGGCTGATGTGCCCGCTGGTGCACTCGCCCGACAGGGCGCTGGGCGCCTCTTGGTACCGCGTCGCCGCAAGATCGTGTCGGTCGAGTACGTCGGAGTGCGAGAGACGTACGACATCGAGATGGAGGGCACGAACCACAACTTTGTCGCCAACGGCATCGTCACGCACAATTCGCAGCTCTCACAACGCTACGTCGACGAGTCCGACGCCGCCTTCGTGGTCCCGCCGGCGATCATCGGTGACGACGCGCTCACGGCGGTCTGGAAGGCGCAGATCGAATCGGCTCAGGCGACGTACATCGCGCTCGTCGAGAAGCTCATGGACCGATACAAGTGGGTCGACGACAAAGTCCACCGCCGGAAGATGGCGCGTGAGGCGGCGCGCGGCGTGCTGCCCAACTCGACCGAGACGAAGATCGTCGTCACTGCGAACGCGCGTGGCTGGCGCACCATGCTCGAGCTCCGGTCGAGCGAGGGGGCCGAGTTCGAGATCAGGCGCATGGCGGTGATGGTGCTGCGTGTGATGCAGGCCGAGGCGCCGGCGTTCTTCTCGGACTTTGAGACGTACATGGCGCCTGACCGCGCGGAGGCGGCGCGGATCGCGTACCACAAGGTGTGAGCCACGCGGCCGATGGTGGGCCGGCGATGGTCTGGCGGATCGCGCTCGATCCGGCGCGAGCGCCGCATGCGGAGGCGGTCGCCGAGTTGTCTGACGAGGAGAGGGCGCGCGCGGCGCGGTTCGCGACGGACGCGCTGAGGAACCGATGGTTGCACGGGCACGTGGCGACGCGACGGATCCTCGCGCGGGAACTCGGCGTTGCACCGCGGGAGATCGTGTACGGTGCCGAGTCGGCAGGGAAGCCGTTTGTCGCGACGCCGACGGGGACTGGGATCGAGTTCAGCTTCAGCGACTCGGGGGATCTGGCTCTGCTCGCGGTCGGGCGCCACGGGACGCTCGGCGTGGACGTCGAGGTTCACCGGCCGCTCACGGATCTCGAAGGGATCGCCGAGCGATTCTTCGCGACTGAGGAGCGAGTGGCGTTGTTCGCCGTTCCCGAGTCATTGCGCGACGCGGCGTTCTATCGACTGTGGACGCGCAAGGAAGCGTACATCAAGGCGTTGGGGACGGGGCTCGGGCATCCGCTGTCGCGATTCGTGATGACGCTTGCCAGTGACGACGTGCGCCTCGTCACCATCGACAATGACGCTGCGGCCGCCGCGAGTTGGTCGGTGTGGTCGATCGACGTCGGTGCGGGATACGAGGGCGCGCTCGTTGCTCCGCGGCCGTGGACGTCTGTGGACACTCTGGACTGGACTTTGAAGTGATCAGCTGAGCGGCGCGGTACTCCTACCCAGTCGGCCACCCGTGGACGGTGTCGAAGTACCGCACGAGATCGAGTTCGAACGCCTCGTGATCCGAATGCGGCTGCCACGCGAGTTGAGTGGTGAGGATCTCCGGCCGCTCGTCGCCGGAACGCCAGCGCTCGATGAGGCGCGCGTCCACGTCCACGATCCAGTACTCTGGCACGCCTTCGCTTTGGTAGATCGTGCGCTTGCGTTGACGGTCCGCTCTCGCCGTGCTCGGCGAGAGGACCTCGACCGCGAGCAGCAGTCGCGTCGGCGACGATGTCAGGGCCGGGGCACCCGGCTCACGCCAGGGCACGACGAAGAGATCCGGTTGGAGCAGACGGCGCGGCGAGAAGATGACGTCGGCTGGTGCGGCAATCGCCCAGCCGATACGCCGTTCGAGCACGTAGGCCAGCAACGGCGATTGGAGAAGAATCGTCGCCCCCTGATGCCGCCAGATCGGCGCCGGAGTCACGAAGAGCTCTCCGTCGAGCACCTCGTAGCGGTCGCCGTCGTCTGGGAGGGCGTGCGCCCTCTCGACGGTCCAGTCCAGGTCCTGCTGCTGCGCGGGCATGCCCATAGCGTACGCTCGGCTCGGCGGTGGGGGCAAGGGAACATCCACCGAGGGTAGGAGCAGGAGCGGGGTTGGGCCGCACCGAAATGATGCAGACGACGGCGTGACTACGCCGTCGGCCACCCGTGGACGGCGTCGAAGTAGAGCACGAGATCGAGTTCCAATGGCGCATGAGCGGCACGCGGTTGCCACTCGAGCCGCGCGGTGACGATTTCCGGCCGCTCGTCGCCGGGACGCCAGCGCTCGATCAGACGCGCGTCCACGTCCACGATCCAGTACTCTGGCACGCCTTCGTCCTGATAGATCGCGCGCTTTCGTTGACGGTCCGCTCGCGCCGTGCTCGGCGAGAGGACTTCGACTGCGAGTAGCAGTCGCGTGGCCTTCGGCGACGGGTTCGGAGCGGTGAGGTCGCGCCAGGGGACGACGAAGATATCGGGTTGGAGCAGACGGCGCGGCGCGAAGATGACGTCGGCCGGTGCGAAGACTGCCCATCCGATCCGCTGTTCGAGCGCGTACGCGACGAGGGGCGAATAGAGCAGACCCACGGCGGTCTGATGCCGCCAGATCGGCGCCGGCGTCACGAAGAGCTCCCCGTCGAGCACCTCGTAGCGATTGCCGTCGTCGGGGAGGGCGTGCGCCCGCTCGACCGTCCAGTCCAGGTCCTGCTGCTGCGCGGGCATGCCCATAGCGTACGCTCGGCTCGGCGGTGGGGGCAAGGGAACATGTGCGGAGGGTAGGGCGAGAATCCGTCCCGAGGGACATCGTCCTGACGCCGACGATGCCCCAATCATGCGTCCGTCCGCTCCGTACACCGCGCGCGCCTCTACTCTTGCACCGCGTGCCCCTTCACCGGCACC
>JANOTB010000269.1:0-3245 GCA_031416115.1 Gemmatimonadota bacterium
GGGTGTTGGGCGGGGGGGGGCGGGGCGGCCCCCCCTACTGCGCGCGGGGTGCCAGCGCGCGCGATGGGTCACATCTCTGATCTTTCGTCAGAGCAGGATTCGGGTGGAGGGAGTCCGCTGGGGGTGCTAGATACCGTTCGACCCAGCCACTGGAGCATGACGATGAGTCCCGAGCAGCTGAACACCGACTATGCGCGCATCGAGAAGGCGATCCGCTTTCTCGACCAAGAGCGCGTCGCCGCGCCGAGTCTCGCGGAGGTCGCGAAGCACGTCGGGTTGAGCGAGGCGCACTTTCAGCGGCTCTTCACGAAGTGGGCGGGGATCAGTCCCAAGCGATTCCTGCAGCATCGCACGGCTGAGGTCGTGAAGCGGCTGCTGCGTGAGCGGCGTCCGTTGCTCGACGTCACGTATGAGGCCGGACTCTCGGGGCCTGGGCGACTGCACGATCTGCTCGTGAACGCTGAGGCCGTCACGCCGGGGGAGTATCAGCGCGCGGGCGCGGGGCTCACCGTTCGCTACGGGTTCCATCCCACGCCGTTCGGTGAATGCGTGATCGCGGTGACGCCGCGCGGTGTCTGTCATCTCGCGTTCGTGCAGCCGGTGAGTCGTCAGGAAGCGCTCGATCGGATCCGGCATGATTGGCCCGCGGCGTCACTCGTCGCCGATCAGGGTGCGACACGCGGTGCGGCGGCGCTCGCGTTCCCGCCAGCGGGAAGCTCGCCGACGGCGGGACTCACGCTTCATGTGAAGGGGACGAACTTCCAGCTCAAGGTCTGGCGGGCATTGCTCGAGATCCCGACCGGCAGCGTCACGACGTACGGCGCTCTGGCCGCGGCGGTCGGCGACGCGAACGCGTCACGCGCGGTCGGCAGCGCGGTGGGCAGCAACCCCGTGAGCTATCTCATTCCCTGCCATCGCGTGATCCGCTCCACCGGCGAGCTTGGCGGCTACGCCTGGGGTCCTGACCGGAAGCGCACCATGCTCGCACTTGAGACGTCGCGCCGCGAGACGGGAGCCGAGGAGCGCGATCTCTCCTCGGCGGTCGCCCGTCCCGCGCCTGCCGCTACGCCGCTTGTGCGTACGCCAGCGAGACCGCCCGCCGTGCCCCGCGCTTCAGTTGCCGGTGCACGGCCCGTGCGAAGCGCATGAAGTTCTGCCCCGCATAGGGATAGCGAGCGAAGAACTCGGTCGGCAGCAACGCCCCTTTCATCTGATTGCAGGGCTGGCAGGCGGAGACGAGGTTGCCCGGCAGGTGCGTCCCGCCGCGCGACACTGGGACTACGTGATCCAGTGTGGCGTTCTCGATTCCCAAGCCGGTGCCGCAATAGACACATCGACGTCCACAATCCCGAAATGTCGCGCGTTTGATCTGGCGCTTGTGCTGCTGGTGCTCGAGCTGGCGAGCGTGACGGGATAGCCCCCGTGGGGAGCGAGCGAGCGAGACATGGTGGACGACCCGACGTGACATCTTACCTCGCCGGAAATGACGACACCCCGCTGCGGGGCGAAGTGCCCGAGCGGGGTGTGGTCGATAAAGAGGAGGCGCCAGACCGCGGTCGCGGTGAGCGACCGTGGCAGTCGTGGCTCAGTTGCCTGTCCGAAGGTTCCGGTCACGGGCCTCCTGATTTGGGCGACGCGACGATTCGCGCACCCGTTGTGGATTGGACGCCGCTATGATGCGGAGGTCACGTGAATCCGCGCAAGGGAATTGGACAAAGTCGCACATTTGTGATGACATGGGGGTAGGAGCGCCCGCACGGGCGCTCCCCTCCCATCTCCCATCTCCCCTCTGCAGTTCTACTACCTTTCGTGGCATTGAAGGGCATTGAAACCAGATGGCCGGTTCCCCGGTCGCCACGAACCCAGTCCACCCGACCATGGCCACCTCCGCCAAGGCCCGCCGCGCGACTCACGGTCTCTCCAAGGACCAGCTCGTCGCCGCCTACCGCACCATGCTCCTGTCGCGCCGACTCGACGACAAGGAGATCCAACTCAAGCGCCAGAACAAGATCTTCTTCCAGATCTCGGGCGCTGGCCACGAAGCCGTCCTGACAGCCGCCGGCATGGTCTTCAAGCCGTCGTACGACTGGTTCTACATGTACTACCGCGACCGCGCCCTCTGCCTGCAGCTCGGCATGACCAGCGCCGAGATGCTCTACTCGGCCGTCGGTGCGGCGATCGACCCCAACTCCGGCGGCCGACAGATGCCGTCGCACTGGGGCCACAAGAAGCTCAACATCGTCTCGACCTCCTCGCCCACTGGCACGCAGTTCCTGCAGGCCGTCGGCTCGGCCGAGGCGTCGGTACGTGCACAGCTGCTCGGCATCACGGACGGGTTCATCAAGGACGAGGTCGTGCTCGTCACGACCGGCGACGGCACCACGTCGCAGGGCGAGTTCTGGGAGTCGCTCAACACGGCGTCCAACCTCAAGCTGCCGGTGGTCTACCTCGTCGAGGACAACGGCTACGCCATCTCCGTGCCGGTCGAGGTCAGTACGGCGGGTGGTTCCATCAGCAAGCTCGTGGTCGGCTTCCCCGACCTGTACATCCAGGAAGTGGACGGCTGCGATCTCCTCGCCTCGTACGAGGTACTCCAGAAGGCCGTCGCCTATGCGCGCGAACGGAAGGGCCCGGCGCTCGTGCACGCCAAGGTGATCCGTCCGTACTCGCACTCGCTCTCCGACGACGAGGTGATGTACCGCCCCGCGGACGAGCGCGAAGCCGATGCGGCGCGCGACCCTCTCACGACATATCCCAAGTGGCTCCTGAGCGAGGGCTACGCGACCGAGACAGAGCTCGCCGCGATGCACGAGGCGGTGGACGCCGAGGTGCTCGCCGCGACCGACGACGCGCTCGCGCAGCCGCAGCCGGCACCGGAGACGGCGAGCTTCGCCGTCTACTCGCCCGACGTGGACCCGACGAGCGAACAGTTCGACACCGAGGACGATCCCAAGTTCTCCGGCGATCCGACCACCATGGTGGACCTTCTCAACGCCTGCATGAAGGACGAGATGCGGCGTGACGCGAGGATCGTGATGTTCGGCGAGGATGTCGCCGACGTCTCGCGCGAGGAGCATCTCGGCAAGGTCAAGGGCAAGGGCGGTGTCTTCAAGGTGACGTGGGGACTGCAGAAGGAGTTCGGTGGCACGCGGGTGTACAACACGCCGCTCGCCGAGGCGAACATCCTGGGCCGTGCGATCGGCATGTCGCTGCGCGGCTTCAAGCCGGTGGTCGAGGTGCAGTTC
>JANOTB010000270.1:0-2854 GCA_031416115.1 Gemmatimonadota bacterium
TCGCGAATGTCCCAGCGGTGCCCGCTCACCGTGATCAGATCCTCAAAGCCGTCGAGGTCCACGTCGAGGAATGCCGAACCCCAGGTCCAGTCGGTCGCGGTGACGCCGGCGAAGTCGGCGACCTGCGCCCACGACCCATCGCCGCGCCCCAGGTGCAGCATGTTGCGCATCCACTGCGGTCGCGCGCCGGCGAGACCCATCGTCTTGGGCAGGGGCGTATGCGTCGGGATCATCGTCTGCCGTTCGGCCAGCGTCGGGCTCAGCATGTCGACGGTGAAGAGGTCCACCGATCCGTCGCGGTCCACGTCACCGAAGTCGACCGACATGCAGGTGTTGCTCGTGGCGGCCAGCGCCCAGCGCGGCGCGAGACGGAAGTTGCCCGTGCCGTCGTTGATCCAGAACTGGTCGGGGTCCTCGAAGTCGTTGCAGACGTAGAGATCGGGGGCGCCGTCGCCGTTCACATCGTAGAAGCGCGCCGCCAGCGTGAAGAAGTCCGGTTCAGCGGAGAGCGGCACGCCGGACTCGTCGCGAAAGCGCGCGCCACTGATCGGCGTGTGGGTGAAATGGCCGCTGCCGTCATTGATGAAAAAGAGATCGGGATCAGCGCGCTGCGAGCGCACGATGCCGCCGAGGTCGGGGCGGTCCTCGATCCGATACTCCTTCACCCACTCCGGCTTCACCGCGTAGCCGGCCGAGGTCTTGGTGACGACCTGATCGAAGGCACGGGCCTGCGGCGGGTACGCGTCGAGCGCATTGCGGACCTTGTACGTGGCCACGTAGAGGTCGAGATCGCCGTCGCGATCGACGTCAGCGAGCGTCATGGTGGTCGCGGCGTAACCTCCGGTCAGGCCGCTTGCTGCAGTACCGTCGGTGAAGTGGCCCTTGCCGTCGTTGAGCCAGAGCGTGACCGGGCCGCCGTGCGTGCCGACGATCAGGTCGGCGTCGCCGTCGTTGTCGACGTCGGCGAAAGTCGCGCCGGTCGTGGCGAGTGAATCGAGCTTGAGTCCGCTCGTGGCCGTGATGTCGCTGAACCTGAGGCCACCGGCATTGCGATAGAGCGCCGCCGGCTTCTCGACCGACGCGAGGAAGAGGTCCGGATAGCCGTCACCGTCGATGTCCGCGACCGCCGCACCGGCGCCGATCAGCAGGTTACGATTGGCCATCGCATGCTCGTCGGCGACGTCGTTGGCGTGCGTGATGCGCGTGTGAGACGCCGAGAGCGCGGTGAAACCGGCGCGCGCGCCTGCGCTACTGAGCGCGCCGCCCTGCACGTCAAGCGCACGCCAGCGGTGACCTGTGGCCTGCTGCCATTCGCCGACACTCGGCGCACGGTCCCCGCAGGCGACGAGCGACGCGAGCGCGAGCGTGACAGTGGCAGGGACAGGGACAGTGACAGAGACCAGCGTGGCCACGAACCCGAGTGTGCCGCGCCTCACTCCTGGGACCGTGTGCGCAGCCCGAGCACGCGCTTCCCGATGCACTGGCCCTGCACGACGCCGTCGAGCACGGCTGGCAGGTAGTGCACACCCGCGTACACTCTCGACCATGCCACTTCGTCGCGCGCCGCCGTGAACGACGCGAACCGCCGCGCAGGTTGCCCGACGTCGACCTGGCTCGAGTCGTCGAACGCGATCGTGTCGCCGAGCATCGCGATCAACACGTCCACGGCGGCGGCGGACTGCACCGAGTGTCCGCTCGTGTACTCGGGGAACGGCGGCGTGGGGATCACGGTGCGATACGCGGGATCGAACAGGCGTTGCACATAGGCCACCGGCCGCACGACCATCGAGCGGTACTTCTCCTGCCAGCAACCGATAAAGGCGTCGGCGATCGCCAGCGAGGTGAGCGCATAGAGTTCCGCCGCCTCAGGTGCGCTCAGACCGCGTCGCTCGATCATCTGGTTGACCACGCTGATCCAGTGGAACCCCGGAGTACCGGTGGCGACCGGATTGTCGGCCCAGAAGAGCGCGATGAGTTTCTGCTCCGGCGTCAGCGCCTTCACACTGTCGTAAAAGGCGCTCGCCATCACATGAAAGGGCGATCCCGGCCGCTCGGAGTAGGGCGGCGGCGGCGGCGCGGCGCACTCGTCACCGTCCCTGATCACGAAGGTCCGCAACGTGCCCCAGTACGGCTCGGTCGGATTGGTCGGATTGAAGCTCGGCAGCGTGGTCGGTCCTGCCGCCTTGGGGCGATTGGTGAACACGCCCTTCTCGGTCGCACCGGCGGCGTCGAGTCGCACGTTCGGGTTGTCGGTCGAGACGAAATCCGACTGACCTGAGAGCGTCTGCGGCACGTACTGGTCGAGTGTGGCGGTGTTCTCCCACTGGTCGCGACGCTTGGGTGGCACCCAGGTGAGACTGCGCGAGGCGAAGAAGCCATCGTCGGCGGCCCAGGCGAGGAGTGCGGCGGCGAGTGCCTCGCCGTGCGACTCGGAGCGCGCGCGCTCGTCGTCGCTCACGCCAGCGGCCACTCGTGCGGCGACCTGCGCGGCCGAGAGTGAGTCGATCGTGGTGCGCGTGGTCGCGAAGCCGTCGCGAAAGAGTGAGTCGAGCACAATGCGCTCGGCGACCGCGGCAACGACTGCGCCGTCAACAGGGGCGTCGTCGCTCGCGACCGGTAGCGACTGGAGGCCGTTGAGCTGACCGGCGAGTGAGCGAAGGCCCGAACGCGAGTCGGCGGCGTAGCCCTCGAAGAGTGCGAGGGAGGCGTAGGCCGAGATGCGCGAGGCGACAGGAGGGCCCAGTCGGTCGCTCCGCACGAAGGCGAGCGAACTGCGGGTCCACTGGGCGACGAACTGCGGATCGGGGGCCGGCGTTTCGGTGCGGCAGCCGACGAGGAGGAGCAGCGCTGGGGC
>JANOTB010000271.1:0-8286 GCA_031416115.1 Gemmatimonadota bacterium
GGCCTCGCCGTTGGCCTGCCGCCACCAACTGCCGGTCGTGCGGTCCTCGAGCATCGCGTTGAACTGATCCATGCCGACGAGCCGGAATCGCTCGGCGGCGCCCTTCACCGTGGGATCGAATACCCGGCCAGTGCGACAGACCGTGCAATAGGTGACGAGCACCTCGCGGCCGGCGATCGAGTCGCGGACATGATGGTGGTAGCCGATGAACTGCAGCGGATACGCCCGCGCGTCGCCGTCGATCTCGATACCGACGACGAGCCGGTCGAGCGCGACGGTGTTCGCGCCGCCCGTCGCCATGGTGACCACCGTGGGCTGCCTGAACATCGCGTCCGCGGACATTACGAAGTTGAACTGGTAGGCGATCGCGCACACGGCGAGCACGGAGGCCGACACGAGCACGCGCCGGACCGATCCGCGACTCCACTCGCGCCGGAAACCGTACACGACGAGTGCAACGCCGATCCCGCGTGCAGCCCAGCGCCAGGAGTAGAGCACGTACGCCACGTCGAGGCTGCGCATCCGTTGCGAGCCCGGCATCGGCATGATGAAGTAGACGTTCGCGACCTCGAAGACGAGGAGCAGCGCGAGTCCGAAAACGAAGGCGAATCTCACTGGGTGATCTCGGCGACGATGGTGATGCGCGACGGCCGCTTGTACGCTGCGAGCTTCTGTTCGGCCCACGACTTCACGTCGGACGCTGACACGGTTCCTGCGACCTCAGCCGCGACCGCAGCCGCGACCTCGTGCCCGCTCGCGGGATCATTCACGCTATAGACGCGCACCGCACTCACCCCGGGCATCTCGCCGATGACGCGCTCGACCTCGCGAGGATACACCTTGAAACCATCGTGCGTGAACATCAACTTGATGAGACCGCGGAACGAGTACGTGCCGTCCGCATTCTCCACGCCGCGATCTCCTGTGTGGAGCCAGCCGTCGCGCACCTGCAGACCGTTTTGCCCGCCACTCACGTAGCCGCGAAAGACCGTCTCACCGGCAATGCAGATCTCGCCTTCCGCGCCTTGCTGGAGCGGTGCGCTCCGTTCAGGATCGCGGATGCTCACGCGAACACCGGGGAACGGGACGCCGATCGCGCCGCGACGATTCGCGTCGGGCAGGCGATCGCCGAGAGCGATCGATGACGCTTCGGTGAGTCCGTACCATTGGCGCAGCTCCACTCCGGTGGCGGCGGTCCAGCGCGATTGCAGCTCCTCCGAGAGCGGAGCGCCACCACAGATGCAGATCCGGAGTGCCGGTGCCTCGAACGCGCACCCGTGTCGCTCTACCGCAGCGAGCAGCACGGCGAAGTTGGCCGGCGCGCCGACGATCGCCGAGACTCCCTCGTGCATGATGCGGTCCACCGCCGTGATCGCGTTGAAGCGCGCCATGGTGGAGACTCTGGCGCCGGCGATGAGTGGTGCGATCGCCGAGCCGGTGAGGCCGAAGAGATGCGAGTACGGCAGCAGCGCGAGCAGGTGATCCCCCGTGCCGAACTGCGCCGCCTGCACCGCCTGCGCCGCGCTCGCGAGCAGGTTGCGATGCGTGAGGATCGCACCGAGCGGACGTCCCGCCATCGCCGAGGTGTAGACGATCACGCACTCCTCGTCGCGTCCGGGTTCGTCACCGTCGCCCTCGAGCTCCAGACCGAAATGCGATCCGAGGTCCACGCGCGAACTCGTGCCGTCGCTCGCCACGACCTCCGCCGATCGGGGCGCGTCGTCGAGCAGCACATGCACGGTCCCGGCCGCGAGTCGAGGCGCGAGCGCGCGAAGCGTGAACACCGCGCCGACATTCGCATCGTGCAACTCGTACGAGATCTCCACGCCTACGGCGAGCGGGTTCACGAGCACCGCACCTCGCCCATCGCTCGCCGCGAGCGCGACCAGGAACTGCGGCGACGTCGGCACGAGGATCGCCGCGCGACGGCCCGCGAGTGCACGCACCAGCAGCGGGCTCCGCTGCAAAAGCGTGAACCCCGCCGCGATGAGTGTCGCGGCAGAGATGCCATCGACGGAACCGCCGCCGGCGGCGGCGCGGAGTGTCAGGAGGTCCACGAACGGCAGAGGGGAGATGGGAGAGGTGGGATGTAAGGTGACCCTGCTCACACTCCGCTCCAAGCCCCATTCGCGAACGCTTTCTCTCATCATCTTGAACCTTTCAGTGCGGCCTCTAGCTTCCCCCAAGCAAAGCGACACGCCGTTGCAGTTCCCGGTGCCCCCTGTGCCCCTGTGGTGAAAGCAGTCGCAGTCGCCGTTCAATCCCCCCGAACAACAGCCAGTGACCGACCCCCGCCTCATGATCGGCGTCTCCGGAATACGTGGACGCGTTGGCTTCGGCCTCACCCCCGAGGTCGTCGCCCGCTACGCCGCCGCATTCGGCGCCTGGACCATCGCCAAGGGCCCGTCCAAGGCGATCGTCCTCGGCCGCGACAGTCGCGTCACCGGCCCGCTCTTCCACACCGTCACACGCGCCGCACTCGAGAGCGTGGGTGCCGACGTGATCGACATCGGCCTCACGACGACGCCCACGCTGCAGCTGGCCGTGGAGCACCACCATGCGGCCGGTGGACTCGGCATCACCGCGAGCCACAACCCGATCGAGTGGAACGCGCTCAAGTTCATCGGCCCGGACGGCCTCTTTTTGAGCGCCGCGCAGGGCATCGAGATGCGTGGGTTGGTAGAGCAGGGAATCCCGTACGCGACCTTCGACAAGCTCGGCTCGACGCGCTTCGACGGCGACGCGATTGCGCGGCACTTGGACGCGGTGCTCGCGCTGCCCTTCATCGACATCGAGGGGATCCGGTCCCGTCACTTCAAGGTCGCCTACGATGCCTGCCGCGGCGCCGGCGGAGCGATCATCCCGCGACTGCTCGAACTGCTCGGCTGCGAGATGCACGCGATCGAACTCGAGACCGACGGTCGCTTCCCGCGCCCTCCCGAACCCGTTCCCGAGAATCTGGGTCCGCTCGAACGCCTGGTGCGTGAGACCGGCGCGCAGATCGGCTTTGCCACCGACCCTGATGTCGACCGCCTGGCCCTCGTGTCCGACACCGGCGTCGCGATCGGCGAGGACTACACGCTCGCACTCGCGACACGTGTCGTGCTGCGACACCGCCGGGGTCCCGTGGTGACGAATCTTTCGACCTCCAGGATCGTCGATGACATGGCGGCCGAGGGGGGCTCCAGGGTGATCCGCGCCCCTGTGGGCGAGGTCAATGTGGCCCTCAGGATGCGGTCAGAAGGGGCGGTGATCGGTGGCGAGGGGAACGGCGGGGTGATCCTCCCAGAGCTCCATCTGGGCCGGGACGCGCCTCTTGGAGTGGCACTGCTCTTGCAAATGCTGCACGAGGATGGGGAGGCGCTTTCCAAGACGGTCTTGCGCTTCCCGCGGTACGCCATCATCAAGGAGAAGCTGGATCGGCCGGCGAAACCGCTCGACGCCGTGTACGCGGCGCTCTCCGCGGCTTTCCCGGACGCAGAGGCCGACACGCAGGACGGCCTTCGGCTCGGCTGGCCCGACAAGTGGGTGCACATCCGGCCGTCGGGAACGGAACCGATCGTGCGCGTGATCGCGGAGGCTCCGACGCTCGAAGGAGCGAAGGCGTTGGTCGAGCAAGGAAGGCAATTGTTGGCGAAGCTGGCATAACTGCAGAGGTGAGATGGGAGATGGGAGACGTGAGGGCGTCAGTGCGCTCTCGGTCCCGTGTTCTGGTCTCACGTCTCACATCTCTCATCTCCCATCTGCCCATGTGTGGTATTGTCGGCTACATCGGTCCCAAGCAGGCCACCCCGATCCTCGTCTCTGGCCTCAAGCGCCTCGAGTACCGCGGCTATGACTCGGCGGGCGTCGCCGTGTTCGATGGCGAGTCGCTCGAGACGCGCCGCGCCGCCGGCAAGATCGCGAAGCTCGAGGGCGCGCTCGCCGCTGATCCGGTGACCGGAAAGGTCGGGATCGCACACACGCGCTGGGCCACTCACGGCCCGCCGACCGAGCGCAACGCACACCCGCACCTCAGCACCGACGAGACGGTCGCGGTGGTGCACAACGGCATCATCGAGAATGCCGATGTGCTCCGGAAGCAGCTCACCGCGCTCGGGCACACCTTCCGCTCCGACACCGACACCGAGACGATCGCGCACCTGATCCAGGAGCTCTACGAGACCACGCTGGAGGAGGCGGTCGTCGCGGCACTGCGCAAGGTCGAGGGCACGTTCGGCATCGCGGTGGTGTCGAGCCGTGACCCCGAGAAGATCGTCGCCGCGCGCAAGGGCAGTCCGCTCCTCATCGGCGTTGGCGACGGCGAGTACTTCCTCGCCTCCGACGCCTCGGCGATCCTCGCGCACACACGCGAAGTCGTCTACCTCGATGACGGCGACCTCTGCGTCCTCACTCCCGACGGCTACCGCGTGATGGACATCAACTCGACGCCGCTCCGCCGCTCGGTGGAGCGCATCGAGTGGGACCTCGCGGCGATCGAGCGCGGTGGGTTCGACCACTTCATGCTCAAGGAGATCTTCGAGCAGCCGCAGACGGTGGAGAACACCATGCGCGGCCGCCTCATCCTCGAGGACGGGACCTCCAAGCTCGGCGGCATCAACTTGAGCCACGAGCAGCTCATGAACATCGACAACATCGTCATCACCGCCTGCGGGACCAGCTGGCACTCGGCGTTGATCGGCGAGATGATGATCGAGGACTTCGCTCGCATCCCCACCGAGGTCGAGTACGCCTCGGAGTTCCGCTACCGCAACCCGATCGTCACGCCGCGGACGCTCTGCATCCTCATCTCGCAGTCGGGCGAGACCGCCGACACGCTCGCCGCGATGCGCGAGGCCAAGCGCCGTGGTGCCCGCACGCTCGGGCTGGTGAATGTCGTGGGCTCGACGATCGCACGCGAGGACGACGGCGGCATCTATCTGCACGCGGGGCCCGAGATCGGCGTCGCGTCGACCAAGGCCTTCACGAGCCAGGTCGTTGCGCTCGCGCTCTTCGCGCTCAAGCTCGGACGCAAGCGCACGCTCTCGGTGATGCGCGGGCGCGAGGTCGCACAGGCGCTCGCCGACCTCCCGAAGCAGATCCAGAGCATTCTCGATCGCGCACCCGAGATCGAGAAGATCGCCGAGGCGTACAAGGACTCGCAGAATTTCCTCTACCTCGGTCGCGGCTACAACTTCCCGGCCGCGCTCGAGGGGGCGCTCAAGCTCAAGGAGATCAGCTACATCCACGCCGAGGGCTACCCGGCGGCGGAGATGAAGCATGGGCCGATCGCCCTGATCGACGAGTCGATGCCGGTGGTCTTCATCGCACCGCACGACGCGGTCTTCGACAAGATCGTCTCGAATATCCAGGAAGTGCGTGCGCGTCACGGCAAGACGATCGTCATCACGAGCCGGAACGAGCCCGCGCTCGAAGGGCTGATCGACCATGAGATCCGCGTGCCCGAGACGATCGATATGCTCACGCCGATCCTCGCGAGCATCCCGTTGCAGCTCCTTGCCTACTACATCGCGGTGAAGCGCGGCGCGAACGTCGACCAGCCGCGCAACCTCGCCAAGTCGGTAACGGTGGAGTAGCCGGGCGCTTGCGACTCGCCACGCTGCTTCTCGCCGCAGTCCCTGCGCTGCTCACGGCCCAAGTGCGCGAAGTCACCATGACGAGCGCCGAGCGCTGGGACCGCGCGTACTTCGCATGGGACGCCGGCCGTTACGATGATGCGCTCGATGACCTGAAGCGCTTGCTCGCCGAGCCAGGCGTCGCCGAGTTCCACGATCGTGTCGCCGAACTCACTGGGGAGCGTTGGCGCACGGTGGAGGTCGCCAAGGACGCGCGCGCGCCGCGCTGGGCGAGCGATGGCCGGCATCTATCATATGAAAGCGGCACCGGCCCGGCTCGGCGAGTTCGCGTGGTACGCGCGGAGCCCGGGTACGCCACCGTCGTCGAGGCAGCGGGTTCATCCCTCTCCTTCTCGCCTGACGGTCGCGTCGCCGCGTGGATCGCCCCCATGGCCGACGGTCGGCCCGCGATCGCGTGGATGCGGCTCGATGGCGGCAGCACCGAGACGATCCCTCTCGACGCCTCGTCCGCGGCTGGACTGACGCTCATGGGACGCTCTCCGTTACGCGTCGTGCTCATCACCGGCGCAGCGGGCGACTCGACCGCGACACTGCGCAGTCGCGATCTCACCGGCAGCGACGGTACCTGGCGGACGCTCGCCGTCGCCGAAGGCCAACCGGTGGACATCATGCGCTCGGCGAACGGTCAGCGTGCGCTCGTGCTGCTCGGCAGGCGCGGTGCCTTTGCGCGGGCGATCCCCGGCTTCGCCGCCGGAGCGCGTACCGATGCATTCTCCGAGCTCTCTCTCTCAGGCACCGATGCGGGCTTGGGCGCGGTCGGCGCGCGAGTCGAGGGTACGTCGCCGGCGCTTTCGGCCGACGGTTCGACCGTCGCGTGGCTCTTCATGGCCGGTGGGCGCATCCAAGTGATGGCGCGCCGCGACGGCGGCGCTCCAGTGACGGTGCTTACGAGCGAGACGCCGGTCCAAGCGCTTGCGGTCGCGCCCGACGGCTCGCGCGTGGCATGGCAGACC
Source organism: Gemmatimonadota bacterium (assembly GCA_031416115.1). Lineage (GTDB taxonomy): Bacteria > Gemmatimonadota > Gemmatimonadetes > Gemmatimonadales > Gemmatimonadaceae > Pseudogemmatithrix. The sequence goes on from JANOTB010000271.1 coordinate 6,590, forward strand.
ATGTTGCGCGAGGACTGGGAGCTCTTCGCTGCGCCGGTCATGACCAGCGCGACGTCGCAGCGCGTCACCCGGGAGATCCAACACGACCTCCAGCCCCAGTTCCTCTCTCCCACGCGCCTGCTCGGCCTGGTGGGCGAGGCGCGCCACCGTCGGTCGCACGTTTATGACCTCGAGACCGGCGTACGCACGCGGCTCTTTCACAACAACTCGGTCCGCACCGTCGCGCCTGAGTACGAGTGGGTCCCGTCGGCAGACGGCACACGTGTGGCGATCGTCTCTGAGCGTGACGGCGATACGGTCACTCCGCACCGCCACCTGTACGTGACCGATCTCAATGCGCCGGTCAGTCACGAGGCGCTCGTCGCACGCGTGGACTCCAACCTCGTCGCCGAGCGCGCGCTGCGTGCCAACGGCCGACGCATCTTCGCGCCGATCGCGCTCGCCGTGCGCGACGCGACCGCGGCCGTGGACGTGGGCCGCATCTACTCCTACGAGAAGGCGTTATTCGATTTCGACTCCAAGCACATCACGCAGCCGGGCAACCGGAAGGCGGTGGATTGGTTGCTTGAGCGCTACCGGAGCTTCGGGCTCACGGCGCACCTCCAGCCGTTCAGGACCGTCGCCGGAGGTGAGATCGACGTCGCGAACGTCGTGGCCGTGATCCGCGGCACCGTGAACCCGGAGTTGGTCTATGTGGTCGGCGCGCATTTCGATTCGCGTGCCGAGGGCCCCGGCGCCGATGACAATACCTCGGGCACGGCCATGATCCTCGAGGCTGCGCGAGTGCTCGCGAAGCGCCCGTTGCCCGCGACCGTGATGTTCGTCTCCTTCACCGGCGAGGAATCGGGGCTTCGCGGCGCACGTGAGTTCGCCCGGCGCATGAAGGACTCGATCCAAGTGATGGGCGCACTGAACAACGACATGATGGGGTGGGCGAACGACAGCCGGATGGACAACACCATCCGCTACTCCAACGCTGGCCTTCGCGACGTGCAGCATGCGGCCGCGCTCGAGTTCTCGCGCCTCATCACCTACGACGCGTTCTACTACAAGAGCACCGACGCCAACGCACTCTTTGACGTGTGGGGCGACATCATCGGCGGGATCGGGTCGTACCCGATCCTCGGCAACCCGCACTACCACATGCCACACGACGTGCTCGAGACGATCAATCATCAGCAGCTCGCCGAGACGTCGCGCGCCACGGTCGCGACGATCATGCTGATGGCGTCGAGCCCGTCGCGACTCACCGGGCTGAGCGTGACCGGTACGGCGGCGACTTGGACGGGCGCACGGGAGAAGGGTGTGGCGCGGTACATCGTGCGCTACGGCCCTGCCGAGGACCCGATGCGTCACACGATCACCGTGCTGTCGCCGCGGGCCACGATCACGGCACTCAGGCCAGGGTGGCACGTGGCCGTGAAGGCCGTCAACGCGCGCGGTCTTGAGGGCTGGGACTGGGCGCGCACAGAGGTGAAGTAGTCCGTGCGCGTACTGCTGCAACGGGTCTCGCGCGCCGAGGTGCGCGTGGGCGAACGAGTCACCGGACGGATCGACCGCGGCTTCTGCCTGCTGGTCGGTTACACGAGCACCGATACCGACGACAAGAACGTCTGGATGGCCGACAAGGTGACTGGCCTCCGACTCTTCGGCGACGACGAGGGCAAGATGAACCTCGGCTTGGCCGACGTTGGCGG
>JANOTB010000272.1:0-5119 GCA_031416115.1 Gemmatimonadota bacterium
GGATCGCTCACGGTACTGCTCAACCGCGGTGATCGGTTCACGTCCACCCGCGCGGGCGCGCCGGCCGCCGGCGACCTCACCGGGATCGTGCCGCTGCCCGACGGACGCGGCGGCGTGCGCCTCGCCGTGGGCCAGGCCAACTACGAAGCCGGTACCCTCGACTCCGCACTCGCGATCCCGGGCGTGCTGAGTGTCGCAGTCGCGAGCGGTGCGGCCTCGACGGCGGTCGGTGGCGACACGGCCAGCGTGGGCCCGCTCGCCGCCGGCGACGTGAACGGAGACGGCTTCCTTGATCTGTTCGTCGGCGCACGCGTGGTCGGTGGCGCGTGGCCGATCCCCGCGCCGTCGCGCCTGCTCCTCGGGAGCGCGGACGGCAGCTTCGTCCTCGATACGGTCAATGCAAGAGCAATGGCGGCGCTCGGTCTGGTCTCCGCGGCGTTGTTCGTGGACGTGACGGGCGACGCGTCACCGGAGCTCGTGGTGGCAGGCGAGTTCGGTCCCGTGCGCGTGTTGCGCAACGATCGCGGGAGGTTGGTGGACGCCACGGAATCGCTCGGTCTGGACAAGCTGCGCAGCCGCTGGAACGGCCTCGCCGCTGGCGACTTCGACGGCGACGGTCGGCTCGATCTCGTGGTAACGAGCTGGGGCCGCAACCTGCCATGGGGCGCGAGTGCGGCGCGCCCACACGTTCTATATATGGGCCGCTTGGGCGGCGAGGCACTCGGACTCGTCTTCGCCCGCGCCGACTCCGTGACCAAGCAGGAGATGCCGCTCGAGAGCTTCGCGCGCCTCGGTGTGGCCTTCCCGGCGTTGCGCTCGCGGGTCCCGACCTACGGTGACTTCGCAAAGCGCTCCGTGCAGTCGCTCTTCGGCGCCGACACGCTGGGCGCGGTGCGGATCGGCGCGACGACCTACGACCAGACGATCCTGCTCAATCGCGGCGACCGGTTCGAGGCGCGGTCACTGCCGGCCGTGGCCCAACGGGCGCCGGCGTTCGGCGTGAACGTCGCCGACTTCGATGGGGACGGACGTGAGGATCTGTTCCTCGCGCAGAACTTCTTCCCCACCGAGATCGCGACCATGCGATTCGACGCTGGGGTCGGGCTCCTGCTGCTCGGCGACGGTGCGGGCGGGTTCCGCGCACTCGGGGTGGGTGAGGCCGGGGTCGTGGTGCGGGGCGACCAGCGCGGGTCGGCGGTCGCGGACTTCGACCGTGACGGACGGACCGACTTGGCAGTCTCGCAGAATGGCGGGGTGACGACCCTCTGGCGGAACAGTCGCGGCCAGCCCGGAGTGCGGGTCCGCCTGATCGGTCCAGCGGGCAACCCGAGCGCGATCGGGGCGCGGGTGTCCCTCTCGGGCGCGGGGTGGCGGGGCGCGGTGCGTCCGGTCGCGGCGGGGAGCGGGTATTGGTCGTCCGACTCGCCGGTGCAGGTCCTCGGCTGGAGCGCAAAGGCCGATTCGGTCCATGTGCGATGGCCGTCGGGCGTCGAGACGGTAGTCCCTCTGTCGGAGCGCGGAAAGGAGATCGTGATCCGCGCACCTTGAGGAGTCGGGCCGACGTTGGCCCGAGTGTTGCTGGCCGAACGAAAAAATGGAAATGTGCTATTGCCCTTCTTGTCAGGGTATCGTAACATTGCCTCCCATTACCCCCCACCCCGGCGGAGCGCACTACGCGCTTTGGCCGGAAACCGTCCAGACGGAGCTACGTCAGATGAATCTGCGTTCCGCTGCTCGACTGAGTGGCCTTCTGCTCGTTGTTGGTGCGCTTGGTTGCGCCGACGATGGGTACAAGCCCACGGACCTGAGCAACCAGTTCGTTGTCACTCCTGCATTCGTCGGTGTCGACGAAGGCCTCCCTCCAATCCAGTTCTCTGCGACGCAGGGCGCCGACCCCGTGACGGTGACGTGGGAGAGCAGCGCCCCCACCGTCGCCACGGTGTCACCGACGGGCTTGGTGTCGCCGGTGAACGACGGATTCGCGGCGATCACGGCGACTCAGGGCAACGGCAGTAAGAAGTCGGCGAGCATGACGGTGAACGCCCTCTTCGGCACGCCGGTCGTGAGCGGAGTCGGGGTGACGGGGATCGGCGGCGCAGTGGGGATCACGACGTTGCTCTATCGGATCTTCGTTCCGACCGGCAAGACCAACCTCCAGGTGAATCTCTCCGGCGGCACCGGGGACTTGGATCTCTACGTGCAGCGCGGCCCGAATCCCCCGACAACGAGCGCCTTCGGATGCCGCTCGTGGAATGGCGGGAACACGGAGGTCTGCTCCTTCGCGAATCCCACGTCGGGGACCTGGTACATGTTCATTGACGTCTACACCGCAGGCGCGGGCGCGACGCTGGTAGCGACGGTGACGCCATGATCGCCGGCCAGCACACTTCACATTCATTCGCAGAGAGGTCCGCAATGGCGCGTGTCTCCACCCGTGTCCTGAAGACGGCGCTGCGTGCGCTCACCGCGGTGGCGTTGTTCGCCACCGTGGGCTTCGCGCAGAACGTCGTCTTCTCCGGTCGTGTCACGACAGCGGGTCAGCCGCTCGGCGGCGCCAGCATCGGCATCGCCGAGTTGGGAGTTGGCGCGACGACCGGAGTCGATGGACGGTACACTTTCACGGTCGTGATCGCGCAGAACGCCGGGCGTGGAGTGACGCTCCGGGTGCGCGCGATCGGCTACACGCCGAAGCAGGCGCCGGTGACGCTCGCCGCGGGCCGCATCGACAAGGACTTCGAGCTCTCCAAGGACGTGCTCAACCTCGAGCAGGTCGTGGTGACCGGCGTGGGTGACGCGACATCGCAGAAGAAGACCGCCTTCTCGGTCGGCGTGGTGGATGCCTCGCAGATCAAGGAAGCCCCGTCGTCGTCGCCAGTGGGCATGTTGGCCGGCCGCGTGGCCGGTGCCTCGGTGGTGACCGTCTCGGGCCAGCCTGGTGCGGCGCCGGCGATCCGCCTCCGCTCCTCGACGAGCCTCACCGGCTCGGCCGATCCGCTGATCATCGTGGACGGCACGATCACCCGCCTGACGCTCGCCGACATCAACACGGAAGACGTCGAGCGCATGGAAGTGATCAAGGGCGCGGCCGCGAGCTCGCTCTACGGCTCCGACGCTGCGAATGGCGTGGTGCAGATCTTCACGAAGCGCGGAGCGCAGCTGGCCGAGGGCCAGACCAACTTCACGTTCCGCAACGAGTATGGGCAGAGCTGGCTGCCGAACAAGGTGCCCGGCAACCAGTCGCATGAGTTCCAGCTCAACCCGGACGGTGGCTATCGCCTCAACGCGAATGGCCAGCGCGTGCAGGAGACGGACCTGATCGCGGACAACCCGTACCCGGCGTACTTCGACCAGCTCGGGCAGGTGTTCCGTCCGGGCAACTACATGACCAACTACGCCTCGGTGGGACAGCGCCGCGGCAACACGAACTTCAACGTCTCGTTCCACAACAGCCGCGAGACGGGCGTGCTGGGTCTGCTCGACGGCTTCACGCGCCAGAACTTCCGCGTGAATCTCGACCAGGCGCTCACGGATCAGCTGACTTTCTCGGCCGGCGCTTTCTACGGCCGCTCGGCGTCGGACGAAGGCGAGAACTCGGGCATCTTCTTCGGTCTCCGCTTCCTGGAGCCGGATGTGGACCTGCTGACGCCGAACCCGAACGGCTCGCCGTTCGTGGCGAAGATCAACCGGCCGCCGCTCTCGGGTAACGTGGTGAACCCGCTGTACGGGCTCGCCAACTCGCCGAACCGCCGCGACCGTGACCGTTTCAATGGCACGTTCAAGCTGACGTACAAGCCGCTTCCGTGGCTCACGGCCGAAGGCAACGTGAACTACGAGCAGTCGGCGGACATGTACAAGTCGTTCACGCCGCGCGGCTTCCAGTCGTCCAACGGCAACGTGAGCGCGGGTCGTCTGGGCCAGGCCTCGACCTCGGCGCGCACGAGCAACATCGGCGCGACGCTCACGTCGGTACGCGACTTCGAGTGGTTCACCAACACGACCAAGATCGCGTACGTGTTCGAAGACCAGACGAACAACCGTCTGACCGCGTCGGCGCAGCAGCTCACGCTGCCGCGCATCCCGGAGTTCGCTGCTGCGGACATCGCCGGCATTCGCGCGGGGTCGCAGACGATCACGATCCGCAATCAGAACGTCTTCGCGATCACGACGTTCGACATCAAGGACCGCTACATCATCGACGGGCTCATCCGTCAGGACGCGTCGTCGCTCTTCGGCGAGAATGAGCGCACGGCGTTGTACAACCGTGTCTCGGCGGCGTACCGCGTCTCCGAGGACGTGACCCTGCCGGGCGTGGACGAGTTCAAGCTCCGCGCGTCGTATGGTACGGCCGGTCTCCGCCCGGGCTTCGACGCCCAGTACGAGATCTACTCGCTCGTCGGTGGCAGCCCGACGCCGGTGACGCTGGGTAACCGCGACCTCAAGCCGGCCTTCTCCAAGGAGACCGAGGTCGGCTTCAACATCAACTTCCTCACCAACTTCACGTTCGAGTACAGCTACTCGGACAAGGTGACGAGCGATCAGATCCTCTCGGCGCCGGTGTCGGCGGCGACGGGCTACCAGAACCAGTGGATCAACGCCGGTACGCTCGCCGGACAGACGCACGAGTTCGCGTTCGGTGCGGTGCTGGTGTCGAAGGGTGACCTGTTCTGGCGCCTCAATGTGACGGCGGACCGGACGCGTCAGCAGATCACCGAGCTCGACGTAGCGCCGTTCCTCGCCGGTCCGGACGGAACGACGCAGATGTTCCGCGTCGCGGCCGGTGAGCCGTTCGGCGTCATGTACGGTGAGAGCTGGATCAAGACCCCCGCTCAGCTGGCCGCGACGTTGCAGTCGGGCCGACTGACTGGGACAGCGGCCAGCTATCAGCTGAACGAAGAAGGCTACTTCGTGCGCACCGCGGATTGGCGGACGCTCCGCGAGCGCCCCCTGAAAGCGTATGACAGCACGGGGAACTCGATCGGCCAGATCGGCGACGTGAACCCGGACATGAACCTCAACTTCAGCTCCACGTTCCAGTGGCGCGGGTTGTCGGTGAATGCGCTGGTGACGTCGGTGGTCGGTGGCGACATCTACAACCTCACGCGCCAGTGGCCGTTCAACG
>JANOTB010000273.1:0-38082 GCA_031416115.1 Gemmatimonadota bacterium
GGTGTGTTCGAGTTCTCGGAGAAGAACGCGCGCGAGGTGATGACGCCGCGCACGGCGATCGTCGCGATCCCCGCCGGCTCGTCACTCGACGAGGCGGTGCAGGTCGTCGAGGACGCGGGCTTCTCGCGCTACCCGGTCTACCGCGACACCCTGGACGACATCGTCGGGATGGTGCACGCCAAGGATCTGCTCAAGGTCCTCGCGCGTCGCCCAGCCGACTTCTCGATCGAGGCGATCCTGCGGCCGGTGCATGTGGTGCCGGGGTCGCGCGAGGTGGAGGAGGTGCTCGCCGATTTCAAGCGGCGCAAGGAACATCTCGCGATCGTGCTCGACGAGTACGGTGGCACCGCCGGCATGGTCACCATGGAGGACCTCCTCGAGGAGATCGTGGGTGAGATCCTCGACGAGTACGACGAGACGCCCGCAGCGACTGGGATGGAGAGCGGGACCAGCGGTGCGCGCACGGTGCCGGGGGAGTCGGGTATCTCCGACGTGAATGCGGAGCTGGAGTTGTCGATCCCCGAGACCGACTACACGACGGTGGGTGGGTTCGTGTTCGGGTTGCTCGGGCGACTGCCGGTGGTCGGGGACCGGGTGACTGGGGGAGGGGCTTCGTTCACGGTGCGGGAGATGGATGGGAGGCGGATCCGGACGTTGTCGATCGAGGTGGCGCGGGAGATCGGAGCGTAACGGCAACTGCGTTCACCACAGGGGCACAGGGGGCACGAAGACCCGAACACACTCACCCCCGCCCGAGCATCCCCACGGCACACCGGATCGCCGCGACCATCGACGACGCACTCGCCCGTCCCGACCCCGCGATCCCGAGCGCCGTCCCATGATCCGGCGACGTGCGCACGAACGGCAGCCCGAGCGTCACGTTCACACCTTCGCCGAAGCTCGCGACCTTGATCGCGGTCATGCCGACGTCGTGGTACGGCGCGATCACACAATCGAACTCCCCGCGCATCGCGCGCACGAAGACGGTGTCCGCCGGAAAAGGCCCGGCGATCCCCGCCGCTCTCGCTGCCGGCGCGAGTAACGCATCATCCTCGCGCCCGAACCGCCCCTGGTCTCCGGCATGCGGATTGAGCGCGCAGAGCGCGAGCCGCGGCTCGGCGATCCCGAACGACCGCTGCAGTCCGTCGCGCGTGATCCGCGCCGTGCGCACGATCAGGTCGTGCGTGAGACGCTCGTGCACGTCGCTGAGCGCGATGTGCGTGGTCGCCAGTACCACTCGCAACGTGGGGCCGGCGAGCATCATCACCGTCGGGCTCCCGGTGAGCGACTCAAGCATCTCCGTGTGGCCCGGGAAGTCGTAGCCGCCTGCCAGGAGCGCGGCCTTGTCGATCGGCGCCGTGACGATGCCCTGCACTGCGCCCGCGCGCACGAGGTCCACCGCGCGCGCGATCGCTTTCCCGGCAAGCGCCCCCGCCCGTGCATCGCGCGCGCGTCCCGCCGCTGTGTCCGGACTCGGGCCGGTGCCCTCACTCCACTCGCCGATCGACTCGTCGACTCGCATTCCCGTGCCGGTCGGTCCGACCACCACGAAACGAGCAGCGCTCGCGACCTCTGGGGTCGCGAGCGCCCTGCTGACGATCTCGGGGCCGATCCCGCGCGGGTCGCCGAGGGTGACGGCGAGCGTCGGTCGCTCGGTCGGAACGGTCGGCGTTGTCAGAGCCTCAGCGAGACGTAGATCTCGCGGCGGAGGTTGTCGAGCGTGCGTCGGATCGACTTCTCCTCGCGCAGCTGCTTCCGGATGTTCTCCTGGTACTCCACGAGAGTCACCGCGCCGGCTGCCTTGATCCCCAACACCTGCACCACGGCCCACTTGTTGAGCCCGGTGCTCCGGTCGGGGAGCGCGAACAGTGCGGAGAACCCGTTCACCGGCAGGTCACGCAGCGCAACGCGGTATTCGGCGGGTAGCGAGTCGCGCGGCACGCCGTCGGGGATGATGCGCTCCTCACTGATGTCGTGGTAGCGCTTCACGAGCGTGTCGAACGCCATGCCGCCCTTCCAGAGCGCCAACACCGAATCGCCCACGACCCGTGCGGCCGCGACATCGACCGAATCGACATCTGGCTTGATCAGGATATGCCGCGACCGCACCTCGGCGGCGCGCACGCGATCGACGCGGATCACGTGAAACCCGAACTCGGTCTCTACGACGGGACTGACGCGCCCCGGGGCGAGCGCGAACATCCAGCGTTCGAACTCAGGGACCATGACGCCACGGCGTACCCAGTCGAGGTCACCGCCCTTCGCGGCCGAGCCTTCGTCCATGGAGAAGCGGCGTGCGGCCGAATCGAAGTCCGCTCCCTTCTCGAGCTCGAGGCGGATGGAGTCCGCCAGCGTCCTCGCCCGCTCGACGCTCGCGGCGCGCGGCCTGATCTTCACGACGATCTGTCGAAAGGCGACCGTCGCCGGACGCGGCGCGGCGTCCTGACGGAACCGCTCGAACGCGGCAGCGACCTCCTGCTCAGTCACGTTGGCCGGCGCGAGCCGACCCTTGGCCTTGAGCGAGTCGACGGCGCGGCGCTGCTGCTCGTCACGGATGGCGCCCTCGACGGCCTTCTTGCGGTATTCCTCAGGCGTGCCGAACCCCTCGCGCACGAGCGCCTCACGGAACTCGGCGTCCGAACGGAACTGCCCGCGCGCGCGGTCGAAATCGCGCTCGACGTTACTCGAAACGTCGGACTCGGTGACCTCGATCTTGTAGTTGGCCGCGACGACGATCAGCACTTCTTTGTCCACGATCCGGCCCAGCAGCTCACGCGCGAGCTTCATCTGTCCGGCGCTGTCCTGGGGCACCTGCATGCCGCCCGCCCTCGCGAACGCGAGCGCCTCGAGTACCTCGCTCATGAGGATCGGGTGCGTGCCCACGACCCCCACGATGCGGTCGACCTCGATCCCCTTGAGTGCTCCCGGAGTCTGTTGCGCACGGACCGGCACCGCCAACGCGGCGGCACCGGCCACGAGCAGGCCGACGCGCCGGACGGTGCCGAGCATCGACCGGCAGCGCGTCAACTGGCGGCGCATCGACTGGTTTTTCATCAGGGCTGCGGCGGGACGACCGGCGGCGCCATCGGCGCGCCCATCGGGACCGCCGAGGGCGGCTGCGCGGCACTGCGGGACGAGTCGGCAGCGGCGCGGATCTTCGTTGCCTCCGCCAGCGCGCGATCGATCCCGGCGGGCACCACGCGACTCTCATACTTGTCGCGCAGCACGAGCGCGATCTGCTCGGCCACGTCGACGTACTCGCGCTGGTTCTTCACAAGTCCGCTGAGGTATTCCTCGACCCGCGCCGCCGCGAGGCGCTCACGAGCGCCCTCGTCGGCGCCGGAGTCAGCGAGTTGCGTAGGCGAGACGCCGAGCGCACGCATGGTCTCGGCGACGCGGGTGCGGAAGGCGCTCCGCAGGTCCTTGGTCTCCACACTGTCGAGCGTGACGCCGGCCGAGTCGGCCGAGCGAAGCAGGAGCTCGTTGCGCATCACGTTCTGCACGAACATGGGGATGAGCGAGTCGGGTGCCTGTGCCACCTGCGCGCGCATGCGCGACTGCGCCGGGAAGGCGGCCATCCACATGCTCATGCGGGCCGCGGTCATGTTGCCGCTGCGCGCCGTCGCGATCACCGTCTTGTCGTCGCGGTAGGACTCGACGTCCACCGCGATCGCCTTCACGAGCTTGGCCGCGCTGGTGCGCACCTGCACGTTCGCGGACGTCTCGAGTGCGGCGAAGTAGAGGCTCTCGGCGCGCTGCGCCGCGATCTGCTGGAACTGCGCCGGGAACGAGTCGGCGACCTCGGCCCAGGTGTGGCGCCGGATGACGTGGTAGCCGAACTGCGACTCGACCACGCCGGTCACACCGCCGGGTGCGACCGACAGGATGCCATTGTCGAACTCGGGCACCATCTGCCCGCGCGCGAAGACGCCGTAGTCACCGCCCTTATCCTTGGAGCCCGGGTCCTGCGTCTTGGCCGTGGCCGCCGCGGCGAACTGCGCGAGCGTCGCGTTCTTGAGGCTCACCGCGATCTGCTCGGCCTGGGCGCGGATCGCCGCGTTGGCCGCAGGATCGAGCCCGTCGGGCTGCTTGCTGAGCAGGATGTGCGACGCGGCGAGGAGCGCGCCGTCGTTGTAGGCCTTCTCGTAGGTGCTCGGGTCGCCCTGCCCCCAGTCCTTTGCGATGATCGCGTAGTACTTACGCGACTTGAGCTGCGCGACCATCGACCACATGCCGGCGTCGGCCTGCTCGTCGGTGCCGAGCGAGTCCCCAGCGGCACCAGCCATGCCGAGGAGCTGGTAGTTCACCCAGAGCTGGGCCACGGTGCGAATGGCGTCCGGCTGCAGCGGGACGTCGGTCGTGCCGAGGAGCTCGGCGAGGCGCGTGACCGTCAGCTCCTGCGAGCCGGCGCGAGCCACGGTGTCCACATGGGCGGTCATCGCTTCCTTGAAACCCTCGCACGCGGTAAGGCCGGCGACGAGGACGAGCGAAGCGGAGAAGAGTCGGATACGGGTCATGTTCGGAAAGGGAGGGAGGTCCTTCTACCGTGCATCTGGCGAAATGGTTCGAAGCGCCCGGATGAGACCGTCCAGGAGCGTGGCGCCCCCAAGGCGCGTGAGCTTGAGCGACAGGGGCTGGACCCGACGCACGTCGACCTGGAACTGCACGTCCCGGAAGGCGGCGGCGAGGGGCTTGAGACGCGGGACCGCGTCGGGCCGGAAGTTAACACGGGCCTCGGTCCCATGCACGAGGATCCCTTCGGCGCCGAGCGGGGCGCCGAGGAGGCGGAGCCGGGCCACGGCGAGGTAGGCGTCGGCCGGGGGCGGCAGCGGGCCGAACCGGTCGCGGACCTCGTCCTTGATCTCGTCCACCTGATCGACCACGGTCGCGGCACCAAGTCGGCGGTAGAGGTCGAGCTTGACCTCGGGCGAGGCGATGTAGTCGTCGGGCAGGTAGCAGGGGATGTCGAGCGTGACATCCGTGGGCGGCGGTGGCGGGGCCTTGTCGCCACGCATCATCCGCGTAACGGCTTCGTCGAGCAGACGCAGGTAGAGATCGAACCCCACGGCATGCACGAAGCCCGACTGTTCGGGGCCGAGGAGGTTCCCCGCCCCGCGCAGTTCCATGTCCTTGAGCGCCACGCGATAGCCCGCACCGAGCTCGGTGTGGTGCTCGAGCACGCGCAGCCGGCGCTCGGCGTCCTCGTCCACATTCTCGGGGACGATCAGGTAGCAGTAGGCGCGACGGTGCGAGCGCCCCACGCGGCCGCGGAGCTGATAGAGCTGCGCGAGGCCGAGCCGGTCGGCGCGGTTCACGAACATGGTGTTCGCGTTGGGCACGTCGAGTCCGCTCTCCACGATCAACGTCGAGACGAGGATGTCGATCTCACCGCTCACGAACTGCTTCATCACGGCTTCGAGCTCACGCTCCTTCATCTGCCCGTGGCCCACGCCTACGCGAGCGCGCGGCACCACCCGTTTGATGTGGTCGGCGATCGCGAGAATAGTCTCGATCCGGTTGTGCACGAAGAAGACCTGCCCGCCGCGGTCGAGTTCGCGAGCGATGCCCTCTTCAAGGAGACCGTCGTCCCAGGGCTCGAGGAAGGTCATCACCGGCGATCGGTCGCGCGGCGGCGTCTGCATGAGCGTCATGTCGCGCAGGCCGGCGAGCGACTGGTGCAGCGTGCGCGGGATCGGCGTCGCGGTGAGCGTGAGCACGTCGGTCTCGAGCTTGAGCTGCTTGAGCCGCTCCTTGTGCTTCACGCCGAAGCGGTGCTCTTCGTCGACGACGATCAGGCCGAGCTTGCTGAACTTCACGTCGGGACTCAGCAGGCGGTGCGTGCCGATCACCACGTCGACCTTGCCGGCGGCGAGCTCCACGAGCACGGCGTTCTGCTCCTTGGTCGTCTGAAAGCGGCTCATCACGGCGATCCGCACCGGGAAGTCGGCGAAGCGATCGCCGAAGGTGCGCGCATGCTGCTCGGCGAGAATCGTCGTGGGCACGAGCACCGCGACCTGGCGCCCGCTCTGGATCGCCTTGAAGGCCGCACGCACCGCGATCTCGGTCTTGCCGTAGCCCACGTCGCCCACGAGCAGACGGTCCATGGGCTTGGCCCCTTCCATGTCGCGCTTCACGTCGTCAGTCGCCTTGCGCTGATCGGGCGTGTCCTCGAACAGGAACGAACTCTCGAGCTGTTTCTGCCAGGCGCCGTCGGGATGATGCGCGGCCCGCGCGGCGATCTTGCGGCGCGCGTAGAGGTCGAGGAGTTCGACGGTCATCTCCTGGATCGCCGCGCGCGTGCGCTCCTTCTGTGCCGTCCATTTCCGGCCGCCGAGTTTGTGGAGCTTTGGCGGCGGGAGGTCGTCGCTCACGTCGCCAGCGGCGCGGTACTTCTCCACCTGGTCGAGCCGGTAGAGCGGGACGTTGAGCCGGTCGCCGCCCTCGTACTCGATGATCGCGACCTCGAGCGTCGCCTCGCCGTGAAAGACGGTGCTCATGCCGCGGTAGATGCCGACGCCGTGGTCGAGATGCACGACGAAATCACCTGGCTTCAGCGCGGTGACCTGCTCGAGTGCGGTGCCGGTGGTGTACTTGCGACTGCGGCGGATGCGCCGTTCGCGCCGGAAGATCTCGTGGTCTGTGAGGACGCGCAGCCCACTCGGTGTGCCGCGCGGCGGAATAATGAAGCCGCCCGCGAGCACCCCGATCACCAGCGCGGCCGGCGACTGGCCTTCCTTGCGCGCGTCGAGCAGTTCCTCGAGCCGTTCGGCTTGCCCCGCATTGTCACAGAGGATGATCGTCTGCGTACCGTCGCGGACCATCGCCGAGAGCCGCGCGATGTCGCGCTCGACCGGTTCTGGCGCGCGGAGCGGGAACTGCACCACCTCGTGCACACGCGCCGCGTCGGCGCCAAGACCGATCACCTCGAGCGCGGGAAAGGCGTCGATCGCCTTGATGGTCTCGTGCGGCGACTGCAGCAGCTCCTCGCGCGAGGGCGCGTTCTCGCCACGTCGGCGCGCGAGCAAGAGGTGATGCTCGGCTTCGTCCCAGGTGCGCTGCAGTTCCGGCCGGAGTGCGACACCCGACGGGATGATCACGAGCGAGCCCGATGGCCAGAGATCGGGAAGCGATACACGCTCGTAGCGCTCCTCCGCCGCCTCGCCCGAGACCTCGACCGGCAGGATCAGCACCGACTCCGCGGACGCGAGCATGCGCTGCGTGGAGACGTCGAAGCGGCGCATCTCCTCGAGCCGGTCGCCCCAGAACTCCAAGCGCACCGGGTCGCTCATGCCGAAGCCGTACACGTCGAGGATCCCGCCGCGCACGCTGTACTCGGCGACGTCCTCCACGAGCGTCACGCGTTCAAAGCCCACCGCGTCGAGATGCGACGTGAGGTCCTCGAGCCTCCAGGTGTCGCCGCGGCGCAGCTCGATCCGCGCGTCGGCGAGTGCGCGCGGCAGGCGCGTGCGCTCCTGCACCGCGCGCGCCGTGGTGATGAGCACGCGCACCGCGCCGCGTGCGAGGCGCTCGAGCGTCTCCACGCGCTCACCCGCGACCTCAGCATGCGGCTCGATCTCGCCGAAGCCTTCGCGCGGCGGGTAGAGTGCCACGCCTTCGTCACCGAACACCGACTGCAGGTCGGCGAGCCAGCGCTCGGCCTCGGGCAACTGGTCGGCGACGACGACGAAGAGTCGGTTGGGCTCGCGGAGCGCGAGCGCGGCGAGCAACACCGCGTCGGACGAGCCGGCGAGGCCGGTCGCGCCAATGCGGCCGCCCTGCACCGGCAGCGCACGCGTGAGACTCGTGAAGGCGGTGAGCGCCGAGAGGCGCTCGACCAAGACGGGCAGCGCCATCAGGCTTGCATCAGGTTTGCGCGGACTTGCATCAGGCTTGCGCGGGCTTGGCCGAGCCGCGGCGCGCGACGAGCGTCTCGGCGACGAGCAGGAGGAGCGCGAGGAGCAGGAAAGTGCGGGCGAGCGCGCGCGAACCACCGGCGGCGAACGCTGCGCGCCCCACTGCCGCGGGATCGGCAGTCGCGATGGTGGCGCCGAGTCGTTGCGCGAGCGAGTCGGTGGCGAGGCGCGTGAGGTCGCTCTCGCGCGGCTCCGGATTGATCACGAGCGCTCCGATGCGGTCGGTGCCGCGACGCCAGAAGTGGACGCCAGCGAGCCACGGCACGTCGATGACCGCTCCGGCGTTCGCGGCGCTGACGGTGCCGTCGGGTGCTTCGAGGCCCTCGGCGAGCGTCGGCACGCGCACGGTCCCGCCGGGTGTGGACTCGACCACGCCCACGGTACCGACTACGAGACGTTGTGCGATGAGGTCGTCGAGCCAGGGCAGGAATGCGGCGCGGACCGGGAGATCGGTCGCTGTGGCTTCGGCGGCTGACGCCACGAGTACATAACCCTCGCCGGCGACGGCCCACGGGGCGTCGCCCACTCGGGCGAGCGTGTCGGTACGAGTTTCCGTGCCCGCAAGCGGCTCGGTGCGTGTTGACGTACCTGTGCGTCCCGCCGACGCCGCGTCGGCGGCCTCGAGCACGTACCAGCTCTGTGCCGTCGCACCATCCACGTTCTGGCCGCGCAGCGGCGCCGGTCCCAACCGGCGCGCGCCGAACCGCCAGGGGATCCCGGCCCGCTCGAGTGCTCGGTTGGCGTCAGCGATCTTGAGCGGATCGCTCGGCGCGAAGAGCAATGCCGGCTTGCGTGCGCGGTCGGCGCTCGCGAGCAGCACGCCCTCGCCGCGGCGTGCGCGCGCCCCCTGCACGAGTGCATCGACGGCGCCGCGCAGGAACGGTCCTGCGGCGGCGTCGACCGTGATCGCGGGTGGCTCGCCGACGCGCGCCGCGAAGTGACGCGTGTCATCGCCGCGCAGTTCGTCGGGCGCGAGCTCGATCGTGCCGGCCACCCACCCGCGCGCCGGCGGCTGCACCCGGGCGAGCATCGTCGCGCCAGGCTGCGCGGTACCGCGCGCGAGCGTACGACCGTCGACGACCACGCGCCACGAGGTCGAGTCGGGGCCCGAGACGGTCGCGCGCACGGTGCCGCGGGGATCCCAGTGTCGCGGCTCGGTCGCGACGGCGACGACGGCGCGATTCACGCCGAGCGTGCCGCCGGGGGCAACCAAGGTGATCGGCGCGTCGTCGGCTGCGAGCGGCGCAATGCCTGCCCACGTGGTCGCCTGAGCGTCGGTGAGCACCACGATGTGACCGGTGGGGATCGCGCTCTCCTTCACGAGCGTCGCCGCACGGCGCAGCACCACGCCCGCGTCGCCGGCTCCGTCGAGCGCACGCATCCCCGAGAGCGCTGCCCTGATCGTGCCCGCATCACCGCCGATCACCGCGCCGTCCATGGTGAGCAACCAGAGTCGGTCGCCGGTCGCCGAGGCATCGACGACGCCGCGCGCGGCCGCGCTCAGGCGCCCGATCATCGACCCGGCGGCACCGGCTGCGGCGGACGAGAGCGAGTTGTCGATCACGATCGCGACGGCAGTCGGAGCGTGCCCAATGCCGGGCAGCCAACCCAAGGGCCGTGCGGCCGCGAGCGCGATGGCGACGATGATCGCGATCCGCAGCACCATCAACAGCAGGTTCTTGAGCCGCACCTCACGCGCATGCTCGCGCTCCATGCGCATGAGGTAACGCACGGCCGGGAAGTCGATCCTGTCGCCGGTGCGCCGCCGCAGGAGATGAAGCAGGAGCGGCAGGCCCGCCGCGGCGACGAGCAGGAGCGCCCAGGGCGCGAGGAAACTCACGAGAGGCGTTGTCTGGCGGCGAAGGCGCGGCGCAGCGGCACGCCGAACGGTTGGTCGGTCTGGATCGGCTCGTAGAATGCGCCCGCCGCCGCGAAGCGCCCACGCCACTCGTCGATCGCCTCATTGACCGTCGCCGCGTAGAGCTCGCGCACGTCGGCGGGCGTCACCGCGAGCGAATCCCCACGTTCGGGATCGACGAAGAGCGACTCACCCGCCGAGAGGTCGAGTTGACGTTCGGCCGGGTCGAGCAGGTGCAGCACCGTGAGGTCGTGACCCTGGGCGCGCAGGGCGTGCACGGTGTCGTCGACCTCCTGTGCGTCGAGCAGCAGATCGGAGATGAGGATCACGATCCCGCGCCGACGGATGAGCTTGCCGGCCTGCGCGAGCGCACCGGCGGCGTCGGAGCCAAGGCCGGAACCGGGCTCGGCGAGCGCGGTGAGGATGCGCTTCCACTGCACCGAGCGCGACCTGGGCGGCACCACCGAGCGCAGTTGGTCGTCGAACCGGATGAGTCCCACCGAGTCGCGCTGGCGGATGAGCAACAGCGTGAGCGCGGCGGCGAGGCGTTCGGCATACGCAAGCTTGGTGAGGAGAGTGGGCCGGCTCTTCCAATCCATGGACTTGGAGACGTCCACGACGACGGTCGCACGGACGTTGGTCTCCTCCTCGTACTGCTTGATGAGCCACTTGTCGGCGCGGGCGACGACCTTCCAATCCATGAACCGGAGGTCGTCACCGGGCTGGTAGGAACGATGTTCTGCGAACTCGACCGAGAAGCCCTTCTTGGGGGAGCGGTGGAGCCCGGCGAGGAGACCGTCCACGACCCAACGCGAAACCACCTCGAGGCGCCCGAGGGCCGCGAGGGTCTGTGGATCCATCAGGTCAGCCCGGACGGACTGCGTTGCCGGTGCGGTCATGCGGTGTGCAAGGTAAGTGGGGTGGGCTCCGATAGGTACGCTCGGCTCGCGGGTAGTGCTGGGGCTGGGAGTTCCTGCAACGGCTTTCACCACAGGGGCACAGGGGGCACAGGGGGCACAGGGAACTGCGGGACGGGTGGCTGGGTTTCGAGGTCGACCGAACGTTCAAGGGGGAACTGCCGAACCTACTGCCGCCGCGTTCTCCCGCTCGCTAGCGCGCCTCCGGGTTGATCCACAGCCGCAGTCGCCTTGACCACGTTCCTGAGCAGTTCCCTGTGCCCCCTGTGCCCCAGTGGTAAAAGCCGTTCGCCGTTCACCCAGCCACCACAGAGTCCTCGACCGTTGGACCGAGCCCCACACCCGACTAGCTTTGAAGGCTACACCACCCCCAGCAACGCGCCCGTGACCCCGCCGTCCCTGATCCGCAATTTCTGCATCGTCGCCCACATCGACCACGGGAAGTCCACGCTGGCCGATCGCCTGATCGAGGCCACGGGGATGCTCCAGAAGCGCGAGATGAAGGCCCAAGTGCTCGACACCCTGGACCTCGAGCGCGAGCGCGGCATCACGATCAAGCTCAACGCCGTCCGCATGTCGTACGACGCCAAGGACGGCACCACATATGAGCTGAACCTGATCGACACGCCGGGGCACGTCGACTTCACGTACGAAGTGTCGCGTTCGCTCGCCGCCTGTGAGGGCGCGATCCTCGTGGTCGACGCGTCGCAGGGCATCCAGGCGCAGACGCTCTCGAACCTCTTCCTCGCCATGGAAGCGGGACTCGAGATCATCCCGATCCTCAACAAGATCGACCTCCCCGGTGCCGAGCCCGAGAAGCGGCGCAAGGAAGTCGTGGACCTCCTCGGCTGCAAACCCGAGGACATCCTGCTCGTGAGCGCCAAGGAAGGCGTCGGGATCCCCGAGCTTCTCGAGTTGGTGATCAAGCAGGTGCCGCCGCCGCGCGGCGACATCAACAAGCCCATGCGCGCGCTGATCTACGATTCGTACTACGACCGGTACCGCGGGGCGATCCCGAGCGTACGCGTCGTGGACGGTGTGCTCAAGAAGGGGACCAAGATCACCTTCGGCGCCTCGGATTCCGTGTACGAGGTGGAAGAAGTCGGGTACAACCAACTCCGTCGCGTGGTCACTCCGCAGTTGACGGCGGGTGAGGTCGGATTCGTGGTCGCCAACGTGCGCTCGGTCAAGGAGACCCGCGCCGGCGACACGATCTTCGACGCCGACAACAAGGCCTCCGAGCCGCTGCCGGGCTACCAGGCGGTGCGCTCGTTCGTGTTCGCCGGCGTCTACCCGACCGACACGCAACAGTACGAGGACCTGCGCGACGCGCTCGAGAAGCTCCAGCTGAATGACGCCTCGCTGCAGTACCAGCCGGAGAGCTCCACGGCGCTCGGCTTCGGATTCCGCTGCGGATTCCTCGGCCTGCTGCACATGGAGATCGTGCAGGAGCGGCTCGAGCGCGAGTTCAACCTCGATCTCGTGACCACGGTGCCGAGCGTGGAATACCATGTGCACCTGACCGACGGCACCGAGATCCTCGTCGAGAATCCGGCGCTCATGCCGGCGTCCACGGTGATCGACTACGTCGAAGAGCCGTACGTGAAAGCCCGCATCATGGTCCCGAGCGAGTACATCGGCGCCATCATGACGCTCGGCACCGACCGCCGTGGCGAGTACAAGGGGATGAGCTACATCGACACGACGCGCGTCGAGATCGACTGGGAGCTCCCGCTGGCCGAGATCATCCTCGACTTCTTCGACAAGATGAAGTCGCTCACGCGCGGCTACGCGGCGCTCGACTACGAGATGCTTGGCTACCGTCGCAGCGATCTCGTGCGGCTCGACATGCTGATCAACGGTGACCCGATCGACGCCTTCTCGGTGATCACGCACACCGACAAGTCGTACGACTGGGGTCGCAAGATCGCCGACAAGCTCAAGGAACTGATCCCGCGGCAGCTGTTCGAGGTCGCGATCCAGGCGGCGATCGGCCAGAAGGTCATCGCGCGCACGACGGTCAAGGCGCTACGAAAGGACGTGCTCGCCAAGTGCTACGGCGGCGACATCAGCCGCAAGCGCAAGCTCTTGGACAAGCAGAAGGAAGGCAAGAAGCGGATGAAGCAGGTGGGAGCGGTGGAGATCCCGCAGGAGGCGTTCCTCGCTGTACTGCAGGTTGATTAGCTGCAGAGGGGAGAAGGGAGAGGGGAGAGGGGAGAAACGGCCGCATCGCTCCTGACTGTCCGCCGCTGCGCGAGGCGACCGATGCCGGCCTACGCTTTTCCCTTCCGCCAGACACCGAGCGAGAGGTTCTCCTTCGACACGCGTGTCGCACGGTTGTCGAGCAGGTAGTAGACGGGCGCGAGAATGTCGTCGAGCGAGCCGAGGCGCCGCGTGTTGAGCATGTGATAGAGCGGATGCAGCCGGTCGAGCGTGAACCCGATCGCGCCGAGTCGTTGCGTGTGAGTCGCGAGGCACCGCCCCTGCACATGCGCGGCGATGCGATGGTCCGCCGGTGCGCCGAACCAGTCGGTGAAGAGGAAGCGTCCACCCGGCTTGAGGCTGCGCGCGATGTTGACGAGCGCCCGCTCGTACGACGCCGGATCGACGATGTGGTACATCACGTCCCACATGTTCACGATGTCCACCGGCGCTGCCGGCACGAAGTCCGCCGCCGAGATGTCCTGCGTGTCGAACTGGCCGCGATACTTCTCACGAAGTTGGCGGATGCTCACCTCGGTGATGTCGATGCCTCGCACCGTGGCGCCGCGCCTCAGGTACTGATCGACGAAGTACCCGGTGCCGCAGCCGATGTCGAGCACCGTCGCGCCCTGCACCTCCACGCCCTCGAGCGCCTTGGTGAGGCAGCGCGCCTTGCGACGGTAGAGCCAGTCGTTGTACGACTCGCTGAAGCTCTTGTGACCGACGCCTCTCAGGTTGAACGACCCCGACAGTCGCTGTTCCCAGTAGTCGCGGGGAGAGTAGGGATCTTGCACTGGGCGGGACCTCGAAGTGGCCGTGCGGGGGACGGCGGTGGCACCGGAGCGGCTCGCTCGGACCGGGTTAATGTAGCGCCATCAGGGTCACCGACGACGCGCGTCAGCGCACGGTGACGGCATCGTAGATGTCCTCGAGGCGCGCCGTCTGGGTCCGGAGATCGAATCGCGCCTCGACGTGGCGCCGCGCCGCGGCGCCCATGCGCGCACGCCGCTCGGGGTCCCGCAGCAGCGCGACGAGGTGCTCGGCGAGGGCGGTCTCGTCGCCTGGGGCGAAGTGCAGCCCCGTCTCGCCATGCACGACCCCCTCCGACGCACCGCCCGAAGTCGAGACCACCACGGGAGTGCCGCAGGCCTGCGCCTCGATGAACACCATCCCGAGGCCCTCGTTGTTGCCTCGCGCATCGACGATGCTCGGACCCGCGACGACGGTGGCCGTGCGCATGAGATCGCGTACCTGCTCCGGCGTGCGCACACCAAGGAACGTCGCCGTGATGCCGATGGCGCTCGCCTCGCGCTCGAGTGAGGCGCGAAGGTCACCATCACCGGCAACGACGAGTTCGGCCTCGGGGACCGCGCGCTGCACGTCGCGCATGGCGCGTACGAGGTGGATCACGCCCTTCTTGGCGACGAGCCTTCCGACAAAGAGCACGCTATGCGGCGCACGCGGCGCGGTACCGGCGGAGAAGTGCGTGGTATCCACGCCGATGTAGTGAACGACGACCTTCTCCGGCGCACAGCCGGCCGCGCGGAGCATGCCGGCGATGTACTCGGAGACTGCGATCACGCGGCTCGCCGAGTCGAAGGCGGTGGCGCGGCGCGCCAACTCGGCGGCCGAGCCGGCGCGCACCGTGATGTCCATTCCGTGGTAGGTGACCACGAGCGGCACGCGGAGCGCCCGCGCGACCAAGCGTCCAGGCACCACACTCGAGCCGAAGTGGGCGTGCACGACGCGCGGCGCCTGCGCGGCGATCGCGCGGCCCCATCGCGGCGGCAGGCGATCGAACTGCTTGAGCAGGAACTTCTCGGCCGCCGGGAAGGCGCTGTGCTCGTCCAGCAGCACACAGGGCATCCCCGCTACGAGTGCGGCACCGCTTGGGTCGCGATGGTAGCCCGCGAGCACCGGCGCGTAACGCGTCATGGCGCCCGCCTGCGCACCGATGAACGTCTCGGACCAGGGCAGGATGCGTTTGCGGAAGATCAGCGCCGCGGGACGCGGGGCACTCACGTTGCCGATCCGGTGCGTCCCACGTGCCGGTCGAGTCCAGCGGGCGTGCGAGTGAGCCGATCCGCTGCTACCTCGTCGCGGATCGCCCGGTTGCGCGCGATCGCTTCGGGGCGCTTGTAGCCTCTGCCATGATCCAGATGCACGACGAGCGCGCGGTGGCGGACCTGCGTGCCCTTCACACCCGCGTTCTCGAGCCGTTCACCGATCTCCCGGTCGAGGCCTCCCCACTCCAGGCGTTCATCGAACCCGTTCACGCGCACGAGGTCCTCGCGCCAGGCCGATGCGTTGTGGCCATTGAAGGTGGGCCGCGTGGTCGTCAGCAGGTCGAGCAGCCGCGACACGCGTGGGCCCCAATGGAGCCGTCGCGCCTGCGCCGAGACCGGCGTGCCGTGCTGTCGCAGCCAAGCATAGTCGGTCGATCTGCCCTCGAGGATATCCTCGCGCGTGATCGCCTGACTCGTCTCCATGGGCAGCTTGAGGTAGCCGCCTGAGAGGAAGCGCCCGCGCTCGGCCGTCGCCGCATGCACGGCGAGAACATCGCCACGCGGAATGCAGTCACCATCGGTGAAGAAGAGGTACTCACCAGTGGAGGCCGCGATCGCGGCATTGAGGATCGTGCACTTCCGGAAGCCTTGTTTGGCGTGCCAGATGTGCCGCACGGGGTAGCCGAGCGTCGGCCTCAACCGGTCGATCAGCTCGCGCGTGCGCTCGTCGGAGCCGTCATCGGCCACGAGGAGTTCGAAGTGGCGGAAGGTCTGCGCCTCGAACCCCCAGAGGACCTTCTCGAGCCACTCGGGATGGTTGTAAGTCGTGACGACGACGGACAGGCGCATGGCGATTACATTCGTGGGGCGCGCGGGAGCCGCGCGGCATGGGCGTAAGCTAGCGGCCGCCCGTGGGGGACGACAGCCGAACGGCAGGGGGCATCGGTGGGAATCACAGCGGGCCGCGGTGATGCATCCACGCGGTACATCGTGGGCGTGGACCTGGGCGGGACCAACATCGTCGCCGGCGTGATGACCGCCGACGGAGCCGCGCAGTACGCCATGCATTCGATCCCGACGCGCGCGGATCAGGGCGCGGACGCCGTGGTCGAGCGCATCGTTCAGCTCTGTGAACGCGTGATCGCCGAGACGCAGGCGGCGACCGGCGCGACGCGCGGGCAGTTCGTGGGTGTGGGGATCGGATCGCCGGGCCCGCTCGACCGCGAGAAGGGGCTCGTGATCGTCACGCCCAATCTCGGCTGGCGCAATTTCCCGCTCCGCGACCGCGTCTCGGACGGCGTGAAGCTCCCCGCCGAGCTCGACAACGACGCCAACTGCGCGACGCTCGGCGAGTGGTGGATCGGCGCGGCGCGTGGCGCACGGCATGTGATCGGCCTGACGATCGGCACCGGGATCGGCGGCGGGTTGATCCTCGACGGCAAGCTGTATCATGGCGCGAGCGACGTCGCCGGCGAGCTCGGCCACATCACGATCGACTCCTCGGGCCGCAGGTGTGGCTGCGGGAACTATGGATGTCTCGAGGCCTACGCCTCTGGTCCGGCGATCGCACAGCGCGCCCGCGAGGCGCTGGGCGGCGGCGAGCCCTCGAGTATGTCCGAGCTGGTGAATGGCGACCTCGAGCGGATCACGGCAGCCACGGTATTCGACGCGGCCAACGCCGGCGACGAACTGGCGGGCCACGTCGTGCGCGACACCGCCAAGTTCCTCGGCATCGGGATCGCGAACTTCCTCAACATCTTCAATCCCGAGATCGTGGTGATCGCCGGCGGGGTGACGCAGGCGGGCGAGGCCCTCTTCGAGCCGCTCCGCGCCGAGGTGCGGCGCCGTGCGTTCGCGCCGGCGGTGAAGGCCTGTCGGATCGTACCGGGCGAGCTGCACGGGAACGCCGGCGTGGTGGGCGCAGTCGCGATCTTCGCGCAGGCGCGCGGGCTGACGTGAGCGAGCCGCAGGGCGCAGGCGTGACCCCCGGCTCGGTCGCTGGGACGCGCCGCCAGCGGCTCGGCGTGATCGGCACTTTCGTCTGGGACGTGATCCACGGCCGCGACGTGCGTGAGCTGCCGGTGGAAGAGTGGGGCGGGATCACCTACGCGCTGAGCGCCGCGGACGCCGCGCTCCCGGTCGATTGGGAACTCGTACCGCTCGCCAAGGTCGGCGCCGACCGGATCGTCGAGGCGCGACGTTTTCTCCGGACGCTGCCGCACGTCGCGCCCGACGCCGCGCCGATCGAGGTGCCGCAGCGCAACAATACGGTGGAGCTGCGCTATCAGTCGGACGAGCGCCGCAGCGAAGTGCTCTCCGGCGGCGTGCCGGCGTGGACCTGGGCGGGACTGCAGCCGCTGCTGCGCGATCTCGACGCTCTCTATATCAACCTGATCAGCGGCTTCGAACTCGACCTCGCCACAGCACAGCTCATCCGGCAGCACTTCAAGGGTCCGATCTACTGCGACCTGCATTCATTGGTATTGGCCGTGGAGGCGAACGGGCTGCGGACCTATCGCCCGCTCCCCGAGGTCGCCGCCTGGTGCGCCTGCTTCGACCTCCTGCAGTTGAACGAGGATGAACTCGCGATGATGGCGCCGGACGGTCTTGCGCTCGCGGCGACGGCCATGGGCGCCGGCGTCCGCAATCTCCTCGTGACGTTTGGCCGACGTGGAGTCGTCTATTTCGCAGAACCCGGGTTCACGCGGCTGGCCGACCTGCGCCTGCCGCCTCGACCCGGCGCGGGGCCACTCCGCACCGCGTTGGTGCCGGCGAGCGAGGCGCGCGTTCCGGGACCGGGTGACCCGACCGGCTGCGGCGATGTGTGGGGCGCGACCTATTACTCAAGGTTGCTCGCAGGTGATATTATGTCGGTGGCGCTGGGCCGTGCGATGGATGCGGCGGCGCGCAATGTCGAACATCGAGGCGCGACCGGCCTCGGCAATCACCTCCGGGGAGAACTCCACACGCCGTGACCGCCGTCATCACCCTCCCCGCGTCGCTCGACGAACCGAACTTCGAGTCGGTGATCGAGCAGCTCGCCGCCGTCCCCGACGACGCGAAGATGCTGGTCGACGCCCGCCACTGCAGATTCGCGACCCCGTACGGCCTCACCGCACTCCTCTGCCTCGCTCAGTCACGGCTCGAGAAGCCCGACTTCGCACCGCCCGAGGAGGAATCGACGGCGAGCTACTGGGCGCGAGCGAGTTTCTTCAAGTACGCCGAGGAGCTCTACACCATGCGCGGCACGGTGCCCCGTACCCGGGCCGTCGGCGACTCCGACGTGCTCCTCGAGGTCACGCCGGTCGCGAAGAACGAGGACGTGCACGCGATCGTGACGCGGATCCAGGAGAAGGCGACCCAGATCCTCACCAACACGCTCGACTTGGAGCCCCGCGCGACGATGGGCTTCTCGATGACGCTCTCCGAGGCCTGCTCCAACATCATCGAGCACGCGGGCCGCGGCGGTTGGGTGATGGTGCAGCGCTACAACTGGTCCAAGCGCCGCGTGGGCCGCGACGTGGTGCAGATCGCGGTGAATGACGCCGGCGTCGGCTTTCGCCAGTCGCTCGAGACGAGCCGCGCGCGTGCGCTCGCCGATCGCTGGGACGACGCGATCGCGCTCGAGAGCGGCGTGATGAATGCCGTGAGCCGACTCTCCGACCCGGGGCGCGGCCAGGGTCTCAAGGGGATCCGCGGTTGGGTGCACCGGTTCGACGGCAAGCTCACCGTGCGCTCGGGCAAGGCACGCATCGCGCCGATCATCCCCGACTGGGACGATGACGTGCCGCGGCAGGACGACCTCCCGCATTTTCCGGGCACGCAGCTACAGGTGATCATCCCCAAGCGGGTGGTCCGGGCATGACGCATATCGACGTGCAGTCGGCGCTCGCCGAGTCGCTCTCGATGCCGTACCACGACCTCGTGACGCGGCGCACCGGCGCCGCCGTGCGGACGTTCATCGAGCATCAGCTCTCGGGACTCGCCGACGGCTCGGTGGCGTTCCTCGACTTCTCGCGCATCGGCGTGCTCGACCGCTCGTGCGCCGACGAGTTCGTGGCCAAGCTCATGCTGCCGCTCACGGTCGAGCACCCCAGTCGGGACGGCTACGTGGTGTTCCACGGACTGAACGATGGGCACATGGACTCGATCGAGCAGGTACTGCACGCACATGGGCTCGCGCTCGTGGTGCAGTTCGCCGACGGCCTGGCCCAGCTCGTGGGCGCGGTCACCGACGTGGAGCGCCGACTCTGGGACGCCGTGATGGTGAGCGGTCGCGTTGGGGTCGACGGTCTCGCCGCCGAGGCCGGCCTCACGACCGAGGACGCCCTCCAACTGCTCGACTCGCTCGCCCGCCGCCGCCTCGTGCGGCGCGATCACGACTGCTACTGCCCGCTCGGCACGGCCGCCTGATGAGCCGCACCTTCCTGCCGCTGCAGGTCGTCGGCTTCGTCGCCACGGGCAAGAGCGACACCGAGCGTGGCCCGCTGCTGCGCATCCGTCCCGACGACGCCGAGTCGCGGTCGGTCGACAACGGTGAGCTCGTGTGGGTCTATGGTCCGCGCCGCCATGAACTGGCGCCGGTGGTGTACGACGACTCGTTGCCACGCGGCGGCGTCGTCGTGCGCGACATGGCTGGCCTCGCCGTCACGGAGATCGTGCGGCTCGTGAAGATGGATATCGATCACCGCCCAGTACTCACCACGAATTTTGCCTAGAGGTCGCCCCATGTCCCGTGCGAAGTCAAAGGGTCCGTCGCTCGCCACGCTCACCATTCACGGCGCCCGCGAGTCGCATCGTCCCGGCGATCCGGTCGTCGAGCCGCTCGTCCAGTCGGTGAACCACTTGCAGGCGCTCGGCACGGCCGAGGGTCTCAAGTACACGCGCTACGGCAACACGCCCAATGCCGAGCGCGTGCAGAAGCGGATCTCCCTGATCGAAGGCGCCGAGGCCTCGCTCGTGCTCTCGAGCGGCATGGGCGCGACCGCCTGCGCGATGCTCGCCCTGCTCCGCCCCGGCGACCATCTGCTCTCGTCGATATATATCTACGGCGGGACGCACCGGCTCTTCCTCGAGGAGTTCGCGGCGATGGGGATCGAGGTCACGCTCGTCGATCCGTTCGAACCGCGGTCGTTCCGCAAGCGCATCCGCAAGGAGACGCGCGCGATCTTCATCGAGTCGCCCGTCAACCCGACCTGCCGCGTGATCGACCTCAGGCCGATCTCGTACCTCACCAAGCAGGAAGGCCTCGCGCTCGTGGTCGACTCCACCTTCGCGAGCCCGATCAACCTGCGCCCGATCGAGCATGGGGCGGACGTCGTCATTCACTCGGCGACCAAGTACCTCAACGGACACCACGATGTGCTCGCCGGCACCGTCTCCGGCTCGCAAGCCTACATCGACGAGGTCCTCCAGAAGGAGATGCTCTGGGGGCAGACGCCCGATCCGTTCGCGCTCTGGTTGCTGGAGCGCGGCATGAAGACGCTCGATGTGCGCGTGAAGCGGGCCAACGCGAGCGCGATGGAGATCGCCGAGTGGGCCGAGTCGCGCAAGGACATCAAGCGCGTGCACTACCCCGGCCTCACGTCGCACGAGGATCACAAGATCGCGGTCGAGTTGCTCGACGGGTTCGGCGGAATGCTCGCGCTCGAGCTGACCGGTGGCGGCAAGGCGGCCGAACGCTTCCTCCGGCGCCTCCGGCTCGTCACCCACGCGCCGAGTCTCGGCGGCGTGGACACGCTGATCTGCGAGCCACGTTACACCTCCCATGCGAAGATGACCGCCGCCGAGCGTGCGCGGATCGGGATCCCCGACGGGTTCCTCAGGCTGAGTGTCGGCCTTGAGGACGTCCAGGACCTGATCGCCGATCTCGAACAGGCCCTGAAGTGAGCCGATGATCCGTTTCACGCACGTCACGAAGCACTATCCGAAGGGCGGTCCCGCGCTCGACGACGCCAGCTTTCACGTCAACCGCGGCGAGTTCGTCTTCCTCACTGGCCCGTCCGGTGCCGGCAAGAGCACGAGCCTCAAGCTGATCTACGTCGACGAGCGCCCGTCCCAGGGTGAAGTCCGCGTTGCCGGCCAGAGTTCGGTGACGATGACCAAGCATCAGATCCCGGCGCTGCGACGCCGGCTGGGCGTGATCTTCCAGGACTTCCGGCTGCTCGAGGACCGCACGGCGGAGCAGAACGTGGCGTTCGCGCTCGAGGTGATCGGCACCAACCCCCAGCAGATCGGGCCCAAGGTCGCGCGAGTGCTCACGCAGGTGGGACTCGTTGCCAAGGCGACCGCGCTCCCGCACGAACTCTCCGGCGGCGAGCAGCAGCGCGTCGCGATCGCCCGCGCGCTCGTGAATGATCCACTGGTGCTCCTCGCCGACGAGCCGACGGGCAACCTCGACGACCGCTCCACGCGCGGGATCTTCCAACTGCTGCGCGACATCAATGCGACCGGCACCGCCGTGCTGATGGCGACGCACGACCTGGCACTCGTGAAGTCGCTCGACTTTCGTACGCTCGAGCTCAATCGCGGCAAACTGGTGTTCGACTCCGGGGCGCAGTATCCGGCCGCGGGCGATGAGTTCGACGCGCCGGTCGTGGGCCCTGATGCGAGCGACGGAGCCGCGACATGAGGCTGGCCCTCCGCGAGGCGCTCCGCGCCTTCAGCCGCGCGCCGATGCTCAGCGCGCTCAGCGTGACCACGATCGCGTTCTCGCTCTTCGCGTTCGGGCTCTTCGGTCTCGTCGCGCTCAACCTGCGGTCGGCGCTCGCACAGGTCGAGGAGCGCGTCGAGGTCCGCGCCTTCATCGCCGAGGGCACGAACCCCGAGGCGACGGCAGCCGCGGTCGGCGACATCGCGGCGTTCCCCGAGGTCGCGAGCGTCCGACTGGTCTCGGAGGTGCAGGCGCTCGAGCGCGCGCGCCGTGAACTCGGCGAGTTCGAGGACGTCTTCGAGGCGGGGATCCTGCCGGCGTCGATCGAGGTGCGCCTCAAGGAAGGGTTCCGAGATCCGGAGAGCGTGCGCACCGTGTCACGGCGACTCGGGGTCTACGACTTCGTCGATGACATCCGGTACGGCGAGGAATGGGTCGAGAAGCTCCACAAGCTGCGTACGATCGCCACCGCGGCCGGACTCTCGCTCGGCCTCACCTTCGCGCTCGTGGCGATCATCATCATCGGGTCGACGATCCGCATGGCCGTGCTTGCCCGCAGTCGCGAGATCGCGATCATGCGGCTGGTCGGAGCGACGAACGGCTTCATTCGCGCACCCTTCCTCGTCGAGGGGTTCCTCAAGGGCCTGCTGGGCGGACTCCTCGCGCTCGTGCTCACCTGGGTGACGTTCCAGTTCGTGGGGCAGTACGTGGTGCAGGCGACCTACTTCGACACGAGGCTCACCGTGCTCGGCGTGCTCGGTGGGGCGCTGATCGGACTGCTCGGCAGCGCGGTCTCGGTCGGGCGTCACCTCGGCCGGGTCTGAGGTGCGCGTGAGGTCCTCGCGAGCAATTCGCTGGACGCTGGCACTGGGCGTTGCGCCGGCGCTGGGCTTCGCGCTGACACTCGTCGCGGCGCCAGCACTGCGCGCGCAGGCTCGCCCTGTGCTCCCCCCGTCGGCACAGCAGGCCGCTGCGCGTCTTCGCGAGGAGCAGGCGCAGCTCGAGCGCCTTAGGGCTGAACGCACCGCACTCGAGCAGCGCATGCGCCGGCTCCAGTCGAGTGCGCGCGATGTCTCGGCCGAGCGGGCGAATCTCGAACGGCAGGCCGCGGCCACGTCGCGCGTGGTGCGTTCGCTCGACCAGCAGCTCGGGTCGCTCGTCGAGGAAGTGGAGAACGTCAACGTGAGCCTTGCACGCACGCAGGACGAGCTCGCGGTCAAGCGCGCGACGCTGCGGTTTCGCGTGCAAGAGATCTACAAGCGTGGCCCGTTGTACTCCGTGGAGGCGATGTTGTCGGCCGAATCATTCGGGTCGCTCGTCGCGCGCTACAAGTATCTGCATCTGATCGCGAAGCGCGACCGCGCGCTCGTGAAGCGGGTGGAGACGTTGAGCAACCAGATCACGGCGCAACGGTTCCTGCTCGTGCGACTGCGTGGCGACATGGAGACGAACCGCACCGTGAAGGCGCAGGAGGAGGCGCGGTTGCGCCGCTTGGAGCTGCAGCGCGGCCGCACGCTGGCGCAGATCCAGGCGCAGGCCAAGCAGACGGAGGAGCGGCTCAAGCAGATGCAGCGCGACGAGGAGCGGCGGGCGGGGATCATCGCGGCGCTCGAGGAGTCGCGACGGCGCAGCGAGTCGCGTCCGAACGCCGCGCCGACGACGCGCACCCTGACCACTGCCGACATCGGGCGACTCGACTGGCCAGTGGATGGCGACATCGTCTATCGGTTCGGACGGCTGGTGAACCCCAACAGCACGTCGATCCGGTGGAATGGCGTCGGGATCGGTGCGGCGCTCGGCACCGCGGTGAAGGCGGTCTCGACCGGTGAGGTCGCGCTCGCCGAGGCCTCGGGCACGTATGGGCTCACGGTGATCCTGCAGCACGGCGGCGGCGCGTATTCGATCTATTCTTCGCTCGCGTCGGTGAGCGTGCGAAAGGGTGCGAAGGTCAACAAGGGCGACGTGATCGGGACGGTCGGGCAGTCGGACCCGGATCTCCCGCCGCGGTTGCACTTCGAGATGCGGCCGAAGGATGGGGTGGCGGTCGATCCGTTGGAATGGCTGCGGCGGCAGAGGTGAGCGCGAGGAAGAAGAAGGTGGCCAAGAAGAAGTCGGTCGCGAAGAAACCTGCGGCGAAGAAGCTCGTCCCGAAGCCTGCGAAGTCCGCGAAGCGCCCTGCGAAGCGCGACATCCGACCAAAGGCTTCCGATGTTCGCCTCTCGCTCGTACCGAAGCCCGTCGTGCCGAGCCCCGACCGGCTCGGCCCCCTCGGCGCGCACGTCTCGTCACAGGGCGGCGCTGCGTTCGCCCCGCAGCGCGCCGACGACATCGGGGCCACCGGGTTCCAACTCTTCACGAAGGTCCCCAACCAGTGGAAGGAGAAGGAGTTCTCTGCGGGCGACGTCGCGGCCTACCGCGCCGCGCTGGCCGCGAGCGGCCAGCGCTGGGCGACCTCGCATGACTCGTACCTGATCAACCTCGCCTCACCGGACGCCACGCTGCGCGCCCGGTCGCTCGAGAGTTTCACCATGGAGCTCAATCGCTGCAACGCGATCGGTCTCGACGCGCTCGTCTCGCACCCCGGCAATTTCATCGACGAACGCGCGAGCGGGATCGCCCGCAATGCCGATGCGATCACGGAAGCGCTCGAAGCTGCGCCCGGCGCCACACGACTCTGCATGGAGCTCACCGCAGGCCAAGGCACGGTGATCGGCTCCACGTTCGAGGAGATGGCCGATCTGCTCGCGCGCATCCCCGAGCAGCTGCAGCATCGCCTTGGCGTCTGCCTCGACACCTGTCATGTGTTCGCCGCCGGGTACGACCTCGTGGGCGACTACGACGGCGTCTGGGCGAGGTTCAGCGACGTGCTCGGCTACGCGCGGCTCGGCGTGCTGCACCTCAACGACTCGCTCGGCGCGCTCGGCTCGCACAAGGACCGCCATGCGCTCATCGGCGAGGGCTGCATCGGCGAGGGCGCGTTCCGTCGCATCATGCAGGACGAACGACTGCGGCTCGTGCCCAAGATGCTCGAGACGCCGAAGGGGGACGACATGGTGAGCAACGACCGGCGGATGATCGCGAAGCTGCGGGCGTTCGCTGGCGCCTGATCCGCCGTCCGACCTGCGGCCGTCGCGCGCGTCGTACCGGTCCAAATGCAGTCGGGCAGACGCTAGATTCCTCTCGTGCTCCGCCTGCTGATCAACGCCCGCGTCTTCGCCCCGGAGCCCCTTGGCCTCCGGCACCTGCTCATTGCCGGTGGGAAGATCGTCTGGCTCGGTGACAGCATCCCCGCGCTGCCACCCTCGATCGGCGCGGACGTGATCGACCTCGGCGGCCGCCGCCTGATCCCCGGGATCGTCGATGCGCATGTACACCTGACCGGCGGCGGCGGCGAGGCCGGCCCTGAGACCAAGGTCCCGCCTCTCTCCCTCTCGCGTTTCAGTCGCGGTGGCGTCACGAGCGTCGTCGCGCTGCTCGGCACCGACGACGCCACGCGTCACCCACGCGAACTCGTCACGGCCGTGCAGGCGCTGCGCAACGAGGGCCTCTCCGCCTGGTGCTGGACCGCGGGTTATCACCTGCCGCCGGTCACGATCACGGGCACCGTGCGCGGCGACCTCGCCATGATCGAGTGCGTGATCGGCGCCAAGACCGCGATCAGCGATCACCGATCGAGCCAGCCCACGCGCGACGAACTCCTGCGGCTCGCGAGCGAGGTGCACGTCGGCGGGCTCATGACCGGCAAGGCCGGCATCGTGCACCTGCACGTGGGCGACGGCGCGCGCGGCCTCGCGCCCATCCGCGAGGCGCTCGCTGGCTCCGAGCTCCCAGCTCGCGTGTTCAATCCGACGCATGTCAATCGCAAGAAGTCGCTCTTTGACGAAGCGCTCGCGCTCGCACGTCAGGGCTGCCACGTGGATATCACGGCCTTCCCTGTCGCCGACGGCGAGGACGCGTGGGCCGCCGAGACGGCGCTGTCGCGTTACCTCGACTCCGGAGCACCGCCGGACCGCGTCTCGTGCAGCTCCGACGGCGGTGGCTGCCTGCCGGCGTTCGACGCCGACGGGCGCGTGACGCACATGGGCGTGGGCGACCCCGGAGATCTCGCGCGCACACTCGCGGCGCTGCTCGCCGCGGGCCAACCGCTCGAGCGCGTGCTGCCGGCGTTCACGAGCAACCCGGCGCGTCTCCTGCGGCTCGCGGGGAAAGGACATATTGCGGTAGGGGCCGACGCGGACCTCGTGGCACTCGACGCGAACGGAGGAATCCAGGACGTGATGGCGAACGGAGCATGGCATGTGAGGGACGGCGTCACGGTACTGCGCGGCACGTTCGAGGGCGCGACTTCGAGCGCGACTTCGGGCGCGACTTCGGGCGCGACTTCTACGCGCTCTCCGCGCGGAGCGAGCGCATGAGTCCCGCCAAGGTCCCGCAGGGCTCCACCCGCGGCTGCATCATCCCGATCGGCGGCGGCGAGCAGAAGGAGGACAATCCGGTCATCCTCGACCGCTTCGTGCAACTCTGCGGCGGCCGCGACGCGCATCTCATGGTCATCCCGACCGCGTCCAAGGTCGAGGACACGGGCGACCGCTATCGCAAGCTCTTCATGGGGCTCGGCGCCGGCGAGGTCTCGGTGCTCGACTTCGACACGCGACGCGACGCGTACGAAAAGGGGCGGATCGCCGAACTCAGCGAGTGCGACGGCGTCTTCCTCACCGGCGGCAACCAGCTGCGACTCTCGACGCTGCTCGGCGGTACCGACATCGCGCGCACACTTCGCGAGCGCAACGCGCATGGGGTGCACATCGCGGGCACGAGCGCAGGAGCGAGCTTCCTCTCTGAGCACATGATCGCCTTTGGCGAGGACAACGCCGCGCCGCACGCCGGCTCGGTCACGCTCGCGCCCGGGCTCGGGCTCACCAACCGCGTGGTGATCGACCAGCACTTCACCCAGCGCAACCGGTTAGGGCGGCTCATCACCGCGCTCGCGTTCAATCCGTTCCTCATCGGCCTCGGCCTCGACGAGGACACGGCGGCATTCATCGGTCCCGACCTCACGGTCGAGGTCGAAGGGAGCGGCACGCTCACCGTGGTGGATGCCGAGCGGCTCAAGTTCTCCTCCATGGACCAGGCGGGGCCCAACGACCCCATCTCGATGCTCGGGATCACCATGCACGTGTTGATCCGCGGGGCGACGTTCAACCTCCACACCCGAGACGCCTCAGCCGGCTCTCTCGCGGTGGGCAAGAGCTAGAGGCAGCTTAGGACATGCGGATACTCGAACGCTCGGTCTACGTCGGCCCCTCGCTCTACGCGCACTTCCCGGTGATCCGCCTCGAGCTCGACCTTGGCGCACTCGAGGCATGGCCCACCACGCGACTCGGCACCGCGTTCACGGACGGCCTCCTGGCCGCCCTGCCGGGACTCCACGAGCACGGGTGCTCATACGGCGAGGCGGGCGGCTTCATTCGCCGCATGACCGAGGACGAGGGCACCTGGCTCGGCCATGTGCTGGAGCACGTCGCGATCGAACTGCAGAACATCGCCGGCATTCGCGTCACGTTCGGCAAGACGCGCGGCACCGATACGCCGGGCGTGTACGACGTGGTATTCGAATACGAGCACAAGGACGAAGGGCTCGAGGCCGCGGAGCTCGCGATCCGGCTCATCGACTCGCTCCTGCCCGAGTCGCTCCGCACGCGCAAGGAGACCGAGCCGTTCCACTTCGCGCGCGAGCGCGACACCTTCATCCGGTTCGCACAGCGCCGCGCGCTCGGGCCGAGCACGGCGTCGATCGTGCAGGCGGCCGAAGCGCGCGACATCCCGTGGATCCGGCTCAATGGCCAGTCGCTCATCCAGTTGGGGTACGGCCGCTTTCAGCAGCGGATCCAGGCGACCGTCACTGGGCGCACCTCGCACATCGCCGTGGAGCTCGCGAGTGACAAGGAGGAGACCAACAAGATCCTCTCCATGATCGGCCTCCCGGTGCCCAAGCAGGAGCTGGTACAGAGTGCCGACGCGGCCGCACGCGCCGCGCGGCGGATCGGCTACCCGGTCGTCGTGAAGCCCTACAACGGCAATCACGGACGCGCGGTCGCGATCCATCTCAA
Source organism: Gemmatimonadota bacterium (assembly GCA_031416115.1). Classification (GTDB taxonomy): domain Bacteria; phylum Gemmatimonadota; class Gemmatimonadetes; order Gemmatimonadales; family Gemmatimonadaceae; genus Pseudogemmatithrix. The sequence continues at coordinate 27,659 of JANOTB010000273.1, forward strand.
CACGGAGGAGGCGGTGCGCACCGCCTTCACGGTGGCACAGGAGGTGTCGCGGTCGGTGCTCGTGGAGAGCTTCATCACCGGCGACGACCATCGCCTGCTGGTCGTGAACGGTGTGCTCGTCGCGGCCACGCGGCGCACGCCGGGCCACGTGGTCGGGGACGGGTCGCGGACCATCGCGCAGCTCACGGACATCGTGAATCAGGACCCGCGCCGCGGCATCGGACACGAGAAGGTCCTCACGCGGCTCGAGCTCGACAGCCAGGCCATGCGGCTGCTCGAGAAGAAGGGCTACACCGAGCATACCGTGCCCGCGGTGGGAGAGATCGTCTACCTGCGATCGACGGCCAACCTCTCCACCGGCGGCACCGCGACCGACGTCACCGACGTGATCCACCCCGACAACGCCGAGATGGCCGTGCGCGCGATCAAGGCGATCGGCCTCGACGTGGGCGGCGTGGACTTCCTCTCTGACGACATCACGCAGTCGTACCGCAAGGCGGGAGGCGCGATCTGCGAGGTCAACGCAGCCCCGGGCTTCCGCATGCACACCGCCCCGAGCGAAGGCCGGCCGCGCGACGTGGCGACGCCTGTGATCGACATGCTCTTTCCCGTGGGTACGATGACCACGGTGCCGATCGCCGCGGTCACCGGGACCAACGGCAAGACGACCACCGCGCGCATGCTCGCCCACATCTGCAAGATGGGCGGCCTCACGCCAGGGCTCACGACCACCGACGGCATCTACATCGACGGTCAGCGCACGGTCGAGGGCGACATGACCGGCCCCGTCGCCACGCGCACCGTGTTGAGCGACCCGTCGATCGACGTCGCGGTGCTCGAGATCGCGCGCGGCGGGCTGCTGCGCGCCGGCATGGGCACACGCCATGTGAACGTCGGCGCGGTGCTCAACGTCCGCTCCGACCACCTCGGCATGAAGGGCGTCGACACGCTCGAGCAGCTCGCGGAGGTCAAGCGTGTGGTCGTGGAGGTCGTGCGCGATGCCGCGGTGCTCAACGCCGACGACCCGCTCTGTCTCAAGATGGCGTCGTACACCGACGCCAAGAGCCTCTGCTATGTGACGATGGACCCCGCGCACGCCCTCGTGCGCGAACATATCCGCGCCGGTGGTCGCGCCGTCTCGCTCGAGACCGGCGTGAACGGGCAGATGATCACGATCTATGACAAGGGCGCGCACATCCCGCTCCTCTGGACGCACCTGATACCGGCGACGATGGAAGGACGCGCGCTGCACAACGTGAACAACGCCATGTTCGCGGCCGCGATGGCGTTCTCCATGGGGATCAAACTCGAGACCATCCGGCAGGGGCTCCGCACCTTCGACACCACGTTCTTCCAGGCTCCCGGCCGCACCAACGTCTACAACGAACATCCGTTCAAGGTCATCCTCGACTACGGCCACAACGCGCACGCCGTCGAGGCCATGACACAGCTCGCCGGGCGACTCGACGTGACCGGCCGACGGATCGTCGTCGTCGCGGGCCCGGGCGACCGGCGTGACGAGGACATCCGCGACATCGCGCGCACGGTGGCCGGGCACTTCGACCACTACATCTGCCGGCGCGACGACTCACTGCGCGGCCGCGACGGCGACGAGGTGCCGCGCATCATCTCCAAGACGCTCATCGCCGAAGGCGTCCCCGAGTCGAGCATCACCGTGATCCCGGAGGAGCAGACCGCAGTGGAGGCCGCGCTTCGCATGGGTCGCAGCGGCGATCTCCTGCTGATCTTCGGCGACGAGATCGTCCGCAGTTGGAAGCAGATCATTCACTTCCACGCCGACGGCGCGCTGCGGCCGGTGACGGCCGAGTACGCGATCCCCAAGGCGACCGCAGCGCCCGCGCTAGGCGCGGTCCGCGAGCGCACACCTCACGACCTCGCCACGCTGGTGCGCGACGAACGCGGTGTGCGGCTCGCGCGAGAGAGCGACGACTGACCGCGCACCCGACCGCCTCGACCATCACTCCACTCTGGGAGGACTCGCGCCGGCTCTTCGGCGCGAGTCTCTGGCTCGACGCACCGGGCGTCGTGCTCGACGCGGCGCTCGATCCCGACCGCGCCGTGGACGAGCTGGCGGCGTGGCGACTGCGCGCACAGCGCATCACGGCGGCACTTGGCTGGCGCTCCACCTGTACTCTGCGCCGCCGCGGCGATCGCGCCGCGCTCGCGCTCACGGCACCCATCGATGCCCTCATGACGGCCACACTCGCGAACGAGTGGGCCTGGGCGGGCGCCGCCACCGACGGCGAGGCGCGCGCATTGGCCACCATGGATCCCGCCGAGGAACGACTCCCCGCTGACGAGTCCGCCGCGATCGCGCGGCTGTATGAGCTTATCGCCGCCGAGGCGAATCCGGCGCTGGTCGCGCTGGCGCACGAGGCGGCCGAGCGCGGCGTGCCGATCCTGCTCGACGACGAGTGCATCACGCTTGGCTACGGCGCACGGAGCCGCACCTGGCCGGCCCGCGACCTGCCCGCCCCTGCCGCGGTCGACTGGACCGCACTCGGCGCGATCCCGGTCGCGCTCGTCACCGGATGCAACGGCAAGACCACCACCGTGCGGATCGTCGCGCAGATGCTCGCGCGCGCCGGCCACGTGGTGGGCTACTGCTGTAGCGACGGCGTGTTCATCGGCGGCGATCAGGTGCGGCGCGGTGACTGGAGCGGACCGGCCGGCGCGCGTCTCGTGCTCGGCGACACGCGGGTGACGGCCGCCGTACTCGAGACGGCACGAGGCGGACTGCTCCGGCGCGGTCTCGTCATTCCGCGCGCGACCGCTGCGATCGTCACGAACATCGCCGAGGATCACTTTGGCGGCTACGGGATCGAGTCGTTGACCGATCTCGCCGAGGCCAAGCTGGTCGTGGCGCGCGCGCTCGACGCCGACGGCACGCTCGTGCTCAATGGCGACGACGTCTCCCTGCGCGTCACCACCGAGGCGTACGCTGGCCGCGTCGCTTGGTTCAGTGCGTTCGCACCGGGCGATACGGTGCCGCCGGTGGAGGAGATGCCGCTCACGCTCGGCGGGTCGGCTTGGCACAACGTGGCCAACGCGGTCGGCGCCGCTCACCTCGCGCGCGCACTCGGCGTGGACCAGGTCGCGATCGACGCGACGCTGCGCAGCTTCGGCCGCGACAACGCCGACAACCCTGGGCGCCTCGAGCGGTTCGATGTCGGTGGTGTTCGCGTCTGGGTGGACTACGCGCACAATCCGCACGGGCTCGGCGAACTGCTCGGCGCGGCCGCGCGGCAACGCGGTGCCGGTCGCCTCGGGCTCCTGCTCGGTCAGGCCGGCGACCGCGACGACGACGCTATCCGCGCACTCGCGCGCACGGCCTGGCAAGCGCGACCGGACCGGATCGTGCTCAAGGATCTCGACGGCTACATGCGAGGGCGCGAGCGGGGCGAGGTACCGGAGATCCTGCGCGGTGCGCTCCTGGCCGCCGGCGCCCCGGTCACGCTGCTCGACCTGGCGAACGACGAGACGGACGGCGTGCGTCGCCTGCTGGAGTGGGCCCGGCCGGGCGACCTGCTGGTGCTACCCGTTCACGCGCTCGACGCGCGTGAACGGGCGATCCAGCTCGTTCAGAACTGGACCTGATACACCAGTGAGATGTTGCGCCCCGGGTTGGCCGCGAAGCTCTTGATGCGGCTGGCCGAGTCGAAGTAGCGCACGTCGCCCAGGTTGTCACCGCGCAGCGTCAACGCGTGCAGGACGTTCCCCACGATCCACTGCGTCCCCACGCTCAGGTTCAGCAGCGTGTACGCATCCGTCGGGACGTCGACGCTGCCACCGGTCACGCGGTCCTGTGCGAACGCGTGCCGCAGATCTCCCGACGCCGAGAACCGGCCGCGTTCCCAGCGGAGTCCGGCCCCCACGCGGGCAGGTGGCATGAAGGGCAACGCGCCGCCGTCCGTGAACTCGCCGCGCACCAGATCACCCATGACCGTGGCCACCAGCGAGGCGCCGACCCGCGTCTCGAGCAGGCCCTCGAAGCCGCTCAGCTGCGCATCGGCCTGCGCGAAACGGTTGAGCGGCACGAGATTGCCGTCCACCAGCGTGTCGCCGACGATGTTCGGCGTGACGTAGTTGGCGACTCGGTTCACGTAGACCGAGAACTGGGCCGTCACGCGCGACGTGCGCGCGCGGACGATCGCCTCCGCCCCCGAGCTCGTCTCGGCTTGCAGTGCGGCAGTGCCGACGTCGTAGGTGCCGGCGGCAGCGTGGAAGGCGTTGGAATAGAGTTCCTCCACCGTGGGAGCGCGGAAGGCGCGTGCCACCGAACCACTGACGCTGAAGACCGGCCCGATCGGCACATTGATGCCGAGCGACCCGGAGGCGTTGCTGAAGTCGGTCGTGCGCCCGGGTCCGAACTTCGGGTCGCCGCTGCGCGACTCGATCGCATAGTTGTCCCAGCGCGCGCCGAACTGGAGTTGCGCCTCTCCCTCGTGGTCGGCGTTGTCGCCTGTGTCGGCCGTCCTGTGAAGCGGCAGTTCCTGATAGAGGAACGCACCGAGCCCTCTCGAGTTGGCGGCCGGCGTGAGCGCTTCCGCACCGGTCGCCGCGTACTGCTTGAAGAGCCCCTGCACGCCGACCGCGCCCTTGAGACGTCCGAACGCGGTTGTCGCCTGGGCATTGAGCGTCTGCGTGCGGAGCTGGAAGTTCGTGCCGATCGCGCCGTCGGATTCGATCTCGTCGTGCGTGTAATCCTGCACGGTCGTCTCGAGACGCAGGTATGGAAGCGCCGCTCCCGGCAGCTGGATCCCGCTGCGCGCGCTGATCGCCGTGCGGCGCCCGTCGATCCTGATGCCGGCTTCGGGGTCACCTGGTGCCGCGGGGATGCCATAGTTGAAGTCGTACGCCTTCACGGCGATGCCCGCATTCGCCCGCTCGCCCACGAAGCCGTAACCAAGCGACCCGTTGGCCGTGCGCGACTCGGTACCGCCGAGCCGGGTCGCGCCGCCGGTGCGGAGTGCGCCCATGTCGCGCCAGGCACCGCGCACCGTGAACGCGCCGCGCGCTCCAAGTCCGGCCGTGATCCCGCCGCTCACCGCCCCGCCCGGCGTCACCGTCTCGCTCTGCGAGGCGACCCGTCCCTCGAGGTGCGTGGGAACGGCCGTGGGGATGTCGTTGGAGACGACGTTCACCACACCGCCGAGTGCGTTGTTGCCATACAGGAGCGAGGCGGGGCCGCGCACCACTTCGATGCGTTGGGCCGCAAGCGGATCGGCAGACACGGTGTGGTCGGCGGCCGCCGAGGCCAGATCGCCCGAGCGATCGCCGTCCTGGAGGACGAGGATCCGGTCGCCGGTCAGGCCTCGGATCACGGGCATCGTTGCGGCGGGACCGTTGAAGCGTTGGCTCACGCCTGGCTCGTTCGCGAGCGTCGACGCGACCGACGATCCGAGCGACCGCGAGAGGGCGCGGCCCGAGAGTTCCAACGCCGCCTGCGTGAGGCGCTCGGTCTCGGTGCCCGTGGGCGAGGCGCTGACGATCACGGAACTCAGTCGGAGCGGCGTCCGCACCAGTGCGAGGCGCACATGGACGTCTGGACCGTCGGCGGGAACGCGCACCACGCGGTGCCCTGGCGCGTAGCCGATGAGTGTGACGCTCAGATGGTACTCGCCGGCCGGGAGACCGCGCAGGACGAACTCACCCTGTGCGTTGGTGGTCGTGGCGCGCGAGACCTCGGCGACGAGCACGTGGGCGTTGGCGAGCGGTGCGCCGGCGGAATCAACGACGGTGCCGAACACTGCGGGGGAATAGGAGTCGCTCCGCGCAGCCTGCGCGCTGTTGGGCGACGCGAACAGGAGCAGCAGCGCCCACACGGGGGCGCGGCGCAATGACATGAGGCGGTGGTGCATCGGAATGGTCTCTGGAGTCCGTGGTCGGTGGCGCGATCGCTCCGGTGACTCCGGGCGCCCAGCTCACCTCGACTGGAGCGCGCGCCGAACGGCGCGGCTCGCGACCGGGCCCGTGTGGGCTCGGCGACTCAGTCCGTCGGCGGACCGCGGGGGTGAGGCGACCCGCGCAGTGCGAGGGTTTGAGCCTCAAGCCCGTCGTCGGTAGGCGGCGGTGTGGCCGCCAGCCGGAGGCGCGCAGAAACCCAGTCGGGCGTGCCCGGGCAGCCGAAGGTCGTCGAGACGACCTGACACAGTTGGCAGACCTCGGGATCGTGCTGGGGGGGGCAGCTCGTGTCCTGCGAGTCCTCCCAGTGCACGACCATCGCACCGGAGCGATCCGTCACCGCATCGGCGATCGGGGCTGCGGCAATGACCACGACGTGAACCGCGAGCCAGGCCCCGATGAGCGCGCGCACGAATCGCGACCGCCGTCGGCCGCTCGCCGTCCACCCGACTCCGAGAGGGTCTCGCTGTGTCGTCACGTGGAGAATGAGTAGTCTGGGTGATCCGAAAAGTGAACTGCCCGCCGCTCCACCGCATTCCTCCATCCCTATGGAGCCACTACATTTAGCCCGATGAAACGCGAGGACGCGCTCGACTATCACTCCCGCGGCCGGCCCGGCAAGATCGCGGTCGTTCCGACCAAGCCGCTGACCAATCAGCGGGACTTGGGCCTCGCCTATTCGCCGGGTGTTGCGGAGCCCTGCCTCGAGATCAAGAACAACCCCGACGACGTCTACAAGTACACCGCCAAGGGCAACCTCGTCGCCGTTGTGAGCAACGGCACCGCCGTGCTCGGTCTGGGCAACATCGGGGCCTTGGCGAGCAAGCCGGTCATGGAGGGCAAGGGCAACCTGTTCAAGCAGTTCGCCGACATCGACGTCTTCGACATCGAGGTCGGGACCGAGAACGCTGAGGAGGTCATCCGCTTCTGCCAGCTCCTCGAGCCCACGGTGGGTGCCATCAACCTCGAGGACATCAAGGCGCCGGAATGCTTCCATATCGAGGAGACGCTCCGGAAGACCATGAAGATCCCGGTCTTCCACGACGACCAGCACGGCACAGCGATCATCTCCGGCGCCGCGTTGCTGAACGCGCTCGAAGTGAGCGGCAAGGACATCGCGCGCATCAGGGTCGTTTTCTCCGGCGCCGGTGCGGCGGCGATCTCGACCGCCGAGCACTATGTGCGGCTCGGGGTCAAGCGCGAGCACATCCTCATGTGCGACAGCAAGGGCGTGATCCACACCAAGCGCACCGACTTCATCGATCCATACAAGGCGAGGTTCCAGGTCGACACCGACCGCCGCGACCTCACTGAGGCGCTCGTCGGCGCCGATGTGTTCGTCGGTCTCTCGGTCGCCGGTGCGGTCACCGGAGCGATGGTCAAGGCGATGGCCAAGGCGCCGATCGTCTTCGCGCTCGCCAACCCCGTGCCGGAGATCCTCCCGCACGAGGTGCGAGCGGTCCGCGACGATGCGATCATCGCCACCGGCCGGTCGGACTATCCCAACCAGGTGAACAACGTCCTTGGCTTCCCGTTCATCTTCCGCGGCGCGCTCGACTCGCGCGCCACCGAGATCAACGAGGAGATGAAGATGGCGGCCACGCGCGCCCTCGCCGCCCTCGCCAGGGAGGACGTGCCCGACAGCGTCGCCGCGCTCTACGGGCTCACGAACGTGAAGTTCGGCCCTGAGTACCTGATCCCCTTCCCGTTCGACCCGCGGGCTCTGCTGCGCGTGGCGCCCGCCGTGGCCTGGGCTGCAGTCGCGAGCGGCGTGGCGAAGGAGTTCATCGACCTCGACGAGTACCGTGACCGCCTCGAGGCGCGACTCGGCCGCGCGCGCGGCATCATGCGTGGACTCATCTCGCGCGCGCAGGCGGATCCACGCCGCGTCGTATTTCCCGAGGGCGAAGATCCCAAGATCCTGCGCGCCGCGCAGATCCTCGTCGACGAAGCGATCGCCCATCCGATCCTCCTCGGCCGCATCGACAAGGTGCGCCAGATGGCCGACGAGATGGGGATCCCGCTCGACGGCATCACGCTCGAGGAGCCCGGCGCGTCCAAGCGCCGCGATGCCTACGCACAGATCCTCTGGCAGAAGCGCCAACGGAAAGGCCTGTCGCTCGTCGAGGCCAACCAGCGCATCACGCGCGCCATCACCTTTGGCTCGGTCATGGTCACGGCAGGCGATGCCGACGCGCTCGTGGGCGGCATCGGCAAGCACTACCCCGAGACCGTCCGCCCCGCGCTCGAGGTGATCGGCGCCGACACACAGGTGGGGCTCGCGGCCGGCCTCTACATGCTGGTCTTCGAGAAGCACGTCGTGTTCTTCGGCGACACGACCGTCAACATCGAACCCACGGCCGATCAGCTCGCCAGCATCGCGCAGGCCGCGGCGGGCCTCGCCAAGACCTTCGGCGTCTCGCCGCGGATCGCGATGCTCTCGTTCTCCAACTTCGGCTCGGTCAAGCACCCCGAGGCACAGAAGGTCGCCGAGGCCGTGCGGATCGTGCGACAGCGCGACCCCTCACTGATCGTGGACGGTGAGATGCAGGCCGACACGGCCTTCAGCGAGGAAGTGCTGGCGGGGCGCTACCCGTTCAGCGCACTCAAGGAAGCGGCGAATGTGCTGATCTTCCCGAACTTGAGCGCCGGCAACATCGCGTACAAGTTGCTCACGCAGTTGGGCGGGGCCACGGCGATCGGCCCCATCCTCGTCGGCATGCAGCACCCTGTGCACGTGCTCGAACAGGGCGCCGACGTGCAGGAGATCGTCAATATGGCGGCCGTGGCCGTGATCGATGCGCAGCAGCGCGGACCCTCCCACTCCCTTCGTTAGAATCCCATCATGATCACGTCGTCAATCCCCGTCCGCGAGAGCGCCACCGGCCTTGGCGCCCAGGGCCTCGCGCCCAAGGGCACCGTTCGCTGGAACCTCGAGGCCCCGGAGCTCGTGCAGGCCGCCATCCGCAAGGGCGAGGGTGAGCTCGCGCACATGGGTCCGTTCGTCGCCGTGACCAAGCCGCACACGGGCCGCTCGCCCAACGACAAGTTCGTGGTCAGGGAGACCTCGACCGAGGCCGACGTGGACTGGGGCAAGGTCAACCAGCCGATCAGCGAGGCGCACTTCGACGTGCTGCTCGCCGACGTGCGCGGCTACCTCAACGGGCTCGACGAGCTCTTCGTCGAGGACCTCTACTGCGGCGCCGACGCGGACTACCGACTCTCCTGCCGCTATGTCACGCCCAATGCGTGGCACGCGAGCTTCGTGCGGAACATGTTCATCCGCCCGGCCCTCGCGGAGCTCGCGACGTTCGCGCCGAACTTCTCGATCCTGCATGCACCCGAGTTCCAGGCCGACCCGGCCAAGCATGGCACTCGCACGAGCACGTTCATCGTGCTCAACCTCGCCAAGCGCATGATCCTGATCGGCGGCACGCGCTACGCCGGCGAACTCAAGAAGTCGATGTTCACGGTGATGAACTACCTGTTGCCCAAGCAGGGCGTGCTCTCCATGCACTGCTCGGCCAACATCGGGCCCGCGGGCGACACCGCGCTCTTCTTCGGCCTCTCGGGCACCGGCAAGACCACACTCTCCGCCGACCCCGAGCGCGGCCAGATCGGCGACGACGAACATGGCTGGAGCGCCAACGGCACCTTCAACTTCGAGGGCGGCTGCTACGCCAAGGTCATCAACCTCTCCAAGGAGCAGGAGCCCGACATCTTCGCCACCACCGAGATGTTCGGCACGGTGCTGGAGAATGTGGTGCTCGAGCCTGGCACCAAGAAGGTCGAGTTCGCGAACCAGTCGATCACCGAGAACACGCGCGCCTCGTACCCGCTGCACTACATCCGCAACCATGTACCGAGCGGCCGCGGCGGGCATCCCAAGCATGTGGTGTTCCTCACCGCCGACGCCTTCGGTGTGCTTCCGCCGATCGCCAAACTCACGCGCGAGCAGGCGATGTACTACTTCCTCTCGGGCTACACGGCCAAGCTCGCCGGCACCGAGCGCGGCGTCACCGAACCGCAGGCGACCTTCTCGGCCTGCTTTGGCGCGGTCTTCCTCGTCTGGCATCCGACCAAGTACGCCGAGATGCTCGGCGCGTTGCTCGACAAACATGGCTCGCAGGTCTGGCTGGTGAACACCGGCTGGAGCGGCGGCCCGTATGGCATCGGCTCACGCATGAAGCTCGGCTACACGCGTGCGATGGTCCGCGCGTTGCTCGCCGGGAAGCTCGACAAGGCGCACGTGACCCCCGACCCGATCTTCGGCCTGCCGATCCCGTCAGCGATCGAGGGCGTTCCCTCCGAGATCCTCCAGCCGCGCAACACGTGGAAGGACGGCGCGGCCTACGATGCGCAGGCGAAGAAGCTGGCGGCGATGTTCGACGAGAACATCAAGAAGTTCGGCAGTGCGGTGAGTCCGGCGATCCTTGGGGCGGGGCCGAAGGGGTGAGCGGATTTTGTCGTGCAAAGGGGAGTCCGGGGCGTGGGGCCGG
>JANOTB010000274.1:0-22179 GCA_031416115.1 Gemmatimonadota bacterium
AGCGCGTGCCGCACTGGGGGCAGTGGCGGTAGCCCGCGTTTACGGTCGGTGGCTTGAGCAGTCATTTCGCCGATCCCGAACTCGTGCCGCCCCGCCGCGAGCGTCCCGCGCAGGCGCACGAAGATCTCGCGCACCTCGCCCGGCGCGAGCACCACGCTGTCCGGTGTGCCCTCCACCCTGATGCCCGGCGGGAGCAGGTAGCGCAGCGCGAGACGTCGCTCACGCACTGTGTGCGACCGCATCGTGAGGCGAATGCGCCGGTCGATCGGTTGCGCCGCTCGCACCCACTCAAGCCCGCGGTCGAGTTCGAGCGTCACCGGAGGCACGCCACCAGCCGGCCGCCATTGCTCACCGAGCACGGGGTCCGCCACCCGGTACATCACTTCGCCTGCAAAGACGGTCGTGACCGCCTGCCCCACGCCGATCGTCACACGCGTATCGCTCAGCCGACGCACATCCTCCGCGAGCGAGACGCTTGGCACGAGCGCGGCACCGAACGAGACGAGTGCCACGCCACCCTCCGGCGAGCGATTGTCGGCGAACATCGCGCCCTCGCGCCCGCCGATCCACCAGGGGCGGTGGTCGACGAGACCGAGCAGGCTGAAGTCGAAGCGCGCCGAACTGTCAGGGAGGATCTCGACCGGGGTCGCGATCCCGCGCGACACGCCGGTGAGTCGTATGGCGCGCACCACGACGGTCTCACGGCCACGATTGTAGACCGTGACCGAGACGGGCATGGAGTCGGCGAAGGCGAGCAGCTCGCGACCGGCCGTCACTTCGATCGCCACACCGGCGGCGGCGAGCAACGCACCCTGCGCGCGTGCGAGCAGGCGGTCGAGCGACGCATCGAGGTCGAGATCAGCCGCAGAGCAGTCGAGCGCTGCGGCGTCGGGCTGACCACGCGGATGTCGTGGGATCAACCCGCAGCGCGGCGCGGCGTTGCGCGCTGCCTCGAGTTGGATCACAGCCTGCGAGAGCGAATCGACGATCAGGTGCGGGCGGCGGAGGTCCACGTTCGCTTGCGCCCAGTCGAGCTGTCGCGCGGCGCGCGTCAGGTTCGCGCGCACTTCAGCGCGTACTCCAGCGCGTACTTCAGCGCCCGCCGTTGTTCCGCTCTGAGTGCTCCACGACGCAAGATGCGCGACCGTCGTGTCGATCCCGTCGAATATGGACGTCTCGCTCGTGGCGGGCGTGGACTCGTTCACGCGCGTCAGCTCACGCGTGAGGCGTGACATGCTCACGCCACGCCGTTCCAGCCCACCCTGCCCTTGCGACCGGTGCATCGCCCGGCTCGCAGCCGCGATCTCGGCCGGACTGCGGCCGGTGACCGCGTCGTAGGTACCAACGTTGAAGGCGAGGGTCGGCGTGAGTCCGCGCGCCGAAGCGCCGCGATAGAACTTGGCCGGTACCCATGCGCGGCCACTCGTCGCCACGGGAAAGCGCACGGTGTCGCCCGCGGCCTCGAATCCGTCGCGCGCGAGCAGTCCGCTCGCTTCGTGATGTCCATGCCCGTCGGCGCGGGTCCCGCTCCACGCCGCGATCACCACCTGCGGGCGGTACGCGCGGATCACGCGCACCACGTCGGCGGTGAGTGCCTCGCGATCCCACTGCTTGAAGGTCTCGGTGGCGTTCTTGGAGAACCCGAAGTCGTACGCGCGAGAGAAGAACTGCTGCGCGCCATCGAGCCTACGCGCGGCAAGCAGCTCCTCGGTGCGGATCGCGCCCAGGCCCTCGCCGAGGTCGTTACCGATCAGGTTCTGGCCGCCGTCGCCACGAGTGAGCGAGAGGTAGGCCACCTGCACCCGGTGCTCGCGTGCGAGCCACGCCAGCAGTTGTGTGTCCTCGTCGTCCGGATGCGCACCGATCACGAGCACGCGGCCGGTGACGGTGAGCCCGCGCAACGCCTGGTCCAGAGCGGCCGCGCCGCGTTCCTGCCCGAGAGCGGAACGCGGCGCGGCGATGGCCAGCACGAGGGCGGCGAGCGCGATCGCGCGACGCAACATGCTCACGTCACTCCAGTGGTCAGGGACTCACGCGCGTGTTCATGGAGGGCGTGCGCCGCGAGGTTGCCTGCCGCGCCGGCGGCTGCAACGCCTCACCCACTATGCGCGCCTGCTCCTCTGCATGATCCGACGAGTAGCCTTCGGCGGGACTCGCCCGCTCCGACCTGCCGTGGTAGCGGATGATCAGGGCGTTGCCCGTCGAGACGCGGAGCCGCGGCGCGACGAAGCTCCACGCGCCCTGGTTCTTCGGCTCCTCCTGCACCCATGCGACTTCGTCGATCGCCGGGTAGGAATCGACCACGGCCGCGATGTGCGCATGCGGCCATGGATAGATCTCTTCCACCCTCACCACTGCGACCGAATCGGGAATGCCCTTGGCAAGCAGGTCATAGTAGATCTTGCCGGTGCAGAACACGAGCCGCTTCACCAGCGATGTCTTCTCGTCGCCCTGCGGATCGTCGATCACCGGCTGGAAGGTGCCCTCTGAGAGATCACCGAGGAACGACGCCGCCTGCGCCAGGCGCAGCAACGACTTGGGCTGCATGAGCACGAGCGGCCGCCGCTGCGGCGCAAAGGCCTGCCGCCGCAGAATATGGAAGTACTGCGCCGGAGTGCTCGGGTATGCCACACGAAGGTTCCCCTCCGAGCAGAGCTGCAGGAAGCGCTCGAGTCGCGCACTCGAATGCTCAGGCCCCTGCCCCTCGTACCCGTGCGGCAGGAGCAGCACGAGCCCCGAGTCCTGCGCCCACTTGGCGCGGTCGGCGGCGATGAACTGATCGATGATCGGCTGCGCGACATTCACGAAGTCGCCGAACTGCGCTTCCCAGAGCGTGAGCGTGTCGGGTGCGGCGACGCTGTAGCCGTACTCGAACGCGAGCACCGCGGTCTCGGAGAGCGCCGAGTTGTAGATCTCGAACGTCGACCGCACACCCGGCAGGTGCGCGAGCGGCGCGTGCTTCTTGGCGGTGTTCACGTCGTTGAGCACGGCGTGGCGGTGCGAGAAGGTGCCGCGCTCCACGTCCTGCCCGGTGAAGCGGATGTGCACGCCGTCGGCGAGTACGGACGCGAACGCCAGCGACTCGGCGTGCCCCCAGTCGATCCCGCCGGCCGCGCCGAACGCCTCGCGGCGCCGCTCGAGCTGCTTGGCGAGCCGCGGGTGCGGCGTGAAGTCGGCCGGGTAGGTGAGCAGCGCCTCGTTCCAGCGCACAAGATCCTCTTCCGGCACCGCGGTCAGCACTTCGGGCGCAGGGACCGACGCGCCTTCAGCATGATGCCGGTGCTCGTCGCTCCCCGTGGCCGCCTCGAACAGTGACTGGTAGCCAGCGGCGATCTCCGCATCGAGTGTGTCGACGTCAGCCGGCGCGATCAGCCCTTCGCCGGCGAGCCGCGCGCCCCACACCTGCCGCGGCGTCGGATGCGCGCGCACGCGCTCGTACAGCAACGGCTGCGTGAAGTTCGGTTCGTCGCCCTCGTTGTGGCCCCAGCGGCGGTAGCCCACGAGGTCCACCAGGAAGTCCTTGCCCCAACGTTCGCGGTACGCGACCGCGATCCGCATGGCGATGATGCACGCTTCGGCGTCGTCGCCGTTGACGTGGATGATCGGCATCTCGAAACCCTTCGCGACGTCGCTCGCATAGCGAGTGGAACGCGCGTCGGTGGGGTCGGTGGTGAAGCCGACCTGGTTGTTGACGATGATGTGCAGCGTGCCGCCCACGCGGTACGCGCGGAGGCGCGAGAGGTTCATCGTCTCGGGGACGATGCCCTCACCCGGAAAGGCGGCGTCGCCATGGATCACGATCGGCACCACGTCCTGCTCGTGACGCACGCCACGGTCGGCGGCGGTGCGCTGGAGTGCGCGGGCGCGACCCTGCAGCACCGGGTTCACAACCTCCAGATGGCTCGGGTTGGGTACGAGCGACACTTCGATTTCACCGCTCGGCGTGGTGCGGTGCCCTTGGTAGCCCAAGTGGTATTTCACGTCGCCGGTGGTCGCACCGGTGAGGTGACCATGCTTGCCCTGGAACTCGCCGAAGATCAGCGGGATCGGTTTGCCGAGCACATGCGCGAGCACGCTGATACGGCCGCGGTGCGCCATCGCGAGCGCGATATGCTTGGCGCCCACGGCGGCTGAGCGGTCGATCGCCGTGTCGAGCATGATCACCAGTGCGTCGGTGCCCTCGATGGAGAAGCGCTTGTAGCCCACGAAGGTGCGGCCCAGGAAGCGCTCGAAGCCGTCGACCTCGGTGAGGCGGCGCAACACGGACTGTTTCTCGCCTGCGGTGAGCGGCGCGGTGAGCTTCTCCTCGGTGAAGAGCTGGCGGAACCAGGCGCGTTCTTCTTCCGAACCCAAGTGCGCGACCTCGACGGCGAGGTTGGTGCAGTAGCGCTTCTTGAGCCGAATGGCGACGTCGCGTGCGGTCGCGAGGTGCGGGAAACCGAGCGAGGCGCCGGTGACGGTGTCGAGGTCGGCCTCGGTGATGCCGAAGAAGTCGAGCGTCAGCTCGGCGGCACCCGGAGGCGGCGTGCCAAGCGGGTCGAGTTGCACATCGAAGTGGCCGTAGGTGCGGACGGCCGTGGTGTAGCGGGCGGCACCGGCGACCTTGCGGGCGTAGTCCTCGTCGTGCCTCGGAGCACCGCCGCTCGTTGCGACCGGAGCGGCCCCTGCGGCGCGCTGGGCACTGCCACCCACGGCCTGCTCTGCGAAGCGGAAGAACTGGCGCCAGGACTCCTCGACAGAGGCTGGGTCCTTGAGGTACGCCTCGAACTGTTCGGCGGCGTAGGCGTCGTTGAAGACGCTCGCGATCGGCTGCACGGAAGACATGCCCCCAATCTAATGGTCCGGGCCTGCCAAGGGATCAGCCGATCTGGGCCAGTCGGTCGTGCAGTACGAGCGCCGTTTGGGGGCGCCCGGATGGGTCCTTGGAGAGCGCCGCCATGATCAGCGCGTCCAACGCCGGTGGCACTTCGGCGTTCAAGCTCCGCGGGCTCGGCGCCGTCTCTTCCAACAGCTTCGCGATGAGCTGGTACGGCGTGTCGGCCGAGAACGGAGGGCGACCGGTGAGGCACTCGTAGAGCACACAGCCCGCAGCGTAGATGTCGACGCGATGATCCACGTCGTCACCAGCCAGCTGCTCGGGCGCCATGTACTCGGGCGTCCCGATCACGGTCCCTGCCTGCGTCACGCCGCTCTCCGGCTTTCGCGTCGCCAACCGCGCGATGCCGAAGTCCATGACCTTGAGCACGCCGTCGGGCTCGACGACCATGTTCTGCGGCTTGATGTCGCGGTGGATCACGCCCTGCTCATGCGCGACCTCGAGCGCTCTCGCGAGCTGCTTCCCCACCGAGAGCGCGATCGCGAGCGGGAGCCGGCCGCGGGCCTTGATGAGTTCCTTGAGCGATTTTCCCTCGACGTACTCCATGGTGATGAAGTAGACGCCCGAGTTCTCGCCGAGGTCGTGCGTGCGAACGACGTTGCGGTGCGAGATGCGGCGCGCGAGTCGGATCTCGCTCTTGAAGCGCTCGAGCGCGGTGGCGTCCTGTGAGAGGAAGTCCTGCTTGAGGGTCTTGATGGCGATCACTTCGCCGAGCTCGGTGTCGACGGCCTTGAAGACCATGCCCATGCCGCCCTCGCCGAGGATCTCCTTGATCTCGTAGCGCACGGCGAACCTGCTCCCCGGCGTGAGTCCCGCCCCGGCGATCCGTTGCTCGGTCGTCGCCGATGCGATGCGCACCTGCACCGTCTTGGCCGAGTCGGCGCTCGAGAGGAACGCCACGAGCTCCTGCTTCTCGCGCAAGTCGGCGAGCAGTCCTCGAAAGGCACCGGCGAGTACGCCGATCTCGTCGTTGCTCGTCTGCGGGATCTTGGCCGCATAGTCACCGTCTGCCGCGCGGCGCGTGGCGAGCACGAGCTTGTTCACCGGCCGCGTGATCTGGCTCGCGATGAGCAACGAGAGCAAGGCCGCGACCACGATGCCGATGCCGCCCGAGAGCAGCAGCGATTTCTGCAGGCGCGCGAACGATGCGAACTCGGCATCGCGGTCGCGCAGCATAAGGTAGCCGCCCACCTTCTGACCGGCCGTCGAGCTGAGCGCTTCCACGAGGCCCACATAGTGCACTCCGCCCAAGTCGACCTCCACGCGCGACTCCGCAGAGTCGGTCGCGGCCATGGGGAGCGACGAGATCGCGCGGACCACCTCGTCGTCCTTGCCGAGCGTCGAAGCGGCGAGGATCATCGCGCCCTGCGCGTCGGCGGTGTAGAAGACGACCTGCAGCCCCTCCGCGCCCATCTTCACCTGCTCAGCGAAGGCGTCGTCGATCTGTCTCGCCGCGAGCAGTACACCGACAAGCCGACCGGCGCCGAAGATCGGCACCGCGGCGAGCTGGATGAGTTCGTTGTCACGCGTCGCGCCGAATCCGCTCGAGGTCTCCTCGCCGAGCGCGGCGCGCACCTCGGCCGAGCCACTCATGTCGACCGCATCGGCGCCAGGCTCGTCGCTCTTGGCGAGCCGCATTCCCTCGCCGTCGGTGATCTGCACCCACTTGGCCCTGAGCGAGTTGGCGGCGACGGCCGCCTGATCGAGCACGTCGGTGCCCGCGCGCGACTCGACCACTGAGCGGAAGGCTGCATTCTCGGCGAAGGCCGCCGCCGCCTCGGTGAGTCCGGCCGCACCGCCGGCGAGCTGTGCGTTGATCGCGGCGCGCGCCGAACCGAGCACGCGGTTCACTGATTCGTCGGCGGCGCGGCTCGCCTGCTGCGCCGCGATCGCGAGCGTGACGCCGATGATCACGACCACGACTGTCGCCGTGCTCAGGAAGATCTTGACGGTGAGACTGAGACCCTTCGGCTTCACGGGGGCTGGGTTCGGGTGGAGCGCGTCAGTAACGGACAGCGTTCTTGTCGTATTCGCGACCGAACTTGTTCTTGTGGTCCGCGAACCGGTAGCCGCGGGCGTCGAGCGCGGTGGTCAGTCCGCCAATGCCCACGGCCGGCACGGTGATCGGCGTGGTGACTGATCTCGCGCGTTCATGCCACACGGTGAGCGTGTACTCGCCGGCGGGGACGCTGTCGACCGACCAGCGCCCGTCGTTGCCCGCCTGCGCATACCACTGCGACGGCGCGACCACCACGAACGCGGTCATCCGCGGGTGGATGTTGCAGTAGACGGCGTATGCGCCCGGCCGGCGGAAGGGCGCGTCCTTGCTCTTGCCGGCGGGGTAGAGGCCTAGGTCGAAGACCGCCCCCGGCGACGATGAGAAGATGTTGTGACTGAACGGATCCTGATTGGGGAAGTCGACGCGGCTTCCGGCGGTCACGACCCGCACATGCGGCACGAAGGCGCGACCGTTCATGGCGATCGCGCCGCGGGTCGGGCGGGTGCGCGCGCTGGCGCTATCTTTGGGCGTCAGGTAGATGACGGTGCTGCTGAAGTCCATGGTCTGCTCGCCAGGACGTTCGCTGAGTGAGATCCGTCCCGAGACCGCGCCCTGCGCGGCGAGCGATGCAGGTACGGCACTCGTCGCTCCCGCGGCGAGTGCCGCAAGAGCGATCCAACCGACGAGGGAGCCACGATGCCGCATGCGTTTGTTCTCCATGACCATCCCAAGGGTACCCCTTCGCGCGGGGGATGGTCAAGCATCGTCGCCGCCTGCGCCATGCCGCGGGTCGCGATCGGACTCGCGATCGGACTCGCGATCGGCCTCGCGCTCGGTGTGATGCCCGTCACGTCGCTCGGTGCACAGACCGCGCCCACCCAGGCGCAACTCGACTCGATCCGTCAGCGACTCGACGACGCTGAGGCGGCCCTTCAGGCGCTCCGCGAACAGCTCGCGACCGAGGCCTCGACCGCGCTGCGCACCCGCAGCCGCGTCTCACTCGAGTTCTCTGGACGCGCCGTAATGAACGTCTTCACCAACGACGCGCGCACCAACAACGTGGACGTGCCGATCTTCGCGCGCCTCGACTCGGGCACCGGCCCGCAGGGCGGCCTGGCGATGAGCATCCGCCAGACCCGGCTGGGACTCGCCTTCTCAGCCACCGAGGTCGCCGGCGGCACCTTCCGTGCCGACATCGACGCCGACTTCTTCGGTGGGCAGCAGCCGAGCAGCGGTGGGCGCACCTTTCCGCTGGTGCGGCTACGCACCGCGCGCGGCGTGCTCGATTGGTCGCACGGCTCGGTGATGATCGGGCAGGAGCAGCCGTTGATCACTGGCGTCGATCCCGTGAGCCTTGCCACCATCGGCGTACCCGGCTTCACTGGCGCCGGCAATCTCTGGCTCTGGTTGCCACAGGTGCGCGGAGGCGTGCACACCGCCGGTCGTGTGCGCCTCGGTGCCGAGGCGGCAGTGCTCGCACCGACGAGCGGTGACGCGAGCGGGCTCTTCGACACGCAGTTCGACGCCGCCGAGCGGACGAGTACGCCCTACCTACAGGGTCAGCTGCGGCTCGACTGGGGCGGCGCCGAGCGTCCGGCCAGCATCACCGCCGGGGTACACTCGGGGCGTGTCGCCGACGCCAGCAATGTGGCGCGCACGTCGAGCGCGGTGGCGGCGACGATCAGCATTCCGCTCGGCTCGCGGCTGGAAGTGCGCGGCGAGGCGTTCGACGGTCAGGCGCTGCGCGGGCTCGGTGGCGGGGGCATTGCGCAGGGGCTTGGCGTGGGCGGTGCGGCGGTGCGCACCCGTGGCGGCTGGGCGCAGGTCAATCTGCAGGCGACGCCGCGGCTCTTGATCGGCGGCGGAAGTGGTATGGACGACCCCGAGGACGCCGACGTGCTGCCCAATGGACGTCTGCGCAACACGACCACCGAGGCGCACCTGCATTGGCGGCCGGCTGGTCCGATCGTGCTGGGGTTCGAGTGGCGGCGCACCGCGACCGACTACGCGGCGGGGTCGCGCACCAACCAGCACCTCAATCTCGCGTTCGGGTTCGAGTTCTAGGGTCGCGGGATTTCGCAGCACCAGATTTGACTGAACTGGTTTTTGTCGCGCCACGCTTGGAGGCACCGGGCTTCGGGGCGCCGACTCGCGCGGAACCTGCGCGCGCGGCTCCGACATCTGCGGCGACCAACCGCACCGCGATCCCGCCATTGCTCGTCGCGAAGACCTGCGTGAACGGCAACTTGGTCTGCGCGTCGAGCGCACGGTCCGCACTCAATACCGCGACGCGCCAGCCGTCGCACTTCTCACGCGCCACCTGACCGAAGCGCGCGAAGAGGTCGCGCAGCGGCTTCGAGTCGCCCACGCGCACGCCGTAGGGCGGGTTCGCGATGAGCAGACCGCGTGGTGCGCCCGTCGTCGCAGGCACTGCCGTCGCCCCGTCGCCATCCAACGTCGCGCTCGCGTCGGGCACCTCGAGCGCCGAGAGCACCGCGCAGCGGAACTCCACGTCGCCGAGCACTCCCATGCGCTTGGCGTTCGCGAGCGCATTCGCGATCGCTCCTTCGTCACGGTCCACGCCGACGATCGGTGCGGGCGCGTTGGGGAGAATCTCCCTCTTCGCCGCGAGCCGCGCATCGGGCCACGCGTCGGCCGGCGTCTCGGGCCACCGCTCGGCCGCGAACGGTCGCGCGAGCCCGGGCGCTATGCAGCGTGCGATCATCGCCGCCTCGATCGGGATCGTGCCCGAGCCGCACATCGGATCGACGAGCGGCGTGGCGGCATCCCATTCGGCGCCGATCAGCATCGCCGCCGCGAGCGTCTCGCGCAACGGTGCGCGGCCCACCGCGAGGCGATACCCGCGGCGATGCAGCAGGTCGCCAGAGGCGTCGGCCGAGATGGTGCATTCGTCGTGATCGAACCGCACCACGAAGAGCTGAGCCGGCAGACCGGTGGGTTCGGCGGCGGGACCACTCGACTTGGCCACCGTCTTCGCAACGGCCTTGGCGACCGCCTTCGCCACGCCCTTGGAGATTGCGTTCGCCGCTGAGAGCGAGGCGTGCTTCGTTTTGGGGTTGAGCTCGCCGATCACATCCGCGGGTTCGTCGCGGTCGTCGTCCGGCTGTACGCCCTGCTCGAAGGTCGCCCCCTTCACACTGCGGACGATCGCCGCCGCCACGCGTTCGGCGACCGCGTCGGAGTGATAGAGGCGCGACTTCTTGCAGGTCACGCGAAGGCGGAAGGTCGCACCCGGCGGGAGGATGCGGCTCCACTCGACCTGTCGCGCGGCGCGCTCGAGTTCATGAAAGGCCGTCGCGCGGAACTGTGCGAGGCGGACGATCACGCGACTCGCCGTGCGGGTGCGCAGTTGCACCGAGGCGAGGCGCGCAGCGTCGGCGGTGAACTCCACTCCGCCGGGCACGGCCTTGGCCGCAGCAACTCCAAGCGTCGTGAGTTCGTGCGCGACCAGGGTCTCGAGCCCCGGCGCGGCGATGGCGAAACAGTCGTACTTGGCGGCGGCGCGGGGAGTGGTCACCTGCGCAATCTACCGTGCTCGGGGCTGGTTCAGTCGGTAGACTCTCGCGACGACGCCCTCACTGGCCGTTTCAGGCGGCGACTGCCCTCTGCCGGGCGATCCAACCGCGCCAGACAAGGATCGCGGCAAGGAAGGCGCCGTAGATCAGTGGCTCTGCAATGTCCTTCTTGACCGCCATCAGGTAGTGGATCACGCCAAGGATCGGGACCACGTACGCGAGCCGGTGCAGAGCCCGCCACCGCTTCCCCATGCGCGCGATCGCCGCGCGTGTGCTCGTCAGCGCCAAGGGCAGCATCAGCAGGAACGCGAGCATCCCGATGGTGATGTATGGCCGTTTGGTGAGGTCCTTCCACACATCAGCCCAGCCCACGTACTCGCTCACGATGAGCTGCACGTCGAGGAGCGTCCAGGTGAGCAGATGCAGACACACATACGCGAACGCGAAGAGCCCCAGCGTGCGGCGGTGCTTGGCGAGCCAGTTCCACCCCGTGAGGTCACGCAACGGCGTGATCGCGAGCGTCGCGAAGAGTAGCCGCAACGTCCACTCGCCGAGCAGGTGCTCGCCTGCTTTGGTGGGGTCCGAGCCGAGCCATCTCGACCCGAAGAACAGGTCGCCGAGCATCGCGGGCACGATCAGGAGTGCCGGCAGCAGTGCCGCGACGAAGAGGAGCGCGGAAAACCCGCGCGGCTGCTTCGCGATGCCGAAATACGGACGCGTCAACAACTCAGTAGTTCCGACGCAGATCCATGCCTGAGTACATCGACGCGACCTGTTCGGCGTAGCCGTTGAACGGGAGCGTCGGGATGCGCCGGAACTGCCCGATGCGCCGCTCCGTCGCCTGACTCCAGCGCGGATGGTCGACCTGCGGATTCACGTTGGCGTAGAAGCCGTATTCGTTGCTCGCCGCGAGGTTCCACGAGGTCTTGGGCATGGTCGCCGTGAGACGGATGCGCACGATGCTCTTGATCCCCTTGAAGCCGTACTTCCAGGGCGTCACCAGGCGCAGCGGCGCGCCGTTCTGGTTTGGCAGGTCCTTGCCGTACACGCCCGTGGCGAGGAGCGTGAGCGGGTTCATCGCCTCGTCGAGGCGCAGGCCTTCGTTGTAAGGCCAGTCGAGCACCGGATAGCGCTGCCCCGGCATGCGCGCCGGGTCCAGGAGCGTGGTGAACTCGACGAACTTCGCCGCACTCGTCGGCTGCGCGCGCTTGAGTACGTCGGCGAGCATGATGCCGCGCCACGGGATCACCATCGACCATGCTTCTACGCACCGCATGCGGTAGATGCGGTCCTCGACCTTGGACGGCTTGAGGAACTCCTCGAGCTGATAGTTGCCCGGCTTGGCGACGAGACCCTCGACCTTGACGGTCCAGGGACGCGCCTTGAAGTCCTGCGCGTTGGCGGCCGGATCGTCCTTGCCGGTGCCGAACTCGTAGAAGTTGTTGTAACTCGTCACGTCCTCTTCGGGAGTCGCCACGTCGGTCGGCTGCAGGCCGTACGGCGTACCGAGCGAGCGCTGCTGCTGCGCACTCGCGGAACGGGGCGAGAGCGGGAGCGTTGCCCCGCCTACGAGTCCCGCGCCGATCAGGCCGGCGGCAGTGAGGAACTTGCGACGATCGTAGTACGCGCCCTCAGGCGTGATCTCGCTGGACGGCCGGTCGGTGTTGGGCATACTGGTATCTATTGTCGAGAACGGGATTGTGTTCCCGGGAGGGGCATGGCCTATTTCTCCACGATGCCCTCCCAGACCCCTGAATACGCAGGACCCCCGGTCCTCGTTATCCGCCCGGAGAGCGCGCGGTCGCTCGGCGTGGTCGGGGACGTGTGGGCCTTTCGCGACCTTCTGTGGAGCCTCGCGGATCGCGACCTGCGACTCCGCTACCGCCAGACGGTGCTCGGGGTGGCGTGGGTGGTGCTGCAGCCGATGCTCGGGGCGCTGATCTTCACATTCGTCTTTGGCGTGGTGGCGGAGCTCTCGAGCGAAGGAGTCCCCTACTTCCGGTTCACCTTCGCCTCGCTTGCCGGGTGGGGGCTCTTCGCCGGCGTACTCACGCGCGCGAGCGGATCGCTGGTGCAGAACGCCGGGTTGATCTCGAAGGTCTGGTTCCCGCGCGCGGTCCTACCCGCGTCCACCGTACCAGCCGCCCTGCTCGACTTCGGCGTGGCGGTGGTGATCGTGCTCGTGCTCGCGCTGCTCGGCGGGGTCGCGCCGAGCGCGGGTCTGCTGCTCGCGCCGTTCTGGGCGCTCGCGCTCGTGCTCCTCGCGCTCGGACTCGGATTCGTCGGCGCGGCGCTCATGGTGAGCTACCGTGACGTGCAACACATCCTCCCGGTCATGATCCAACTGCTGCTCTATGCGAGCCCTGTCGCCTATTCGGCGTCGAACGTGCCGTTCGAGTACCAGGCGCTCTATCACCTGAATCCGGTCGCGGTCTTCATTGAAGGGCTCCGCGCCTCGTTGCTCGGCACGGCGATGCCAGAGGCGCGGCACGTGGTGACGGCGCTGCTCACGACATTCGTGTCGCTCGCGCTGGGCAGCGTGACCTTCCGCCGGCTCGAGCGACGGTTCGCTGATGTCATCTAGTCCCGTGGCGGTGCAGGCCTCCGGACTCGGCAAGCGCTACCTGATCTCGCAGCGGCCGCGTGCGACGACGCTGCCCGAGCGGCTGGCACAGCTGGTGCGCGCCCCGTTCGGCAGCGGCTCCGAGGACGAACTCTGGGCGCTGCGCGATGTCGAGTTCTCGATCCCCACCGGGAGCGCGGTCGGGATCATCGGACGCAACGGCGCCGGCAAGAGCACGCTGCTCAAGATCCTCTCGCGCATCACACCGCCCACCACGGGTGAGGTGCGTCTGCGCGGACGCGTGGGCTCGCTGCTCGAGGTGGGCACCGGCTTTCACCCCGAGCTCACCGGGCGCGAGAACATCTTCCTCAATGGCGCGATCCTTGGCATGCGGCGCCGTGAGATCTCGGCCCGCTTCGACGAGATCGTCGCCTTCGCCGAGGTGGAACGCTTTCTCGATACGCCGGTGAAGCGCTACTCGAGTGGGATGTATGTACGGCTCGCATTCGCGGTCGCGGCGCACTTGGAACCAGAGATCCTCGTGGTGGACGAGGTGCTGGCCGTCGGTGACGCCGAGTTCCAGCGGAAGTGCCTCGGCAAGATGGGCGAGGTCGCGAGCGGCGGGCGCACGGTGATCTTTGTGAGTCACTCGATGCAGGCGGTGTCGGCGCTGACACAGCGGGTACTGCTGTTGGAGCAGGGAGCGTGCGTGTTCGATGGCGGGACGGCCGAGGGGATCGCGAAGTACCGTGCGTTGCAGGGCGGGGGCGAGGTGCGGGCGGGTGAGTATCGCGCGGCGGATGCCGGCGCGACGTCGGGCGCTGAACGCACGAACGCCGCGACGGCACGCAACCAGGTGCGCGCGGCGCGCGTCGTGACCTCCGACCCCGCGGCCGTACACCGCTGCGGCGAACCGCTGCGGCTCGAGTTCGAACTCAGCATCCCTGAGCCGACCAGCACGCTCTGCTTCTCGTGCAAGCTCGTGGACGCCGAGGAGCGCAACATCGTGCATCTCTGGTGCTTCGATGCGTCGGCACGATTTCGGCGCGAAGCTGGCGACTACACGCTGCGCTTCGAGGTGCCGCGTGCGCGGCTCTTCCAGGGCGAGTACACCGTGCGTGCCTACCTCTCCGACCGACGCACCAACTCCATGTTCGACGCGCTCACGGACATCTGCCCGTTCGAGGTGACCATGGACGGTGTCGCGCGCGACGACTACGCGTGGACGCCCGGCGACTGCGCGTATCTCGAGTCGGCCGAGTGGGTGCTCGTGCGCGAGGGCGCTCGCGAGGGCAACGACAAGCGCGACGAACCGCGCGACGAACAGCGCGGGACGGTGGCGCCATGAGCGCACTGCGGCCGCGCGTCCTGATCGTGAGCTTCATCGCCACCCCGGGCGGTGCGCACAACCTGTGGCGTCACTTCGTCATGGACCCCGTGGTCGCCGGTGCGCTCGATCTGCACCTGCTCGCTCCGCGCGCGTATCGCGATGCCGACCCGGCGCCCTTCGCCGACGGACGCCTCACCTTCCATGCGCTCACGGAACTCACGCCAGCGCCGTTCCGCGAACGGATGTTGCGGCGGATGATCGGCGGCGCGGTGCCCGAGTCCGCACGCTGGCGCACGCGACTCGACGCGATCGCGCCCGACCTCGTGCTCTTCAACCTTGCCGGCATGGGCGACATGAACTGGTGCGGCCCGGCGGGCGAAGCGTGCACTGAGCGTCGCACGCCGTATTGGCTCGTGCTGCAGCATGCGCACGAGGACTATCACTTCGCCGACGATGATCGCACCGAGGCGGCGCTGGCACTCGCGCACGGCGCACGGCGCGTGCTCACGGTGAGCAAGCGCAATCAGCACGCCCTCGAGCGCGCGCTCGGCACCGCGCTCGCCAACATGGAACAGGCCGTGAATGGCGTCACGCCGGCGACGCTCGCCGCGGGTGAGTGCACCATGCGCGAGCATCCGGTGCACACCAAGGGCCCGGTGCGTCTGCTGTGCCTCGCGCGATTCGACCCGGCGTACAAGGGCCAGGACCTGTTGCTCGACGCGCTCGCCGCGCCCGAGTGGCGGTCGCGCGAGTGGGTGCTCACGCTTCAGGGGGGGGGCACGCACACGCGGCTACTCGAGCGGCTCGCGCGGTCGCACGGGTTTGACGAGTCTCACGTCGTGATCAAACCGCATGGCAGCGACGTGAGCGCGGCCTTTGCGGCGGCGGACCTGTTGGTCTTTCCGTCGCGGTCGGAGGGGTCGCCGTTCGCGCTCGTCGAGGGAATGGCGCATGGCCGGCCTGCAGTGGTCACGCCGGTGGGCGGCAACGACGAGTTGGTGATCGAGGGGCGCACCGGCTGGGTCGCGTCGGCGGTGACGGAGGAGGCGTTGCGCAACGCGCTTTCTCGTGCCTGGGTCGCGCGCGCTGCCTGGCCGGTCGCCGGCCATTCGGCGCGCGAGCATGCAGTGGCCGGCTGGGGACTCGCCGGACCGCACGCCCGGTTGCTCGCGAGCATTCGCACCGACGTGGCATGACCGCGCCGAACGGCCCGCTCGCTGCGCCGAGCAGCCCGCTCCCCGCGTCGATCTCGCGCGTCCTCGACCGGTTCGCGGCCATGGGGCGCGAGGAGAAGATGCAGTCGCTCGTGAGCTACGCGAAGAAGCTCGAACCGCTCCCCGAGCGCCTCGCTGCACTCGACCGCGCGGCGTATACCGTGCCCGAGTGCCAGACGCGGGTGGATCTCTTTCCCGAGGTGCAGGACGGCAAGATGCACTTCTACGCCGACGTGAACCTGCGCCAGTCGCCGACGATCGCGGCCTTCCTCTCGATCGTGTTCAGCGCCGTGAACGGTGAGCCGCCGGCGACCACGTTGGCTATCCCTGACGACTTCGTACAGCGCATGATGCAGGGACTCGGCCTGAGTGCGCGCGAGAGCGGGCTGACGGCGATGGTGGCGCGACTTAAACGGCATGCGCGCGAGGCGCACGCGACTCCGTGAGGACGCATGCACTAGCTTCATCTCTCACCCTTCACCCTTGAGCCTTCCCCAATGCCGAACAAGCCCCAGAGCGCCCAGAGCCATGCCGCTTGGCAACCGATGTTCCATTTCGTCGCGATGCCGATCACGCTGCTCGCGTTCTTCCACCTCGCCGCAGGCGCGGTCCTCGAGCCGAGCACGCTGAACTTCCTTTGGGCGATCTACGCGTTCGCCATCTCCGTGGGCGTGTTCGCTTCGCGGATGATGGCTCTGCGTGTTCAGGACCGCGTGATCCGACTCGAAATGCGCTTGCGTCTGAAGGAGGTCCTCCCCGCCGCACTCGCCGCCCGGGTCCACGAGATGAAGGTGTCACAGCTCGTCGCACTCCGGTTCGCAAGCGACGCCGAGATGGCATCGATGGTGGAGCGCACGCTCAAGGGTGAGTTCGCGAACCAGAAGGAGATCAAGGCGGCGATCAAGGACTGGCAGTCCGACTACCTGCGCGCCTGAGCCCCTGCGGCGCCGTTCGAGTTCGCCGCATGGTCGACGTTGCGGCGGTGGCAAGCACAGACTGCACAGCATACACAGAAGGCCGGCGCCCCAAGGGCGCCGGCCTTCTGTGCACAACACCATTCAGATCATTCGACTACGGATTCCGGTCGAAGCAACCCGTGTTGTTCGGGTTGTTGTCCTCAGCCACCGGGATCGGGAAGTTCACGTCAGGGCCATAGACTCCGCCCTTGAAGTACGCGCCCGTCGGGAAGAGCGTGGCGGCGGTCCCAGTGCCGTTGCGAATGCGACGGCGGAGATCACCGAGACGGTGCCCTTCGAGCCACATCCAGTACGCGCGCTCCGCGAACAGGACATTGGTCGTGACCGTCACCAGCGGAGCGAGGCCCGCGACGCCGGTGCGGAGGATGTTCAACGTGATGAGCGCGGCGCCCGCGTTGCCCGCGGCCAAGCTCGCTTCGGCCTCGATCAGGCGAGCCTCAATTCCGCCGGCGACCGTGGTGGGCGCCGAGCGGTTTGCGTACTTGGTCGCCGGCAGGAACAGGGGCGTGCCCCCGTCGAACCCCGTCGCCGCCGAACCAGTACCGCGCGGAGCCACGACGCGGGGGTCCGCAGCGAGGCGATACGGCAATCCGTTCACGCCCTCGGAGCCGGAAACGGAGAACCGGCGATTGATCGCGCCCGTCAAGAAGATGCCGTTGTTCTGGCGCCCGGAGTTCTCCGAGTGCTGGAGCTGGTAGGCGAACGTGGTGCCGACCGCGGCGACGGCCGTCGCTGCGGCGGCGGGTTGATTGAGGTTCAGCAGCGCGCGACCCTTGCCAACGCGGGCGAAGTTCGCTTGCTGCACGACGGCGGGGACGACACTCGTTCCCGCGAACGTCAGCACCGAGTCGAAGATCACGACGGCCATCTGGTTGAGCGCGGCACCGGTCATCTGGGCGCCGAAGACCGGCTCGCCGGCTGCGGTGAGAGTGCTCAGCGCCACGCCGTTGCAGTACTGCTCGGAGAAGAAGATAATCGACATCGCCTCGAGGTTCAGCACCTCGAGTCGCGCCACGTTGGTGGCGTCGAATGTAGCGAAGGCGGCGGCAGCGCGCCGGGCCGAGGCGCGCGCGCGGTGCAGCGTTCGGTACACACCCTCGAGGCTCCCGTTGACCGGCTGCACCGACCGCTGGTCGATCTCGATCCGGGTCGGGAACGTCTCTGCGTTCAGCAACTCGTCGGCCAAGAGACCGGTGTAGGTGATGACGTTGTCGTCGCCGCCATCGAACGCGACGGCGAAGTCGCCGATCGCGCCGGTGCGGAGCACCGGCAGGGCGGACCTGTCGGCAAGGGAAATGGGCGTCGCGACATCCACATCGTCGACGTTCAGGACGGAGTCGGGGCTGCAGGCCGCCGCGCCGGCGAGGATCAGCGCCGTGGTGGCGCCCCGCCGCGCGAGGCGGGCAAGTGAGTTGCGATTAGTGGTCATCGTCATGGTCGTGGCTAGAAGTTGATGTTCAGGCGCGTGGACCACTGGCGCGTCGGGGGCTGCGTGAGGAAGTCCGACGTAGTGAAGTTCGCGCCGCTGTTGGCGTTCACTTCGGGGTCGAAGCCGCGATAGTTGGTCCAGAGGCCGAGATTACGGCCGCCGACGGTCAGGCTGACGTTCTGCGCCTTGGTGCCGAGCCTGTTCACCCATGCCTGCGGCGCGGTGAGCGTGACTGAGACCTCGGAGAGCCGCGTGAACCGGCCGCTTTCGATGAAGCCAGACTGCGTGCCCATGGACCGCGAGAGGGCGCGGGCCTGCGCCTCGAGCGAGGCGGAGCGGTCGTTCAAGTCCTCGCAGGTGTTGAAGCCGCAGCGGAACTCCGCGGTGGAGTTGAAGATCCGGTTGCCCTGACGGTGCTGCACCAGCACGTTGACCGCGATGTACTTCATGATGGTCACGGTCTGCTGGATGTTCACCTCGATCGTCGGCATCGGCTGGCCCATGTAGGCGACCGAGTCCTGCACGAAGATCTCGCAGGCCGGACCGCCCACGAGTTGCGGGTTGGCCGCGCCGCCGACCGTCGGGCAGTTCACGCGGCTGATGACCCCGTTGCCGTCCACATCCCGGAAGGTGTAGGGGCGCTGGAAGTACGCGCCCGCGGGCTGGCCAGGGGTGTGGCGCTGAGTGCTGCTGAATCCGAAGATGATCGGGCTGATGCCCTCGCCGAGTTCCACGAGCCGGTTCCTGAGCCCAGTGAAGGCGAACGAGCCCTCCCACGTGATGTTCTCCCTCTCGACCGGCTTTCCGGTGACGAGGATCTCGATGCCTTTGTTCGTCATCTCCGAGAGATTGGCGAAGGCGGTGGTGGTGGCGCCGAGTGAAGGCGCCAGCGTCCGGGCCACGAGCAGGTCGGACGTCGTCTTCGAGAAGGCTGTGACATCCAGGCCGAGGCGACCACCGAACATGCTGGCCTCGAACCCACCTTCGATCTCGGACGTGATCTCGGGCTTGAGGATCGCATTACCCGTCGTGTTGAGCGTGACGGCCGTGCGCTCGACGCCCTCGGTGCGGACCGACACCGGCGCCAGCGTCGTGATGGCCTGACGGAATCCGGGGCGCTGCCCCGACTGGCCGTACGCGGTCCGCACGCGGAGTTGGTCGAGGAAGGCCAACTGCGGGAACCACGCATCCTCACTGATGACGTACGAGAGCGACGCCGCCGGATACGTCACGATCGCGGCGCTGGTGCCGAACGCGGAGTTGTCGTCGGCGCGAAGGCCGAGGGTCGCGAAGACCTTGTCGCGCCAGCCGAGGCGCTGCTCGAAGTATGCGCCGATGGTCCGCACGCGCTGGTTGGACTCACCGACGCTGAAGCGGGCGCTGGTGCCGTTCAACGAGGCGGTGCCCGGGAGCAGGATCGCGCCAAATGCGTTCGTCGAGCGGAAGATGTTGTCGAGATACTGCGCGCCGACCGACGAGGCCGAGGTCAGGTTGTGCGGCAGGTCGAACGATGCCGTCAACGTGCCGCTCAGGGAGTAGTTCGTGATCTCCGCGCGATTCTGGAACCGCGACCCTTCGATCGTGCCGGCGTTGAAAAAGAGCACATTGGGCGGATTGAGCGTCTGGTCGTAGCGATTGTTGAAGTCCATGCCGGCCCGGGCCACGGCCTTGAGCCAGCTCCTGATCTCGAGATCCGCCGTGAGGCCACTGACGAGTCGTGATACGGTCTGGTTGTTCAGGACGAACCAGAAATCCGATGGCTTCACGTTCGCGTTGAAATAGCCGCGCGAGAGCGAGTCGCTGCCGCAGGACGGCGTGGTGAGGAAGGTCGTCGGCGAGCAGTCGAACGCCTTGCCGAGGAGACCCTGGGAGACCTGCCCGAACGCCGAGTTGTCGTTGGAGGGGAGCTCGAGGTTCCCGCGCGTGTAACCGATCGTTGCCGCCAGCTGGAGCTTGCTGGTCGGGCGCGCCGTCACGTTGGAGCGCAGGCTCACCCGCTGCTGATTGTTGTTGTCGACGATGCCGCGGCTGAGTTCGTGCTCGCCGGACAGGTAGTAGCTGGCGTACTCATTGCCACCGGCGACCGAGAGGCCGGTCGTGTTCCGCCGGCCGGACCGGAACGGGCTGACCTGGTCGAGCGGATTCCAGCTCACCAGCGAGTCGGGTTTCGGCGTGCAGACGTTTCGCGACTGGAGGTCGATCGTGCAGGTGGTCGTGCGGGCGCCGCCGACATTCAGCGTGCCGATCGTCGCATAGTTGGCGGGGAACTGCGCGATCTGGTCCTCGTTCCCCTGCTCGACCCAGCTGTTCCAGCGCGTCTTGCCACCGCGCCCCCGCTTGGTCGTGATCTGAATGACGCCATTGGCGGCTGATGTGCCGTAGAGCGCCGTCGCCGCCGGGCCCTTGACGACTTCGATGTTCTCGATGTCTTCGGGGTTGATGTCGTCGAAGCGCGACACCACCTGCCCGCCGACGCCGATGCCCTGGGAGACCGCGCTGTTGTCCATCATCACGCCGTCCACCACGAGCAGCGGCTCATTCGCCAGCGAGATCGAGTTGGACCCGCGGATGCGGATGCGCGACCCGGTCCCCGTCGTCCCACCCGAGCTCTGCACCGTGACGCCCGGCACACGCGCCTGAAGTACGTTCGACAGGCTGCGGACGGTCGCGCCATTGAAGGCGGTGGAGTCGATGGTCGCCGTGGACGTGCCGCGCTCGCGCTTGCGCTGGGTCTCACCCGTCCCGGTGATGATCACCTGGTCGATCGTGGTGATAGCTACCGAGACGCCGAAGTCGATGGTCAGGTTGGCATTGGCGGCCACTGTGCCGCTCTTCTGCAGAGACACGTATCCGATGCGCTGTGCGCGCAGGGTCACGAGGCCGACGGGAACGCCGGAGATACGGTACGTGCCGTCTACCGTCGTTGCCGCCGCACGGGTCGTGCCAACGATACGCACCTGCGCGTCGACCACCGGTCGGCCGGTGGCGGCGTCGGTGACCTTGCCGGAGATCGTACCTGTGGCGGCCTGCTGAGCGGTAAGCGGGAGTGCCAACGTGAGGACCGCGAGGGCCGCGGTGAACCTCAAGAACGTTCGAATCATCCTTCCTCCAATCAACAAAAGAGCGGGGGCGACGCGGCTGACGGAATTCAGCCGTTCGGGGTCATGACAACTTCGTACCAATCCCTTCATTGCACCTATACCTACCGGAGACCGAGAATCGCACTCTTTCATCTCGATCAGGGTAATAGTCGCGAAAATCGGTCATCAGTGTCAAGGTGCACGGTGTGCACGCGTGTCGTGCACGCGTTTTCGTGCGAGCGTAATCGTGCGAGCGTAATCGTGCGAGCGTGATCGGCTCCGTTCCGCTCGGCCGACGGCCGGGACAGGTGCTTCGCGTCTCACGCACCCAGCAATGCTCGGTGCCACGACTCGCTCGCAGGCCGCTCGAAGTGCGCACTGAACTCGCCGACGGTGGTCACCGTCAGGTCGAACACCGTCGTCGCAGCACTCACCTCACGCCGCTTCGCCATCAACTCGAACTGCGAGCGCGTGCACCAGACCACCAGTCCGGTCGGATCGCGAAAGTAGACGTTCCCGCCGCCCACCATTGACGTGCCGATGCCGTCCTCGAGCTTCTGCAAGACGCGGAAGAGTCCGTCGACGGAGCACCCCGACGCACCCGATGCCCGTTCATCGACACCGACCGCGAGGAAATACTCCTCGCGGAACTCGCGCCCACAGGTGAGCGCGGCGCCATGCGCCTTCCAGGTGATCAGATAGCCGTCGACTGCGGCGAGCAGCCGCGGTTCGTCGATCTCATCGAGTGGGGCCTGCGAGGCGAACACCCAGACGCGGGCATCGTCGGGCAGGGTGGCGAACGGGACGAGCGGCATGAGGTCTCCTTGGGCTGATGCGCTGGACGCGCCAGCGGAGCAAGATAACCGACCGCGCCACTCCGCTCGCGCCTCCCTCTTGGTCGCTGGCGTGGTCCAAGTGCGCTCACCGTCGGACTTCACCATCGGACTTCACCGTCGGACTCGCTCTCGCGCACTCAACCGTGCAGATTCGGTTGGTCCCCACACCCGGAGTCAGCACCCGATGTCCCAGACCCTCGGCGCCGCGCGTCGCGCCTTCATCGAACGTTGCGGGGCACTCGGCGTGGCCTCCACACTCTTTCCCGGCGTGCTCTGGGCGCGCGTCGCCGGTGGCGAGGAGATCACCGATGCCTCGATCATCGCTGCGGCCGAGATCGC
>JANOTB010000275.1:0-3086 GCA_031416115.1 Gemmatimonadota bacterium
CGGTGATTCCGAGCACACCGTGCAACGTGCGGAAGCTGAACTTCGGCCAGGCGGGGTAGGGGACCTCGCTGATCATCAGGCCCGCGAGGATGAGCATCAGATACCGCATGATGGTCTCCCACGGCCAGTCGATGAAGAACTCGTGGTAGAGCGGTGTCTGACTGAACCAGTAGTACGTCGCGAGGGTTCCGCCGGCGGCTGGGCTTGGCAACCCCTTGAAGTAGGCGGACTTCTTGGAGGCACCCGCCTCCTCGACGTTGAATCGCGCGAGGCGCATCACGGCGGCCGCGCAAAAGATGAAGACGAAGAGCCAGTCCCATCCGGTGTCCCGCAGCACCGCGAAATACATCATGAGTGCCGGCGCCAGCCCGAACGAGATGGCGTCGACGAGCGAGTCGAGTTCCTCGCCGAAGGCACTGCCCGTGTTCGTCGCGCGGGCGATGCGACCGTCGAGCGCGTCGCAGAAGCCGCCCAGCACGATGTACCACCCGGCCTGAATGTGCTGGCCGCGCGATGCCGACACGATCGCGAAGATGCCGAAGAAGAGATTCGTGAGAGTCAGCCCGTTCGGGAGCATCACGAGCGACGGCCGCGGGAAGCGGCGGCGCTTCATTTCGGTAGCTCCGCGAGCACGGTGGTCCCGGCGATCGGGCGCTCGCCGAGCTGGACCTTCACGACGCTGCCGACCGGGACGAAGACGTCGACCCGCGAGCCGAAGCGGATCAGACCCATGCGCGCTCCTTGTTCGGCGTCGTCCCCTTCGCGGCTATAGGTGACGATGCGCCGGGCGATCAGGCCAGCGATCTGCCGAAACAGCACTCGCTGCGTCGCGGTCTGCACTCCGACGGAACTCTGCTCGTTCTCCAACGACGCCTTCTCGGCCGCCGCATTGAGGAACTTGCCAGGGTTGTAATGCACGTAGGCGACCTTGCCCGACACCGGATACCGGTTCACATGCACGTTGAAGACGTTCATGAAGACCGAGATGCGGATCGCGCGCCCTTTCAGAAAGGCGGGCTCGTCGACTTCCTTGATCTCGATCACGCGACCGTCGGCCGGAGAGATCACAAGCGTCTCGCCGCGCGGACCGTCGCGCTCGGGGTCGCGGAAGAAGTAGGCCACCCAGAGCACGAGCAGCGTAAGGACGAATGCCAGCAGCCAGAGCGGCCACGAACGGCGCGCGAGCGCGGCAACGTAGCCGGCTGCGGCCAGTGCCATGGCGATCAGGATGAACGGGATCCCTTCGCGGGCGAAGTTCACGGGAGTTGTGTCAGGTCGAGGGGTGAACCGGTGAGGCGCTCGAAGGCCTCGAGGTAGCGCGCGCTCGTAGCGGCGACGACCTCGTCCGGGAGCGTGGGAGGCGGGGCGTTGCCGTCCCACCGGCCGGCGCGGCGTTCCGCGTCGAGCCAGTCACGCAGGGGCTGCTTGTCGAAACTCGGTTGGCCATGGCCCGCGGCGTAGCGGTCGGCGGGCCAGAAGCGCGAACTGTCGGGGGTCATGCATTCGTCGATCAGAAGGATCTGTCCATCAGTCGTGCGGCCGAACTCGAATTTGGTGTCGGCGATGATGATGCCGCGCTCCCCCGCGATCTCGCGTCCATGTCCGTAGATGAGCCGAGCGAGGCGCTCGAGCGTGATCGCGGCATCGGCACCGACGACCGTTGTCATCTGCTCGACGGTGATGTTCTCGTCGTGCCCCGTCTCCGCCTTCGTCGCGGGGCTGAAGATCGGCGGGTCGAGTCGGTCGCTCTCGCGCAGCCCGACCGGGAGCCGCTCTCCGGCGAGCGTTCCACTCGCAGCGTACTCCTTCCAGGCCGACCCGGAGAGGTAGCCGCGCACGACGCACTCCACCGGGAAGACCTCGGTGCGACGGCAGAGCATCGCGCGTCCCGCGAGCTCGTCACGATGCATCGCGATCGCCGGCACCGCGCGCACGATCTCCGCGACGTCACAGGAGAGCATGTGGTGCGCGACGTCCGTCTCGAAGTGGCGCAGCCACCACGCGGTCACCTGCGTGAGCACTGCGCCCTTATATGGAACGAGTTCGCGCATCACGACGTCGAACGCGCTCACGCGGTCGCTCGCCACGAGCAGCAGTCGCGCGTCGTCCACTTCATAAACGTCGCGCACCTTGCCGCGGCGGATCAGCGGCAGCGGGAGACGGGTCTCACCCACCAGCAGCGGGCTCATACGCGGACCTCCTCGCGCGCGGGGTCGCTCTCGCCAGCGGCGATGAGGATCGGGTCGACCACCTCGGCCAGGAAGTCGTCCACCTGGTGCGCCGCGCGACCAATGAATCGCGACGCGTCGGTCACCGTGCGGAGATCCTCGCTCGGGACCGGGAAGGCCGGGTCCGCGGCGAGACGCTCGAGCATGTCGTTGGGCCTCCCTTCGTCCTTCATGGCGCGCGCCGCGGCGATCGAATGGCGCCGGATCACTTCGTGCGCTTCCTGTCGGTCCCCGCCCGCCTGCACGGCACGGACGATCAGCGACTCGGTCGCCATGAACGGCAGTTCCTCGTTGATCCGCTGGCGGATGCGCGCAGGATGCACCTCGAGCCCCACGGCGATGTTCTCCATGAGGATGAGTATGGCGTCGGTCGCGAGGAACGCCTCGGGGATCACGAGTCGGCGGATCGCCGAGTCGTCGAGCGTGCGCTCGAAGTACTGCACGGCGTGCGTCTGATTCGCGGTGCCCGCCACCTGCTGCACGAACCGCGCGAGCGAGTTGATCCGCTCCGAACGCATCGGGTTCCGTTTGTAGGCCATGGCCGAGGAACCGATCTGATCCTTCTCGAATGGCTCCTCGATCTCGCCGAACGACTGCAGCATCCGCATGTCGCTCGCGAACTTCGCCGCACTCGTGGCGATTCCCGCGACCACGTCGAGCACATGCGCGTCGAGCTTGCGCGAATAGGTCTGGCCGCTCACCGGGATCGAGCCCGGAAATCCCATCGCGTGGCAGACGTGCGTATCCAGCGCGCGCACCTTCGCATGGTCGCCACCGAAGAGCTCGAGGAAGCTCGCCTGTGTGCCCGTCGTGCCCTTGACTCCGCGGAGTGGCAACGTCGCCAACCGATAGTCGAGG
>JANOTB010000276.1:0-2450 GCA_031416115.1 Gemmatimonadota bacterium
CGCTCGACGCCAATGCTCGGGATGCCAATGAGCGTCGACGCGCCGATCTTGATCCGCCGCTCGGCCGAGGTCGAATCGCCGCCCTCGGACCCAGGACGGGCACTCTGACCGGCTACCCGGCAGAGCGGTACGGTCGCGAGGGCGAAGATCGCAATGGAACGACGCAACGTGAGCATGCGAGGAACTTCACACATTGCGGGGCTCACTGCGGAATGAGCTCGCGCGCCACCTGCGCCGCGACCACCCCAGCATGCCCTCGCCTGATGAGCCACCCCACAAGGCGCCGGCGCGCGACCGCCGGCTCGAGTGAGGCGAGCGACCTCAGGCGCTTCGCGGCCACCACGCGCACCTGGGCGCGCTCGCGCTCCCCGTGCGTGAGTCCATCCGCGTCTGCCTCCTCGGCCTCGACCGCGAGTTCCTCGATCACCTGATCGGCCGTCCCGCGCGCTATGCCCTTTCTGCCGAGCTCGGCCGCCACACGTCGCGGACCGAACCCCTTCCCCGCGCTGCGCGACCTCGCGAACGCGCGCGCAAAGGCCACATCGTCGACGAGTCCGAGTGCGGTGAGGCGCTCGAGCGCCGAGTCGACCGCGGCTCGTGGCTGCTCGCGCTGCAAGAGCCAGCGCTCGAGGTCCTTGGTGGAGCGTGCGCGGCGCGCGATGGCGTCGATCGCCTTGTCATAGCAGGCGGTCGCCGCGCTCGCTGACAGCAGGCGCGTGAGCGCCTCCGAATCGACGGGACGGCCGATGCGGAGGCCGAACTCGGCGATCGACTCGACGGCGACCGGACTCAACGGCACACCGCCGATCTCGACCAGGTAGCGGCCGGCGCGGCGCGGGAGTTCGCGGACGGCGGTGACAGCGCCGGGCGTGGGGAGGTTCATTCGGGCACCCCGAACAGCTCCTCAAGGAAGAGCCGTGTGCGGAGCTTGACCATCGGTTCGTCGTAGTAGCGCTCGACGATCGCGAGCGCCTCGGCGGCCGAGGTGACGTTGAGATATCGCAACAGGAACCGCACGTCATCGCGATCGGGCGCCTCCTTCTCGGACCGGATCGCCAAGCACTTCATCGCCAGCATGTACTGCGGCTGCGCGACGAACACCCGCAGCCCGGGTAGCTCCAACCACGGGTCGTAGGTGCCGAGCGGACTGAGGAACCCGAGGACGGCATCGTTGAGCCAGTCCTCGGCGACACCGGCGCGCCGTCCGACCTCAGCCGCCGCGTCACGCAGGACGGTCGAGGGCCGCATTGCCGCGTCGACGTCCCGCGTCATCTCGCGCGCACCGAGCGCCAGACACATGACGGCGCCGCCCACGAGATAGATCTCTCCCGTCACGCCGCGTCGCACCAGTTCGTCCGATAACGAGACCAGTAGCTCATCGATCTGCTCGCGCGAGAGCAGTTCCTCGCGCGCGCGATCGCGCCAGCTGGGCGTGCGCTCGGAAACGCGGCGGGGGCGGGTGACCCAAACCACCCCGCGACTCGCATAGCGCACCTCGCCCTCGCCGCCGCGGAACCCTGGCACGCGCTCGCGCGCGCGCGCGCCCGTCCCGGCGCGCGTCCCGAGCACCGACTCGACGAAGATGTTACGGCGTCGGTAGGGGACCGGCGACGCCATCAGCAGGTACGGCCGGAACGCCTTGACGTCGGTGTTGAACCAGGGCTCCGCGAGTGGCGGCACCTCCGCGGTCCAGATGGGCGGAAGCACACCGAGGTGCCCAGCAGCCTCCTCCACCATCGCCGCCACGTAGTTCTGATATCGATCATCCAGCAGTTCCAGCCCCCATGGATCCGCGCACGCCACCGCGAAATCGGTGGAGGTGATATCGGTAAGGAGGTCGTTCAACTCGCGGAGCGCGATGTCCCGGCGCGCCGTGTCGGCCATGAGGTGCAGGAAGCCGACGAACTCCTCCTGCCGCCGCGGTAGCGCCCGAGAAAGCACGAACGTGGACAGATCAGTCCCTGCCCGCTCCGCGAGCGCGCGCAACGTGGCCTTCTGCTCTGGCGTGACCCGAATCTGGAGCTGCTCCGACTTGGCCGTGGGCGTCATGCGCCACGATACCATCGACGCACGCTCGTGTCAATACAGCAGTCAGTACAATCAGCGCGCCCAGAGTCCCGGACGAACGCCGGGGGTGGACCCGAGTGGAACGGCGGGGATTCCGGGCCCCGACGACTCACCACAGATCGCACCCCCGACGAACTACAGATGGGAGATGGGAGATGGGAGATGTGAGGCACTGCCCTCTCATCTCGCGTCCCTCCTTTATGTCCCCTATTCCCTACTCTTCCGTCTCGGCCTCGGCGACCACCTTGTTGATGCCGAGCACCGTCTTGACCTTCTCCTCGATCTCCGCCATCACCGCCGGGTTGTCCTTCAGGAACATCTTGGCATTCTCGCGGCCCTGCCCGATCCGCTGCGTGCCATAGCTGTACCACGCCCCCGACTTC